>NZ_CP156660.1:3042625-3346888 GCF_039851975.1 Desulfoscipio sp. XC116
CTGATCCGCCCAATTTTTCCCCAGGTGTTTACTGAAAATATTTTTCCACGTTTCGTCGATCCAGGAACCGGTATGCACCCCGTTGGTCACCGAGGTAACCGGAACCTCCTCCACCGGTATGGCGGGATAAAAACGGTGCAACATCTGGCGGGTCACTTCTCCGTGCAGTTTACTGACCCCATTGCAAAAACCCGCCATGCGCATAGCCAAAACCGTCATGTTAAACTCGTTTTGTTCGGCGTCCCAACCTAAATCCAATAATGTATCACATTCCATACCGGTATCGCGGCACAGCTCAGCCAAATATTTTTCCGCCATGTGCCGATCAAAAACATCATGCCCGGCGGGTACGGGAGTATGAGTGGTAAATATAGTGTTGGCTCGAATGGCTTCCCTGGCTGTGGACGCGGGAACTCCCTCGCTAACCATCTCCCGCAACCGCTCCAGCGTCAAAAAGGCCGCATGTCCCTCGTTAATATGCCAGGCAAACGGGGTTATTCCCAATACTCTTAATGCCCTGACCCCCCCCACACCAAGCACTATTTCCTGAATAATGCGCATTCTCCGCCCACCGCCGTACAACTGGCCGGTAACTTTACGATCCTCCTCCATGTTTAAAGGAAGATCGGTATCCAGCAGAAATAACCGCGACAATCCCACTTGTACTTTCCATATTCTTATAAACAGGGATCTGCCGGGTAGTTCCACCGCTACAGTGGTATCCAGTCCGCTATCCCCAACTACAGGCGTGACCGGTATCTCATTAAAATTCAGATCAGGATAATAAGTTTCCTGGCAACCATCTAAATTGATAATTTGGTTAAAGTAACCATGTTTGTAGAGCAAGCCTACACCTATAAACGGCAAACCCAGATCGCTGGCCGATTTTGTATGATCGCCGGCCAACACACCAAGTCCTCCGGAGTAAATCGGGCAGGATTCATGCAAGCCAAACTCCGCGGAAAAATAAGCAATAGTTTTATCTTTATAACGAGGGTGCGCTTTGCCAAACCATTTGTCTCCGTACATATAACGATCAAAGTCATTCAGTACGGTATCATATTTTTTTAAATATTCCTGATCAGCGGCCGCCTGATCCAATTCCTCCCGGCGCACCCGCAGCAAAAATTTTACCGGATTGTGCTCCACCAACTCCCAAAGTCTTGGATTGATATCTTTATACAGTTCCCTGGCCGGGCTGTGCCAGCTAAACCAAAGGTTATAAGACAAATCACGCAGACGTGCAATGCGTTCCGGCAGCGGCGGATTAACCGTAACAGTGCGGAAATAAAACATGTGATGACCTCCGTTATGTCATGTAGGATTTTTTTATTTTATCCTCGAAAAGGAAACACAATGCACGATGAAAACAAAAAACCGGCCAAGGGCATAAAACCCGTCCGCCGGTTATTATTGACACTAATAGAAACAACCATGCTATGCACTTCATACTTTTGTTGTATCATGCGAAATATATAAGCGCAACTTATGCCCAGGAACGGCTTGACCGCTTGGCTTGATAGCAATCTTTGCAATAAACCGGCCTGCTGCCATTCGGCTTGAAAGGTACACTTGTCATTGCGCCGCACTCATCACAAACCACTTCATACATTTGTCTTTCCCTTGCACCACCGGCACGGAAGTTGTTGTTCTGACGGCGTGCCTTGCGGCAGTCCGGACAGCGGGAAGGTGAGTTTTCAAAACCCTTTTCAAAGAAAAACTCTTGTTCGCCGGCTGTAAACACAAACTCCTCACCACAATCTTTACATACCAAAACCTTGTCCGAAAAAACCATACCCTGAAATTGTCCCCCTTATGAATTATTATTACCCTATGGAACCTTTGACAGATGATTCGCCTATTCATAAGCAGGACAGACAAACACCGCAAAACAATCCCATGAGTACTGATATAATAATATGAGAAAACCATCTAAATTACAATAAGCACTTTATAATTTTCTAGCCCTCAGTATAGCAGCCCATTTTCCGGGCTTTTCCGGGTCCGGTTTTTCCGTCGCTGTTGATTCCACCGCCGATACGGCAATCTCCGTTTTGGCCGGCAAGAAGTCCGCCGGATACAGGATTTCCGACCGGTATTGTTCATTTTCCAAGCGGCGACGCATTTCTAAAACCGTTTTTTCAAGCCGCTCCACCCGCTCCCAGGTGGTCTTTTTCTTTTCCGCCTCTACCAGGCACGCCAAATCCCTGAGCTTACCGCGCAGTTTAAAATTATCAGCGCTTAAACGCTCAATTTCACCGGCCATCTCCAGATATTTATCATTGCTGAACAAAGCGTTTTCCAGCTGTTCAATGCGTTCCCGGTAGATACTGTTAGTCCGGCTCAATGCTTCGTTTTCTACAATAGTGTTGCGTAATTCTTCTTCTTTTTCCTGGCTCATCGTACCTCTAACCAAGCGGTAGGTCAAAAGTGAACCCACTGCCGCGCCCGCACTCAGCCATGTTAAAATCATTGCCCCTTCTATTAGCACAACCAATCCCTCCAATATTAGTTATACTTTTTCCTATTCTAAATAAATTTGTATTTTCCTTCCAATAAAATAAATAATTGTTATCTTTTTAAAACAAGCAACTATATTTTCATCCTCTGCTAATGCCGCAAAAAACGGCATGGGTTATTTTAGTTTAATTTTAATGTTATTAAAAAAATAAAGGTGAAACATTGAGCCGCAGCGAAAATATATCGGGAAAATATGTATTAAAATGGGGGAAATTAATGTTTGCTGAAAAAATTGCGTTGATCACCGACAGCACCTGTGACCTGCCCAATGAAATATTACAGAAGCTTAATGCCTGGATGCTGCCTTTAAAAATCATTTACAAAGATCGGGTTTACGCTGATAGATTGGAAATACAGCCCCAGGAGATATACGATAACTTTTCTCTGGAGGTGCCCACCACTTCACAGCCATCGCCGGAGGAAACCCGGTCATTGTTTGAAAAGCTATGTGCCCAGGGTTTTACCCATGCCATAGCCATCCACATTTCCAGCGGCTTAAGCGGCACTTATGAAACCGTTAAAATGGTGGCCGGGCAATTCAATAAAATGAAGGTGGAAGTGATTGACTCCAAGGCCCTTTCACTGGCTCTTGGTTTTTTGGTTCAGGAAGCCAGCCAATGCATTCAAAAAGGGCTGAAATTTGAAAACATTATTGCCCGGGTACAAGAGATGCAGAAAAACGTAAAAGTTTACTTTGTGGTAAAAACTCTGGAATATTTGAAAAAAGGCGGGCGTATT
Organism: Desulfoscipio sp. XC116; assembly: GCF_039851975.1. Classification (GTDB taxonomy): domain Bacteria; phylum Bacillota; class Desulfotomaculia; order Desulfotomaculales; family Desulfallaceae; genus Sporotomaculum. The sequence goes on from NZ_CP156660.1 coordinate 3,045,884, forward strand.
GGTTATGTTGAGGGTACAGTAGGGCAGATTTTAGATATTAAGCCCATCATATCTATTAACGATGAAGGTAAGTATTATGGTTTTTGCAAAGCACGAGGCAGGAAAAAATCGATCAATAAACTAATGGATATTTTAAAGGAACAAACAGCGGGCAAAAAAATAAATCTGGCCGTGGCCCATGGCCATGCAAGGGAAGAAGCGGAAACGCTTTTGGATAAAATATTAAATATGAAGGATTTTCATATAAATGAATCCATGTTCAGCCAGTTAAGTCCCGTCATGGTGGTACATACCGGACCGGGCCTGATTGGTCTTGCTTACCACGAAGTGGACGAAGGGGCAGACACCCCCTAAATTATACCGGACATTCTACTGGCATTACACTTAATTAACAGGAGGTTTATGAAAGGAATAATATGAAAATTATAGTTGATGCCGATGCCTGTCCTAAAAATGCTCTGCTAATATGCTCCCGTCTTTCCAGTGATTACCGAATCGCTCTGCACACAATCGCCAGCTTCAACCACAATATTTGCTCCGACCACCATACTACCGTCGGCAATGCCTCTCAGGAAACCGACCTGGCCGTAATGAATATAACGGCCAGGGGCGATATTGTGGTTACCCAGGACGGCGGCCTGGCTGCTATGGTGCTGGGCAAGGGAGCTGCGGCTCTCTCTCCCGGCGGCAAAATATTCCGCAAGGAAACTATTGTTTTTCTATTGGAAGAAAGGGCAACCAAAGCCAGGCTGCGCCGAAGCGGCGGGCACACCAGGGGTCCGCGCAAGCGTACGCCGGAGGATGACAAGCAGTTTGCCGCCAGCTTGCGCAGGCTCATTGAGGAACGTAACGAAACGGACGGCTGATGAAGCAATCTCACAATGCAACACCGCATCTAACTCCAAAATCATCAGGTCGGCTATTCGATGCCCCCGGAGCGCTCAGTCACGACATGGCCTGTATTTGTCTACTTTTTCCGCCATGGTCACGCCTTCGGGCAGGTTATCTATTTTAACCAGCGTTATCACCCGGCTTGCCCCCGCGCCGATACAAGCCTGCTGAGCCTTTTTCACTATTTCCAGCAGTTCATCCAGTTCTCCTTCCATGGTAGTCTCCATAGGACCTACTTCATACGGCACACCGGACTGCTGCACCACTTCAATGGCTTTGTCCACTACCGCATAAAGGTCCCCGTCGGACACCTGCGGAAGCACCTGGAAACTAACATTAATCACCGGCATTATATCTACTCCTTTCATTTATCTCGTCATTTGAGAAGCGCATGCACATTTTTCAGGTTGGAAATATTAAAGCAGGTTAACCAACTTTAATCAACAACATCAATCCCGAGGCAATAGTAATTTCCGCCGCGTCCCCAACCAGCCGGTTGCTTATACCGTAAGGATTGCCTATACTGAAAGCGGCATCCCGCAGCGGCCACCTGGCGCCTTGCACACACACACCGGTAACTTTCTCGGTAAGCGGCAGCAGTGAAAATTCATCGCCGGGCCGGCCCTTCACCACGGCGGGCTGCCGCGGTGCCAACAGACTAATTTCGTTGTATTCATCAATAATCCTGGCGGAAACATGATTCTCCAGAGCGACCCGCAGCAGATGCACATTGGCCAAAGTATGGTCAAAACGGGTGCCGGTAGCTCCCAGGATAACCACTTCATCCGGATGTTCCGACAATACTTCCCTCAGAGCAAGTGCGGTATCGGTGTCATCCTTCTCGGGGGGATATTCCTTGATAACCACCCCCTGCCGGTAATAATTCTCCAGCAGCGAATGATCTATGGAATCCATGTCGCCAATAATAATCTGGGGGACAATGCCCAAGGCGGCCGCATACCCCGCCCCGCTGTCCACGCAAATTAGCCGATCAGCTTGAGCAAGAGCACGGGCCAGCCACTGTAAATTGTCCACTTTACCCCCGGTCAATATAACACAGCGCATTTACTCACCTTCGTTCCTAAAGATTATAAATCAGCATAGCCTTGATATTTGTTCCACCCGTATACAATTCAAGATCCGGGATCTCGAAAGCTTGATTTCATCCGTTAAGATATTTTACGAATTCTAAGATGTAACATTTACCGTCTTTCGGATACTAAATAAAGGAGGGTATTATATTACCATATTTATTTTTACATTTCAATATATTAAAACAGTGCCCCCGGCAAACATACGTCAAGAGGAAAGAGACCTTTGCGTGGTTAACCAACTGGAAACAATGGAGTTCAATTAAAAAAAGCGGTTTTGGCCGCGCTGAAAAAAGCAACCAAAAAGGAGGCGCTATTGTGGGTTTGTTTAAAAGAATCGGAGACAATATCAGGGCCAATCTGAACAGTTTGCTTGATAAGGCGGAAGATCCGGTAAAAATGCTGGAACAGTACCTGCGGGACATGGAGGATGATATTGCCGACGCCGAGTTGGCCGTAGCCAAGCAAATCGCTGTAGTTAAACGTTTGGAAAGCTCCGCCAAAGACGCCCGGGAGATGGCGGAGAAAAGAACATCCCAGGCCGTGCAAGCTCTTAAGGAAACCCGCGAAGACCTGGCCAGAAAAGCTCTGGAAGACAAAAAAATTCATGCCGGCAAGGCCGCGGATTACCAGGCACAGTACGAGCGCGCCCGGGAAGTGGCGGATAGTCTGAAAAAACAGCTGCAGGATATGAAAGATGAATTTGAAAAAATGCAGGCTAAAAAAGCCGCACTTGTAGCCAGAAACCAGGCAGCCAAAGCGCAAAAGGAAATCAATAAAACAATGTCCGGATTTAGCAGCGACAGTGCCCGTAAGGGTTTTGAGCGCATGGAAGACAAAGTGCTGCAAAACGAAGCCGAAGCGGCGGCCGGTCTCGAGCTAAGCGGTTCAAGCAAAAGCCTGGACCAGGAGCTTGCCGCACTGGGCAGCAGCGCCGGTGAGATTGAAGAAGAGCTGGCACGTTTAAAAGCGGACATACAAAAAAGTGAACTCGTTCAGCCCAAGCCGAACAGCAGGGCTTCAGATGGGGTTCCACCCCGCCTGAAGTGAAAATAGGAACCCCCACGTATAGAAGTGGGAAGGCTGGTATTTGATGAATGACTAAAATCACGCTCTAACAAGGAAGGTGGCACATCTAAAAGATGAATTATCCACGGATAAAGGGTGGTTAAAATGCTGCTGAAAACTTTTCAACTGTGCTTCTGGGTGGGCGTATTATTTACCGCAGTATCGTTTATGCTCGGACAGCTTTTTGATCTAACGGAATTGGGCGCTGATTTTGATACGGACCCGGATACAAATACAACCGCCAGCGCTAAAGGAGAAACTATAATATCGCCGTTCAAGCCGGTGGTAATAGCGGCGTTTATTACCGTATTCGGCGGAGTGGGCATTATTGGCTTGCATTACCTGGAATTCGGCGCGCCGATTGCCCTGACGATAGCCTTAATCTCGGCTTTGTCAACCTCATTTTTAATGTTTAGATTTTTGCTTGTCCCATTGTATAAAGCTCAAAGCACCGGCGCCGTGTCTCAAAAAGAGCTGATCGGTTTTCCGGCAACAGTACGGCTGGATATTAAAGGCGGCGGTTTTGGCCGTATCACTTACAGCGTCAATAACAATACATATTCCGCCCCGGCCAAATCCCTGGACAACGAGGAAATATTAAAGGGGTCCAAAGTAGCCATTGTAGATATTAACAAAAATATTTTTATGGTAACCAAAATGTAGAGGAGGCTTACGTATGTTCTGGATTGCTTTTGGCATTGTCGCGGTACTGGTTCTCCTGTCAATCAGCGTAGCCACAATGTGGAAAAAGGCTCCGCAGGATAAAGCGCTTGTGGTTACAGGTTTGAAAAAACGGGTTATCTCCGGTGGCGGCGGTATTGTCATTCCACTGCTGGAGCGGGCGGATAAAATTTCACTGGAAAACATGAAAATAGGCGTGGAAACCAGGGGTGCGTTAACAGAACAGGGCGTTGATATTAAGGCCGACGGTGTGGCAGTTATTAAAGTTAAATCCGATAAAGAATCTATTCTTTCGGCTCTGGAGCAGTTTAACACCGGTAAAGAAAACGAAACTATCAACGTAATTAAAGATACCGCCAAGGACGTCCTGGAAGGTAAATTGCGGGAAATTATATCCAAACTCACCGTGGAAGAAATCTATAAGGACCGGGAGAAATTTGCCTCTCAAGTACAGGAAGTCGCCGCAGTGGACCTGGCGGAAATGGGCCTGGAGATCAAAGCGTTTACCATCAGGGACATTTCCGATGATAACGGCTATTTGGAGGCTCTGGGTAAAAAACGGATTGCAGAAGTTAAACGCGACGCCAACATTGCCGAAGCGGAATCCCTAAAAGAGACCAATATCCGCACTGCGGAAGCCAACCGGCTTGGCGAAGAGGCGCAGCTGCTGGCCGAAACCCAGATTGCCGAGGCGACCAAGGAAAAAGAGCTAAAAGTCACTCAATACAGACAAGAACAGGAAACAAAAAAGGCCAGCGCCGACCTGGCTTACGATATAGAGGCCAATAAGGTTAAGCAGAATGTTGAACAGGAAAAAATGCAGATTGAGATCGTCAGGAAGAAAAAAGAAATTGAAATTGCGGAACAAGAAGCGCTGCGCAGGGAAAAGGAGCTTCAAGCGACTATTAAATTGCAGGCCGATGCCGAAAAGTACAGTCAGGAAAAGCAGGCGGAAGCTATAAAATTTAAGGATATCCAAGATGCCCAGGCCCGGGCTGAAGGTATCAAACTGCTTGGTGAAGCCAACGCCCAGGCCAAAAGGATGGAAGGCAACGCTGAAGTGGAAGTGATCCGTAAGAAAGGTGAAGCTGAGGCTGAAATTTTACTGAAAAGAGCGGAAGCGTTCAAGCAATTTAACGATGCGGCTATGGCCCAAATGATTATTGATAAGCTGCCCGAGATTGCTAAAAGCATAGCCGAACCCCTTTCCAAAGTTGAGAAAATTGTCATCGTAGATTCCGGAAACGGCCAGGGCCGAGGCGCCGCCAAAGTTTCCGGCTACATTACCGACATCATGGCCACTTTGCCTGAAACAGTGAAGGGCCTGACCGGTTACGATCTGATGGATTTATTTAAAAAAGACATACCGGGAACAATGACTGCGCAAGAAGACAGTCGGAAAGAAGACAGTCAATCAGTTGAAAATCATTGATAAAACCTGCCCACAAAAGGCAGGTTTAGTGACATAGTCTCCGCGGCAGCCCTGCCGGTCCAAGTACTGTGACCGGCAGGGCTGCACTTCCCGGAGAGTAATTTTACTTGTTCAGTACCGGGCACCCATCGTCCAAGAAAATTTTCCCCACTTTATGTTATCCGGCAAGCAATGGAATACAGGCTTTAATCGGCTCGCCTTTGTTATTGCATGTATCGGTTATTTTAACGTCGATACCATAGGCTGCTTTTAAGTTTTTCTCTGTAATCACTTCATCCGCACTGCCTATGTTAAAAACATTATTCTTTTGCAGCAAGGCAACCTTAGTCGAACAAAGAAAAGCATGATCCGGAAAATGTGACGTCATAATTACGCCCAAACCCTTCCGGGAAAGACGGTTGATTTGCTCCAGCACCCTGATTTGATTGCCGAAATCCAGATTGGAAGTAGGCTCGTCCATAACCAGAATCTCCGGCTGCTGCGCCAACGCCCGGGCAATCAGCACCATCTGTCTCTCGCCGCCACTGATTTCAGTATAAATACGCTCTTTAAGAAAAGAAACATTGAGGATTTCCAAAGCTTCCTCAGCGATGGCCAAATCGGCCCGAGAAGGCGACCCGGCCATACCCAGGTAAGCGGTCCTGCCCATAATCACCACATCGATAACTTTGAAAGGAAAGGGCGGGGTATGGGCTTGGGGAACATACCCCATTGCTTTGGCCAAACGCCCGCGCGACCAGGTCTGTACATTCTCGCCATCCAGTAAAATCTCGCCTTCGCGCAGTTTCAAAAAACCCAGGATAGTCTTAAACAAGGTAGTCTTTCCCACCCCGTTAGGTCCCAGAAGACACAATATCTCCCCGGATTCCAGCTTGATGGATATATCCTCAACAACATTTTGTTTGCCATAGCCGCATGAAGCATGTTTGATCTCCAGTTTCACAGGCTATACCTCCCTGGTTAACAGCTATCCTATAAAGCCCGGGGCTTCACGGAAATTTCCGCGGTCAGTTGTTCTTCCATTGCCACTTGCTGCTGGGCTTACTGAAAGAGCGATTGATCTCCGGCAGGGAAAAATCCACGCCGTAAAATTGTTTATAAAACCCGGCCGCTTCCGCCCATACATCAAAATGATACACCTCCGGATGAAGCATATTGGCCATATGCAGCAGGCCCAGAATCCACCGGGGGCTGCCGAAATCCCAGCCGGGAGCGGGGTGGGTATATATCCGTTTGTTCTTCACCGCCTCAGCATTTATCCCGGCTTTACAGCACTCCGCATAAAAATCATCAACGGAAGAGGATAGGAAAGCCGAAATAAATATAACATCCGGATTAAGAACGTTTAATTCCTCAGCAGAAATTCGACTGCCGGGCCTGCCGGAACATTCTATTTCCTTATTAACGCTTATCCCCCCGCCTGCTTCAACCAACTGATTCTCGAAACGGCTTCCCATCAGGCTGAAAAGCGGTTTTCCCATAACATAATACACACGGGGCCTCTTCCCGACAGCAGGCAGGGACTTATTAATTAGAGAAATCTTTGCTTCCATATAAGCAACCAGTTCCGCGGCCTTATCTTCCATCTGAGTCAGCTTGCCAAAATATCCGATCAGCTCAAGGTAAGAACCGGTATTTTGAATACTTTTGTGTAATTTTTGCATCCCATTATGGCCAAGCATACCTTCCCAAACCTGTACCACTTTTTTTATATCTGTAACGCCTATGGTAATTAAGATTGCTTCCACCATTTCCAGTGCTCTGGTAAAAGGGTAGCCGCCCTGAAAATCATCTTCCCGGTAATTTATTTCCGCCGGCATTGCTTTTATGGGAATTTTCCAACCGCATTGCGGGCAAATATTACTGCGGGCTGAACCGGACCCGGAAAACAGTAATTTCGCACCCATTGGACCGTAAAAGTCTCTTTTAAAGATAACTTCCCCGCAATGGGGGCAGAATGTATTCAGGTATTCCGTCCCGGGCGAATTAAAGAGATATACATAATTGAGCTGTTTTCTTAAACTTTGATATAGATTTTCGGCAGAGCGAATGGAAGGCTCTAAGGCCGGATCGGCCCCTTCCAGAGGGATAAAGCGCATTACCTGTAAAGGTATTTCCGGCGATATGTTTGATAATTTCCCGGCCAGTTCCAATACTTCTTCCATATTATTGTTTTGTAAAATACAAGAAACTTCCACGTGGATACCATCTTGATAAAGCTTTTCAATATTTCTCAAAACCGGCTGCACCGTACTGCCGCCACAATTTTGGTATATCCGGGGGGACAAGCCCTTAACGCCTACATTGATAAAATCTAAATAACGGCTGATTTCAGCCAATGAGATTTCGGTAAAATAAGCATTTGTGGAACACCCCACCAATAAACCGCTCTTCTTAGCCAGGCGAGCTACATTAAGAAAGGTGAAAAATGATGCCAGCGGATCATTCAATAAAAAGGCAATGCCGATGCAGTCGTTTTTAACTGCTTCATCCACCACCTGCCGGGGGGATAATTCTCGCAAGGCTTTACTGGCAGGGGCCATCTCCTTGGCAATAACCGTGGAAAAACAACCCCGGCAATTAAAATTGCAGCCCGTAGTACTGATTTGCAGGAATTTTCCTCTCGGATGGAAATGCAAAACAGGCATCGTTTCAATGGAAATGGGACATACAGTCAAATATTTATTGGGAAATAGCTCAATTATATTTTCCCCGTTGTTTCTGTAAAGCCCACAGGCTCCGGTATTTCCTTCCGCAATGGTGCAGCCTCTTTCGCAGATATTACATTTCATCTTTGCTTCCCCTTATCACTATCCATAATCCCGCCTCATCCCGGTTTACTTCAAAAAACGGTATTTTAGTGTTTTGTAATATTTTCACATAAGCTTCCGGAGCATTCTCCCCAATGTTTTTATTCATCATGGCGCGCCAGTTTTTATTCTCTTTTTCCATTCTGGCAGCAATCCGTTTTTTTAGCTCCGCCGTACCAAAACCGCCGCCAATATAAGCAACACCCCCCGGAGCAAGCACCCTGTATATTTCTTCAAAGGCCTTTTGCCGGTCTTCCCAGAAAAATATTGAGCCCCGGCTGACAATCAGATCAATTGATTGATCAGGCAGCGGGATTTTTTGAACATCGGCAAATAATGTTTGCATTCTTGCCGTCAGCCCGGCGGCAGAAATGTTGCCGCCGGCAATCTCCAGCATTTCCGTTGATCTATCCGCTAAATAAACATAAAGTTCAGTAACCCGGGCCAGAGCAATGCCTAAATAACCGCCTCCGCAACCAATATCCAGACACTTCCCGACGCTAATGCCTGTCTTTTGTTTGATCTGTTCCGCAATAACAGGATAAACCGGAGCAAACACTTCCCGGGCAATATTATCAAATTCGGAAACATTCATTTTTATCTCACTCATGCTTCCTAACCTCTCCCCACCATGTATTTATCAATTTTGATTGCTTCCAGCCGCCTTCAAGGCGGCTAGTTGGCCGCGGGCTCCTGACTCAGCAGTGCTTTTGCCTGTTCATCGCTTAGATCGTAATGATAAAATTTCTGGTAAAAGTTCTTTACCTCCGTCACCATGTCGTAATTAAACACCTCGGGATAGAGCAGATTACCAAGCCATTTAAATCCGATAATCCGGTTAACCGAGGGCGGCCTGTCAAACCAGTTATAAGGCGCGTTGGGAATTCGATAGACACGATGCTGCTGAACAGCCTTAATTGGCTGCCAGGCCGGATCGCTCATAATCCCCTGATAGAATCCTCCCTGATTCTCCTGCCAGGCCAGGATTACCTCGGGATTCCATGACAGTACTTGTTCCATGGAAACCGGCGTCTGGCCCGCGTTCATACCTCCCGCTCCTTGTTGAGTAACCTCGGCCACGTTAATTCCGCCGACCACCTGCAGCGTTTCAATATGTCTTGAACCATCGGGTTCTGTCTCCAAGCCTTTCGGGCCTTCCGCGTAATATACCCTGACACGCTGATCACTAGGAATTTGGGCGGCTTTAGCAGTAACATCGTCGATTGTATTGCGGCAGTAATCGGCCAATTCTTGGGCGCGAGTTTTTTCGCCAAGCAGGTCTCCCATAAATTCAAGGGCCTTGTCCATACCCGTCACGGGAGCGTCTATCAAAACCACCGGTATCCCCAATTGTTTCTGAATTTTATCGGCATTGGAAATCTCGGTGTTATTGATAGCGCCCAGATTGATAAGCACATCAGGCTTTACTTTCAATAGCTCCTCCGTATTGCCGGTGTTTTTGGCGTACCAGCCTCCCAGATTAGGCAATGACTGGTACTCGGGTGAAATAAACTTTTTCTCGTCGGGCCGCAATTCATAATTCCACCCTACCATCTTGTCCGGACACAACGTATAAAGTGCAATAGCGCCTATCGGATTGGTTGAAAAGGCTGTCTTAATTGTGACCGGAACAGTTACGGACCGCCCCGCCATATCTGTGATCGTACGTGTTGCCGCATCCTGATCGGCCGGTGTGGAAGCAGTTTGGCCGCACCCGGCAAGACTTAACACAAGCAAGGCTATGATAGTCAGACCAAGCAAACAGCTGATTTTTTTCTCATGCATCAGTTATCTTCCCCCTATCTTAATAATTTACGGTAAATCCCCAACCAACTTTTTACCAGGTACCTTATGTAATCCTTCCGGCCTCACTCCCATCCCTTTCTGCCGGACACCAAAAGGTAGAAAAAGAACGGCGCCCCGATAAGTGCGGTAAGAATTCCCAGGGGAATCTCGACAGAAGTTATGCAGCGGGCCAAATCATCAACAAGCAGCAAATAAGCCCCCCCGAGAATAATTGATGTCGGCAGCAATATTTTGTAATCTGGACCGACAATCATGCGCGCCCAATGCGGCACGATCAGTCCCACCCAGCCGACGAGGCCGCTGATTGATACGGCGGCCGCGGTCATAAGCGTAGAACATATAATAACAATAAACCTTAATTTTCCGGTCTCCAACCCCATAGCCATCGCTTCTTCTTCACCCAGGGATAAAACATTCAGACGCCAGCGCAGAATATACAGGGGTATTCCCCCCAGTAAAATGGGAATAATCCCTGTCAATACATCCCGAGGTGTTATGGCGGCCAAGCTGCCCATCAGCCAAAAGGTAATGGCGGGAAGTTTGTCATAGGGATCGGCTACAAACTTGATTAACGACGTGGCCGAGCTAAATATCGTGCCCACCAATACCCCGGTTAAAACCAGCACGAGCGTGGGATCCAACCGGACTTTTCTGCTGATAAAATAAGTAAGCATCACGGCCATAAGACTAAAGATAAACGCCGACAATTGAATACCGAAAACATTTAATGAAAAATAAATACCCATGGCAGCTCCAAATCCCGCACCGGCAGAGGCCCCAAGAATATCCGGAGATACCAGCGGGTTTTTGAACATACCCTGGTAAGCCGCCCCGGAAGTAGCCAAAGCGGCCCCAACCAGCAAAGCCGCAAAAATCCTTGGCAGCCTCACATTAAACACCACGATATCCATAGCAGCCGGCCAGGTATGAGTAATAGGAAATACTTTGGCGGCCAAAATCAAAAATAAATTATCCGGCGACACCGGATACCTGCCCAGAGGAAACGAAAGAATGATAATCAAAAGGGCTATACCCACAAGAATTAGCTCTTTATGCCAGTACTTAAGTGTTTTCGCTTTAAGCTTTTTGTCCATCCCCATTTCTTTATCGGCTTTTCCAGGCATCATTTCATCAGACATTTTTCAACCTCTGAACTTGATATTTTAACCATGTTGCAGCCGTATTTAAATATACTCATACCATCGCCACCCGTCCGAACGAAGCTCCAAACCTTGTCATCTGTTATCACCGAGCCGGCCAGAGTGGAAATGCCATGGGCGAACAGCCGCGGGGTTAAAGGCGTACTTGGACCCACCAGGATCACCTTGCTTTTTCTCGTCAACTGCAGCAAGCGCGGCAGGGTCTTGTTGATCAGCGTGGTGCCTGTAATAAAGACATAATCTTGCTGCGGCAAAAGGTATTCACAGGCCGGATCGGGGAAATCACCGGGTCCGGGCCGCCGCTCAAGTACGGAAAGTTCACAAATCTTATCCAACTGATCCAAGTCGGGGAAATGTCCAATCACTGCCACTTTCTTGCCGGAAAGCAGATTGCTGTAATAAATGAAAGCATTTGTTTGTCGATGCTCGCTTACGAAACGCCCCGTCATCCGCTGGACCTGTTCTTCGGTGTTAATAGCGGAATTGATTGCCGCCAGGGCAACCGCCGCCTCAAAATTGTCCCACGATTTGATATAGCCCGCCAGTTCCCGCACGCCCATGCCCACAATACCACCGGCCATGCTTACCGAACCGGAGCCTTCTTTGGGTGTCATAGCAACACCGGTAGTTCTTGATTTAACCAGAGTCCAATTCAGCCCGACACAACAGTCATTTACCACTAAGTCACGGGGCACGGACTCAATTAACTCGTCGTAGATTTTCCACATTAATATCTGCCTCCTCGTCCGTTTATTGATCATGCCGTTCATACCGCAAACGCCGCGAACAGGCATATTATTCAGGTAATTAACGGATTAGGCCACTATGCCGCCGACGCAGCACCATCAGAGAATGAAAAATAGATAATGTATGCAGGAGTCCGTCGGTTGCATGAATAAATATAACATTACATAACGTGATGTTTATGCCGACATTTCGAGCACAATACAATACATAAGCAAACAAAACAGCAGATAACGTATTATAGGGCAATAATAAATTATAGTAAAACAGTTGTCAATAGAGTTAAGCCGGAGCCGGGCAAAAAGAGCAGCACCGGGTGTGTCGATGGTGCTGCTTTTTTTTATGTAAAGTTACTCAATGGCCTTTCCGACCTGATGATATATTTCCCATTTCACCACGGACTGGAGAATGCACCACCGTCCGGGCTCATACATTATACGCACCAAACTGCAGCATTACATCAGCCGATTTGTTTATGGTGACACCGGGGACTGCCGCCAGCATAATAGTATCGTCTTGCCTCACTAAAGAGGGGCTTTAATTGTTTTGATTGAGTCCGCTACGTTTACCTCTCCGTAATCTACCTACAGTCTTATCTCCAGCAGGTCATTGCTAATGCCGGCTCCAACAATATAATATATATAACATCATAGCCTTTTAGGGGGCGTCTTTCCCCTTTGATTGAAACTGTAAGCTTCGGTATGATATAACAAACACAAGGGGGTGAAAAGAATGGCAGAAATATCGAAAGAAACCGAACGAGGATTAGACAATGTCCATGGTTTCATCAATTATGCCATTGCATCCGGAGTTCCAGAAGTGATAATGTGGGAGTGGATATTCCACACCAAGCCAAAAGACCCAGTCATAGTGGAAGAAATTTTAGCCACGGTGGATAACCTTGTTATAGGTGGCCAGCTTACCGTGCAACAAATATTCGGTATCGCAACTAAATCTGTATCCAACGCTACCGAAAATGAAGCAGGAGACATGCTTGATCCTGTTCGGGAATATTTGAAAGAAGTTATCAGACTTTGGGAACAAGGATACTAAGTTAGTAGCCGCATAGCTATCCAAATATCAGTGGGATAAAGGAGTCGCATTTGCGACTCCTCTTTTTATTGGAAAAACCATTCTTAAAATTTACGTCGACACTGCCGCCGGTTATTTTCCGAAACTCCGGTAATCATCCCATAACTTCTTTGCAATTGAGATATTTTAACAAGCGAAGATAATCGTCATACACATTCATGTCCAGCAATATTGCTTCGTCATCCACTTCGGCTTCTACCGCCCCCGATTCAAAGTTCTTTAATACTCCACGCAGTCCTTCGTTGCTTGAGGTATTGCAAATATCCATTTTTAGCTCGGCCGAGATGAGGGGCGGATGTCCGCGTCTACCATTAAACACAGGATATACAATATCCGGTTTATCCGGTGCGTGAAAGCGTTCAAGTATAGTACATATTGTTTTAACACTCACGAGCGGATTGTCCGCAGGCATAACGAAGAATGCTTTTACCCACGGTTCTAAAGTACCGATACCTTCCCGTACCGACGTGAACATTTCCTCGTAAAAACGCTCGTTAAAAATAAACCTGACAACATAGCGCTTTAATGTTTCTATCACATCAAGCGCGTTATAGCCCAGTACAATTCTTATATCGTTGATGCCCGCATAATAAAAGCAGCGAACGGAATGCTCAACAGCAGTGATATTTCCCAATTTCATCAAAGGTTTAAATTCTTTCATCCGGAATGAAGACCCGGCCGCAAGGATTATAACTGCTACATTATCTGTTATATCCACCGAAATATTTCCTCCAAACAATTTTTGTTTCCTTATGCAGCTTGACATTTATTTTAACATACATTATTATTTGTGCATAGTTATGCTATATTATGTTATGTCGTGTTATGCTATGTTTAACCTCTCTTTGTTAACAGATTTAAGGTATACCTTTCAGATGCTTATTGACACCGCCCCGGCAATAAAGACAGTATTTATCAATAAGAGTATTGGCATTTGCTGAAATAATATAAATTTAATTTAATAACGTTCTATAAAATTTGACAACTGATTATTAACCGATTCGCATTGTATAAAAGGAGGTGGATAAAAAGATAAGCGACGCCTCGTTTTTTCGTACAGGCATGGACATTGTAATGAAAGATTAACGGAAGGAGTCTGATTATGAAGAAAAAGTACATATTTTTAGGCCTTTTATTAATTGCCTTTGCCCTTACCGGATGCAACAATAATAAGGAGCAGTCCCAGTCAGAGGTAGAAACGGTCAAACTGACCATATCCGCCGCAGCCAGCATTCAGGATGCGGCGACAGAGCTAAAAGATATTTATCAGAAACAGCATTCCGAAGTGGAAATAACATATACTTTTGCCGCTTCCGGTCCCCTGCAAAGACAGATTGAGGAAGGGGCTCCCGTCGACTTGTTTATCTCCGCCGGTAAAAAACAAATGGATGCCCTGGAGGATAAGGGGCTGATTATAGACAGCTCCAGAGTAAACCTGCTGAGCAACGAATTGGTATTGATAGCCGGTCAGGATAGCAAGCTTACAGGATTTGACGGTTTAACCGACGCCGCTGTAAAACAAATCAGCATTGGCACGCCTGAGACCGTGCCTGCGGGAAGCTACGCCGAGGAAGCACTGACCAGCCTGGGACTATGGGAGCAGATACAGTCCAAACTGGTTCCGGCCCAAAACGTGCGTCAGGTATTGCAATACGTTGAAACCGGCAACGTGGATGCCGGGCTGGTGTACCGGTCGGATACTATTACCGGCAAGAACATTAAAGTAGTTGCAGCCGCCCCGGCTGATTCGCACAAGCCCATTGAGTATCCCATGGCCGTTGTTAAAAGCACCAAGCATCAGAAGGAAACCGAGGAATTTGCCGCTTTCTTGCAAAGCGCCGCGGCAAAGGACGTGTTTCAAAAATACGGTTTTATAACCTCAAAGTAGTTTTTAATATGGAGTTATAGCTATGTATTTTCAAATCGATGACTGGTTCCCGGTGTTTCTTTCTTGCCGGGTAGCGTTAATTGCACTGGCGGTTGTTGCCTGTTTCGGATTACCGGTGGCCAGATTGCTGGCCCGCCGGGAATTTCCCGGCAAGGACGTGCTGGAGGCGGCTATAACACTGCCTTTGGTGCTGCCGCCTTCGGTTATCGGCTACGGCCTGCTGGTGATAATAGGCAAAAACGGCCCGCTGGGTAAAGTCCTGGCGGAAATGGGAGCATCAATAATATTTACCTGGTGGTCGGCTGTGCTGGCTTCCACTGTGGTAGCCTTCCCTTTGATGTATCAGAGTGCCAAGGCGGCCTTTAAAAGCGTGGACATTAATTATGAGAAAGCCGCTCGCACCTTGGGCGCCGGCGAGATAAGAATTTTTTTCACCATCACTATGCCTCTGGCCTGGCCGGGCATCATAGCCGGGCTGGTACTTTCCTTTGCCAGAGCGCTGGGTGAATTCGGCGCTACTTTAATGGTGGCGGGAAATATACCCGGACAAACGCAGACTGTCCCTCTGGCCATTTACCTTGCGGTGGACGCGGGAGATAATGTTACCGCCAGGACTCTGGTGGCTATCATCACGGTATTCAGCTTCCTGGTTATTTTCTGGGTGAACAGATGGTCTAAGCGTCAAAATCATTAAACAGCGGTGATATTATGTTGAAAGCATGTTTTACCAAAAAACTATGGCATTTTACCCTGGATGTAAAGATTAACCTCGGTCATGAAATACTGGTGCTCTGGGGCCATTCGGGAGCAGGCAAGACCACTGTTCTGCATTGCTTGGCCGGCCTGTCCAGCCCCACCGGTGGATTCATCAAACTGGGCGACACTGTTCTTTACTCTTTGGATGAAAAAATTAACGTAAGTACACGGTTCAGACGAGTGGGCTATCTGTTTCAGGACTATGCCCTTTTCCCCCACCTGACAGTGCGGCAAAATGTACTGTACGGACTGAAATGTCAAAAGAATAATAATGGCAATCTGTCGGACCCCATGGAATTGCTGGAGTCATTCGGTGTGGGCCACCTGGTTGACCGCTTTCCACGCCAGCTCTCCGGCGGGGAAAAACAACGGGTGGCCCTGGCCAGGGCGCTGGCGGTGCAACCGGAATTGCTGCTGCTGGATGAGCCTTTCAGCGCACTGGATAAAAATATAAAGGAAAGCTTGCGGCAAGAGATAAAAAAATTGCACCGGCAGTGGCAAATACCCTTTGTGCTGGTTACCCACGACGAAGAGGACGCCAGATTCCTGGGCGATAGAATAATATCCCTGGAAAAAGGCCGCATTATGGATACAGCCACTTGACACGACAGCAGTTGGTTCACTGATGCTTCTCCTGCCTGGTCATTTGTTCATTCATATTCACAGCCTCGCCGTACTGATAACGCAGCGCCTGATAAATATCGTAGCCGCCGCTTATATTTACGGCGTCAAACCCGTTTTGCAGCAGTATGCGATAAGCGATATAGCCCCTTAAACCGATCTTGCAGTAAATAATTATTTTCTTGTCCCGGGGTAATTCATTTAACCTTTCACGCAGACTGTCCACCGGTATATGCACCGAGCTTTCCACATACCCTTCTTGGCGTTCTTCGTCCGTTCGCACGTCCAATAAGATATAACCGCCCGCGGCCAGGCTGTCCAGGTCTTCCCAGTGCATTACCCGCACATCGCCCTTTAAAATATTTGCTGCCGTAAAACCTGCCATGTTTACCGGGTCCTTGGCAGAAGAATACGGCGGGGCGTAAGCCAGTTCCAACTCTTCCAGGTTATAAACGGTAAGCCCCATTCTTATCGCCATGGCCAGTACGTCAATACGTTTGTCCACTCCGTCCCTGCCCACTATCTGAGCTCCGAATAGAGTGCCGTCTTCGGGGGAAAAAACTATCTTGACAATCATCGGTATAGCTCCGGGATAATAAGTCGCGTGAGAGGGCGATATGGTATATGATTTGACGTAGGGAATCCCCTTTAATTGCAGCGTTTTTTCGTTGTTCCCCGTAGCCGCAGCCGTATGGTCGAACACTTTGACGATGGATGTGCCCTGGGAACCTTTAAATTCAACTTTCCGGCCGGCGATATTATCCGCCACTATTCTGGCCTGCTTATTGGCGGGCCCGGCCAAGGGCATCAGAGCAGACTGACCGTTAATGATATCCTTTACCTCAATGGCGTCCCCCAGGGCGTATATATACGGGTCCGAGGTGCGCAGGCAATCATCAACCCTAATGCCACCCCGCCCGCCAATGGCCAGGCCCGCATCCCGCGCCAGCTCGTTTTCCGGCTTGACCCCCACGGCCAGAAGCACTATATCGGCCTCTACTTTCCTGCCGCTGCTTAATACAACCTCAATATGCCCCTGCCCGTCAAGGCTCCTGACTTCATTATTCAAAATAATCTCTATACCTTTATCCATCAGGGCTTTTTCCACCACCCTGGCCATCTCCACATCCAGGGGGCCCATAATCTGCTCCGCCGCTTCCACTATGGTAACATCCGAACCCAGGTGCTTTAAATTCTCGGCCATTTCTATGCCAATGTAACCCCCGCCAATTACCGCCGCCCGGCGGGGCTTGTTCTTCGTCACCAGCGCTTTAAGCCGATCCACGTCGGCCATGTTCCTTAAGGTATAAATCCCTTCCCGGTCTATACCGGGTATGGGGAGAATAATCGGCGATGCCCCCGGTGAAAGAACCAGATAGTCATAGTTCTCCCGGTAAGTCTGGCCGCCGGAAGCCACCTCCACCTCCCGCTTGTTCCGGTGTATGGCAATTACCTCACTGCGAACACGAATATCTATATTAAACCGTTTTTCCATCGCCTCTTTGGTCTGCACCAACAGCTTGTCTCTTTCGTTGATCAGGCCGCTGATGTAATAGGGCAGGCCGCAATTAGCAAAGGATATATAGTCTCCCCGCTCAAACATAATAATCTCGGCCGTTTCATCCAGCCTGCGCAGCCTTGCGGCGGTGCCCGCCCCACCGGCCACACCGCCTACTATCAGCACTTTTTTGGACATCAATTTATCCCCCTCGGATTATGTTAAATTGTCGGTTATTTTCCCCACACCCGTATTATTTTACTCCAAGGGCTTCTTTAAATTCGCAATTTTCCACGCTTATGACTGTGGCAAAACATAATAACATATTTAAAAACTGTTTATCTTTTTTTATGAAATTTTTATAAACCCTTTATATCCTGTTTAAATCCTTGTCTTATAATGACCTCATTAAAAAGCAAGGAGGTCGTATCAATGCATAAAGTAAAGCTTCTGTATGACATCATTATGACCATGAAAGACAAAGAGTCTGTTAAAGGAAATCTCAAAGTGCAAGGCAGCAAGGACCAAATGAAGATATTTGATTTGAACAATGACTTTGAAAAAAGTATGGCGGAAGGGCGAATAATGGCCAAGATTTCCCTGGAGACCGATTGTGCCGGAAAAAAAGTAAAGCATGAAAGCAACACCGAATTTGACATGACAGGCTTTAGCGGCTGCAAAAGGCAAGATCTAATGCATCGAGATATTTTTCACCACCGGCACGACCGCCACTCTCAACATGACCATCATAATGGCATGAACTGTGGCGGAATAAAGAGCAAGCTTAGCAAGCTGGCGTTTATGCTTAGCATGTTAGACAGTATGAAAGTGGAAGCACAGGAAGACAAAAGCACTCTTATAGCGCTGGATCTTGATGATATCCCCGAGGATATGAAAACCCTTCTCCAGGAAAAATTACAGCAGCATAGGATGCACCATAATCATTGCTCCCATGGAACGTTCAAAGAATTTTCCGGTATGGAGATCGGGAATACCAGACTGACAATACGTATTAATAAGAAAAATGAAGTGGAAAATGTTCTGTTGAACGCAGAGGGTAAATCAAAAGATGAATCCGGCGCGCCGCATCCCTTAAGTCTACAGATCGAACTGAGTCTTACCGGGGTAACGGATTTATGAGAAGACATGGCCATTCTTCTCACTCCATGCGTTTTGATGGCCACAGGCACAACTCTACCGACTATATAGCTATTAACACCAGATTATGTAAAGCTTGCTGGAAATGTGTGTCAATCTGTCCCGGAAAAGTGCTCGGAAAAGTGGGTTTCTTCTTTCATAAACATGTCCGCATTGTGAACTCGGAAAATTGTACCGGTTGCGGAGCCTGCGCAAAAACATGCCCGGAAGGAGCCATCATGCTTTTGAAACAAGCGCCCCAATTTCGCCCGAAGTAAACCGGCATTTCACTCGACATAAAGCACCGGAGCCAGGCAGCGGCTAAAACGCCGAGGTACTGTCAACAACAGCTTAAACCGGTCAAGTACCGGTTTTTCTTTCTTTTGCAGAGCCGGGAGCGAGATTGAAAAAGAGATTATATTTTGCGCGGTTACCGCATGGTTGAGGTTATAATGATTAAAGGTTGCAAAACAGTGCGGCAGGTGATGGATGTGGCTAAAAAAGATGAAATGAGAAAGTTCTTTCAGGAATTTAAGCATTACCACGGAAAGCATAAACATTACGGAAGGCATGAAGATTGCGAGCACTTTTTTGAAAATTTCAGGCAGCACCGAATGTATCATCGGGACTTCCACCAGATGCACAGATCAGTGCACTACTTTCGCCCCTTTGCATTGCTATTCAACTTTTTAATCCTATTTTTGCTGTTTAAGCTGACAGGCATAAAGGCCATCGTCATCTTTATCGCAGCGCTGCTTATTGCCAAAGAAATAGTACAGGTATTATTCTTCCTGCGCCTGGAAAAAAGAGTCTTCCAGCCCATCGAAGCGCTGAAAAGCGGCGTCGATGAAATCGCCAAAGGCAATTATAACGTAAATATAAAGTGCGAGATGCGTAACGAAATCGGTATGCTGGTTGTTGCTTTTAATGAAATGGCCCGGAAATTGGAGGAAGGCGAAAGAATAAAGACTGAATATGAGGACAACAGAAAAGCCCTCATCGCCAACATCTCCCACGACCTGAAGACACCCATCACCTCCATCCAGGGGTATATCGAAGCCATCCTGGACGAAGACGGCATTCCGCAAGAAAACAAAAAAAGATATTTACAAATCATCCACCATAATATCGTTTATATGAACGAACTGATAGATGATCTTTTCCTGTTTGCCAAGCTGGATATGCAAAAGCTGCATTTTCAGTTTGAGAAGGTACCAATACGGGCTTTCATGAGTGATCTGACGGAAGAAATCGGTCTTGAGCTCGAAGAAAGACGGGTGCAGTTTCTCTACACCGATAAAATGGAACAGGATTTAACGGTTCGCTTGGATGGAAAAAGAATGCATCAGGCACTGATGAACATCGTGGGCAATGCTCTGAAATACGGACCGGAGGAGGGATTGGTCATAAAAGCCGAGCTATCGAAGCAGGGTGATTTTGCCTGCTTTAAACTCAGCGATAACGGACCGGGAATCCCCGCGGACAAACTCCCTAAGATCTTCGACAGATTCTACCGCATCGATAAAGAGCGCACCAAGGAACTGATGAGCACCGGACTGGGGCTGGCCATCGCCAGGGAACTGGTGGAAGCCCACGGGGGAAGCATTGCGGCTTCCAGCGAGGAAGGCAAAGGCACGTGTTTTACAATAACACTGCCGTTTACCGAATGAATTGGGAAGGGGCTTATATATGAAACGCATCTTGATCATCGAAGACGATCTTCATATTGCCGAACTGGAGAGGGACTACCTTCAATTGAACGGGTTTAAGGCCGACATCGTCCAGGATGGAGTCCAGGGACTTCAGAAAGCCCTTGCGGGCAATTATGACGTTATTATTGTGGATTTGATGCTGCCCGGTAAGGACGGTTATGAAATCATCAAAGAAATCAGGAAAAGGTTGGATGTCTCGGTAATGGTGGTTTCGGCCAAGGACGAGGATGTTAATAAAATCAGGGGGCTGGAATATGGAGCCGACGACTACTTAACCAAGCCGTTCAGCCCCGGAGAACTGGTGGCCAGAATCAAGTCCCATATCAGAAGATATGAGCGGCTCAAGGGCAGCCTGATCCCCTCCGAAGCGATCATCCATAGAGGTTTGGAAATTAACACGGCATCCCACAAGGTGTACGTCAACGGCCATGAGGTGCAGATGACCGCTAGAGAGTACGAGCTGTTGGTGTTTCTTGCCTCCAACCCCGGGGTTGTTTTTTCAAAAGAACATATTCTCACCAGCATATGGGGAGACGATTACTACGGAGATACGGCAACCGTGGCCGTGCATATACAAAAAATAAGGAGAAAGATAGAAAGAGACTCGTCCAACCCTGAATTTATCGAGACGCTATGGGGAACGGGGTACCGGTTTAATAAGTAGGACCCTTATAAGCAGGGCCGTTTGCTTGTTCGGTACCGCTGCTTTCCCCTGCCTGGTCACAACCTGTCCCCTTGTCCCTGTTTAGCAACTCACTTCCTTTACCGACCTTTTTAGATTTTCTCGTTCCAGCCAGGCCGTTCGGCTAATCAAGAAGGTAAGCAAAACAGCTGCCATAAATCGTCCCAGCAAGATTATCAGACCATCGGCGCCTACGGCCATAAATAACGCGGTATCCTCCACTACAGCATGACAAATGGAAAGAAATACATTAATCAGGAAAAGATCCTTCCAGTTCAAACGACCGCTGCGGGCTTCTTCAATAAGCACACCCGCCCCGTAAGCAATACCAAAAATAATACCCACCAGAAGTGGGAATGCCGCTTTAGGAGAAAAACCAAAAATTTTTAACGGCGAGGCCATCCAATTAGCCATCCGATCCAATATTTGCATATCTTTGGCTAACTCCAACATAACCATAATCGGAATAACTATTGAAACCATAATACGTACATTATTCCCAATACCAGTTGCAGCCTCGTAGGCAAAAGCCATCCAATCCAAATATACACCCTCTTTTACCAAAACATATTAATTGTCAGACCAGCTAATATACCCATAATTAAGCGCAATGCGGTCATCAGCAAACCGCTTATACCCGTCTTATGACTTACAGCAGATTCCACCGGCAGGTTATGCGATAAAAGCAATATAGCCGCAATAATGGTAACTTCTCTTCCGGTTAGCTCCAGGGAAGATATAGCGCCTATAGCTGCATAGATATTGATTAATTTACCCAGCACCAGAACCAGTGAAGCTTCACCCGGTAAACCGAAAAAATGCATCACTGGCGCAAAAAGACCCGCAATCCAATCCATAATCGGGGTGTATTTTAAAAAAGTTACAACCACATATACCGGTACTATTACACGAACCAAATCCCATATCGTTGAGAAACCTTTATATAAGCCCCTCTTCCATGTAGCTAAAGTAACCATTAATGGCTCTCCCTTAAAATTATGACTGCTGTGGCGATTTGTATTGCATCTGAGATAGTAATCATTTCCGCCTCACCCCCCCTTCGAGTTATGATACCCCCGGTAGGTGAGACCCGTATACCAATACTGCAAGTATATATTACTACAAATTGCCGCCTGTTTCGGCAATTTTTTTCTACAAATATCTGGATAATGGGAGTTATCAAATATACGTAATAGTATATATTATAGCTGCATCAAATTCCATCAGAATCTGATTCCCGTCCGGTTGGTTTAATTCTAATTGCTTCATTAAGATTTGATTGATCCGAAATAACCGGTAAAGTTGTTTCATTTCAGAAGTGTTAATGCTATAATACTGTTAATAACATATACGTGTGTTATACACAATGGAGCTGACCATATGACTAAATCCAAAAAAGGCCAAAGTTACCGTCATGCCCCTGCCTTCATCCTGCTCTTTCTGGCCCGGGAAAATCTTTACGGCGCGGCCCTGCTAAACAAAATGCACCGGGAATTACCCTATAGCCGGGCCGATAGCGCTGTGATCTATCGGAGTCTACGAGCACTGGTGAAAGAAAATGCGGTTACAGCATACTGGGAAACGGATGTTGCCGGTCCGGCCAGAAAATGGTATCAAATAACGGATAAAGGACTGGTCCTGCTGGCGGAATTTAGAAAAGATATTGAGATGCGTAAAAGAAACTTCGATTTTTTCCTTAAAACCTATGACAAGACAATTAAGTAGTTATAACGCCACGAAAGGAATGGTTCCGTATGCATGCTGTTGCACAACATAAAGGCAAGATTTTCTCTTTATCCCTGGCTCATCTTTTTAACGACTGGTACATGAACTACATCCAGACTATGCTTCCTTTCCTGATGGCAGCCGGTCTGGGACTGAGCAAAGGGGCCCTTCTGGTTTCCGCCTTCACCATCACCTCTTCACTGCTGCAGCCGGTTTTCGGTTACCTGGTTGACCAGAAAAACCAGCGTTGGATGGTCTATGCCGGCACGATTTGGATGGCCGTGCTGTTAAGCCTTTTGGGCATCATCAAGAACTACCCGCTTTTGCTGCTCACCGTAATTCTGGCCGGCTTTGGCACGGCGGCTTTTCACCCCCAGGCTTCGGCCATGGTCAGCGCGGTAAGCGGAAGCAGAAAGGGCTTCTACCAGTCCGTTTTCACGGCCGCGGGAAACGTTGGATGGGCTCTGACACCCCTGATGGCGGTACCCTTCACCCGAAGTTACGGCTTGGCCCTGACCCCGGTATTTGTGCTGCCCGGATTGCTGGTGGCAATTCTGCTGTGGTTTTCAGCGCCCAGAATACCGACGGAAGCAAAGGCGGCGCCCCCGCCCCTCTGGCCGGTCCTGCGCTCGGCTTGGGCCGAACTGACCAAGGTGGTGCTGGTAGTTGCCTGCCGCTCCCTAGCTTACTTCGGCCTGGTAGCCTTTTTGCCCCTTTATCTTCAGCAGACAAATGTTTCCCTGCTCACCGGCAGCCGCCTTCTCTTTCTGATGCTGTTTTCCGGAGCGCTGGGAGGTATGGTGGGCGGCTACCTCTCCGATTTAATCGGCAGAAAGGCTGTTATTGTGAGCTCGCTGACAGTGGCCGGCCCGTTATTTTACCTTTTCCTGGCCACCAGCGGACCACTGAGCTACCTGCTTTTAAGTCTGGCCGGCGCCTGCCTGCTGGCGTCCTTCTCGGTGACCGTAGTGGTAGCCCAGGAAGTCATCAGCAAGAACGCCGCCATGGCGGCGGGGTTGATGCTGGGGTTCGGCGCCGGCGCCGGCGGCCTCGGAGTGGGTCTGATGGGAATGCTGGCGGAACACGCAGGCATCGGGTACGTCATCCACCTGCTGATCTGGCTGCCGCTTCTGGCCGGACTGCTGGGCCTCAGCCTTAAGAGCGCAAAAAAACCGGCCGTCCCTTCCGTGGGCAGTTAGCCAAACAAGGAATAACTTGATACCTTTACCGAGTTTTTAAGAGGTGAACTCGTTCAGCTAAAGCTGAACATCGGGGTTTCAAATGGGGATTCCACCCCACCTGAAGTAAAAATAGGGACTCCCACTTATTAAAAACCCTGTCGGTTAAAACCCGGGCCTCAGCTCAGGCACAACCGCCCGCCCCGACTGTTCTGCAACAGACTTTGAGTGAAAGTATGTCCGGGGACGGCAAGTACCCTGCCGGTGGGCCCTTCTTCCACAATGCGCCCCGCCAGCATCACCGCCATGCGGTCGCTGGCTTTTCTGGCCAAGGCCAGGTCATGGGTAATGAGCAGAATGGCCAAGCCCTTCTTCTCCTGCAGGTTAAGCAGCAGCTTAATGATTTTGGCCTGTACGCTGGCATCCAGGGCCGAAGTCGGTTCGTCGGCAACCAGAAGCCTGGGCTTCATGACCAGCGCCCGGGCAATGGATACCCTTTGGTTTTCTCCGCCGCTTAAGTGGTGGGGATATTTAGCAAGAAAATCATCATCGGACGGGAGTTCCACATCCTCCAATGCCTCTCTGACCAGGGCCAGCTTTTCTTCTTCGCTGCCCAGGCGATGAATATCCAGAGGCTCCTTCACAGCCTGAGAAACATTCATCCGGTGGCTTATCGATTCTCTCGGATTTTGAAAAATCATTTGCACCTGGCGGTGAAACTTGGCATCCCTGGCACCGACTTTTTCCAGGTCGTAAAAAATTTCTCCCGCATCGGCTTTGAGCAAACCCAGCACCGTCTTAGCCAGGGTGGTTTTCCCGGAGCCGCTTTCTCCGACCAGGGCCAGTGTTTCCCCTTCATAAAGTGTTAATTGCACATCATCAACGGCTTTAAAGGAATCGAAATTTTTGCTTAGTTTTTTTATCTCCAGCACAGGGATAATGCCGCCCCGGTGACAGGCAATCATGCCCTGACCGCTATCGGTCAGTTCCGGCACTTCGAGAGCGCAAATATCTATCCGCTGCGTGCAGCGCGGATGAAACGGACATCCTGTAACGTTATGCGCCATTCTGCCGGGGATACCCTGCAAGTCCTTGGTAGTGTCCATGCCGGGATAAGAGCGCAATAATCCCCTGGTGTAGGGATGGCGCGGGTTGGCAAGCAATTGATCGGCGGAACCCGTTTCAACTATTCTGCCTGCGTATAAAACCGCCATCTGATTTGACAATTCAGCGGCTACCGCTATGTCATGAGTTATCAGTAAAATTATTTTATCCCCGGCAATTTCCTTTAATAACTGGACGATTTCATGTTTGGTGAAAGCATCCAGTGATGCGGTAGGTTCGTCCAGAATCAGCACTTCCGGGTCGTTCACCAGCGCCATGGCTATTAACGCCCGCTGCCTCTCCCCGCCGCTCAGTTGATGGGGATATCTGGCCGCCCTGTCACCGTTCATCTTAACAAGTGCCAGTATTTCCGCAACCCTGGCCAAAGCTTTGTGCTTATCGCCGGACCCATGCACCAACACTGCCTCCATTATCTGATCTTGTACGGTATATAAAGGATGCATCGTATTTTCCACGTTTTGAAACACCATGGCCAGCTTTAAGCCCCGCAGACTCCTGCGTTCTTCTTCCTTCATGGCAAACAAGTCCCGGTCATTGAAAAGCACAGCCCCGGAACAGCTGCCCTCAACAAGACCCATGATGCTTAATCCCAGAGTGGTTTTGCCGGCGCCCGATTCTCCAATCAGGGAAATAAACTGCCCCTTTTCCAGCTTTAAATTTATATTATTTAAGACCTGCGCCCCATTATAGGATACGTCGAGTCCCTTAATCTCCAGCATGGTGTACCTCTTTTCTTAAACGTGGATTCATAGCGGTTTCCAGTGCGGTTCCGGTGAAGGTAAATCCCATGATAGTCAATGAAAGTGCAAAACCGGGCGGCAAAAGCCACCACTTCCAGACATCAAGATAAGTGAATTGCAATGCGTTCTGCATCATTTTTCCCCAACTGATCAAAGATGGATCGGAAATGCCCAGAAAGGAAAGTCCGGCTTCCATAAAGACCGCCCGCCGGGCAAACTGAATAATAACCGCGGTAAGTACGGGGCCCATTTCCGGCACCAAATGACGTTTCAGCACATACATCCAGCCGCCGCCGAAACTGCGCGCGGCTGTCACATGCATACTTTCCTTTAAAGCAAGGGTTTGCGCCCTGACTATTCTTGCCCCCGCCGGCCAGAGAGAAATCGAAATAATAATGATCAGCAATAAAAGATTGGGCTTAAGATAAGCCGCAACAAGAATGACTACAATAACCGGCGGAATAACCAGCATAGCATCCACCAGCCTCATCAGCACCCGGTCATATATACCGCCCAGCAAAGCGGCGCTTCCGCCTACCAGCAAGCTGATTAATACCGCCAGAACGGCCGCCCCGCTGCCGGTCAGCAAAGAGCTGCGCGCACCGTAAAGAAGCTGCGTCCACACATCCTGCCCCACGTCATTGGTTCCCAGCCAATGCTGAGCGGACGGCGGCTGAAAAATCAACCCGGTGTAGTCTTCCGGACGGTAATGGGTAACAAGCGGCGCCAGCAGGGCCAGTGCCAAAAGACCCAAAAGGATGACCAGCCCGGTACGGCCCATAAAATCATTTTTTACTTCTTTAACAAAATTAATATGCATAGGCGATCCTCGGGTCAAGGCGGGTATACAGAATATCCACCAGTAAATTAACTAATAAAACAGTAACGGTCAACACCAGCAATATTCCCTGCAATAGGGGATAGTCCCGGGTCAAAAGAGCATTGTACAGCAATGATCCCACCCCGGGATAAGAAAAAACAATTTCTATGAACAACGCACGCGTCACCATGTGCGGCAGTTGCATGCCCGTGGCGGTAACTACCGGCAGCAAGGAATTCTTACCCGCATGCCTGTATCTGATCACCCTGTCGGAGCACCCCTTGGCCCGGGCGGTAAATATAAACGGCTCGCCGAGGGAAATAACCATAGCACTCCTGGTTAAAAGGAAGGGATCTGCAATCCTGACCATAACCAGCGCCGTTAAAGGCAGTGCCAGGTGTTTGAACAGATCGGCCAGAAACATGAGCCCGCTGTACCCGGCATATGGCGTAACAACCCCGGCCAGAGGCACCAACCCCAGCACCACACCGAAAAAAAGCAACAGCAAAATACCAACGAAGAAGTCGGGAAAACCGCTGGCAAACATCAGCGAGCCGAGAAGCGCGCGGTCCAGCGGACGGCCCCGCCTGTATCCGGATTCCATACCTAAAACAACCCCTATCAGGGTGGAAATGATAATGGCCAGACCCACCAGTAAGACAGTCCAGGCCAGTGAACCCAGCACTACAGTCATAACCGGAGCGTTATAATAATAGGAATACCCCAGGTCGCCCCTGACAAGAGAACTGATATAGGTCCAAAACTGCTGGCCGGTTGACTGATCCAGGGCAAACCGGCTAATCAGCTCCGCCTTTAGTTCGGGCGTCATGGCAATAAAAGCCTCATCTCCGTATATCGCCAGCAGAGGGTCTCCGGGCATAAGCCTGGGTAAAATAAAATTCAGGCACAATATCATGACCAGCGCAATTAGATAGTTAATCGCTGATGTCCACTTTTTCATTTTAACATTTCTCCGCTTTCTCAGATATCGTGTCGGGCCGGACTTTAAACACAGCCCAGCCCCTGTGCGGCTTCCACAAAAAGTTATTTTACAAAAGACATTTTGTTTAACGGAATCGGTATGCCAAGCCCGACGCCGCGCACGGTGTAATAAAGATTGACCTGTCCGTCGTGGGCCCAGTAGTAGGTATTATAATAAAGCGGCAGAGCCGGCATTTCCTCCGCATACAATTCCTGCGCCTGATTAAGATACTCCTGACGTTTTCCGGCGTCCATGGCAGAAATTTGATTTTTCAACGCGTTCGACAGCTCTTTATTTTGCTGGTACCTGGCACTGTTAAAGCCCTGATTGATAATGGCGCTGTTTAACTGGGCCGGATCGCCGCTCAACCCGCCGTGACCGCTCAATACAAGATCAAATTTCCATTCTAAAACCCGAGTATCAAGTGTTTTAGCTTCAATGCCCTGCAGATTTACCTTAATACCCACTTTTTCCAGTTGCGCTTTGATTAACTCTCCCTCACGCTCACCAACGTTTCCACTGCCTCCGGCACCGAATAGCAGCTCCAGTTCCAGGGGCTGACCGTTCTTCTCAAAATAACTTCCCTGCTTAACGTAACCCAGCCTGGTCAATATTTCCTCCGCCCTGGCCGGATCATAAGGATAGGCGCCGTCCAGTTTGCTGTTGTACCACTGGCTGTCCTGCGGCAGCAGCCCCGGACTGGCGGACACGCCGAAACCTCTTTGACAGGTATCCACCAAAGCCTGACGGTCTATAGCGTAGGCCAGCGCCTGGCGGAATTCTTTATTGGACAAGGGTTCCTTCTGATGATTCATCACCAGTTTAGCCACCCAGTCGTGGGCTCCCGGCATTAATTTAAAGCCTTCATCTGCCAGTACGCCGTTCAAATCAGGCGGCACACTGGCGGCGTTAACCTGCTTTTGCCGCAAAGCAGCCGCCACTGCCTCATTGCCCATTTTTACAAACTTAATTTCGGCAACTCCGGGTTTACCCTGGTAATAATTATCGTAGCGCTTATATAAATAAGTTCCCTGGGTTTTATTGTAATCCTCCAACATAAACGGGCCCGTCCCGATGCAGGCTTCCTTCTGCTGAAACTGTTCCGGAGATTTTACATCTTTGTAGATATGCTCCGGCAGTATGGGCAGGGTTGCTCCCACATACTCAAGAAACGGGGCATACGGTTTACCCAAGTACATCTTTACCGTGTAGTCGCCCAGGGCCTCAATGTTTTTGATAACAGCAGTATCAACCCACTGGTAAGGATGTTCTCTGGTATAGTTAACGGTAAAAACCACGTCTTTGGCGGTAAATTTCTCACCGTCATGCCAGGT
The DNA here is from genome assembly GCF_039851975.1 of Desulfoscipio sp. XC116. Lineage (GTDB taxonomy): Bacteria > Bacillota > Desulfotomaculia > Desulfotomaculales > Desulfallaceae > Sporotomaculum. The sequence continues at coordinate 3,074,857 of NZ_CP156660.1, forward strand.
AACATTATTATTGAGCTCAAAGGTATAGGAGTTTTCGCTTTCATCATATTTCCAACTATTAGCCAGCGCCGGTATGTAATCCTGATCGTTTTTCCATACCAGAGTGTCAAAAATGAAGCTCATGCGAATATACCCCGGCCCCCTGGCATAGTGCCCGTAAGGTGTGGGGTAACCCCAATCGCCGGTGGCATCCGCCACGGTATAAAGCAGATCGCCGCCGGCTGTTTCGGCGACAGGTTTTTCCCCGGCCTGCTCCCGGGCGCAACCGGCAAAAGCAAGAAGCAACAACGCTATGGAGATGGCAATTAAACACCTTCGCACATAAAATCCCCCTCGTTATTTAAATATTTATATAATTACAACCTAATTTTCCGCATTTTCTTTATATTTTACTTACCCCCACCTCCCCAAAAAATAAAAACCACCAAGCCGGCATCCCTTTTTTCGGGCATAACGGACCTTCGTGGTCGTGTTAAAACATTTATAGTTTAATATTAAGATACGATGGCCTTCGTAGCCATCATTTTTTGACTATAGTAATTATACAGTATATTTTTTTTATATTCAATAATTAAACCAAACAAATGCAGACTTAAAGCTTAATTGTTAAATATTAAGCCGTATAACAAACTACCTCTCTTTAAAAAATATAATTGATAAATATCAGGAGGTGTTTTTAGAAGTTTAATGAACTGTCCGGCGCACTGCAAAGCGTAAGAGAATTTAATACCGGATACGTCAACTAGGGTGCATACCCCAACCAATGGGCGCACCAGGGCATGGCCAACCAGAGCCAATATCAACAACCAGCACAGCAAATGATGTATTTTAATTAGTGCTTCATTAAAATTTACAAATTTCAAGAAGGAGTGTCGCAAAACTATTTTCCTGGAGTAGTGAGCAACGCTCCTTTTCCTAGCTTCAGCCAATTATTCCGATAATAATCCGGTATCTTTACAAAAAACTGCCGCACGACGATAAGCTATTTAGCCCGTTGTGCAGCAACTCCTTCCTATTTTTTACTTTAGATGGGCTAGAATCCCCATCTAAAGACCCGATGTTCAGCTAAAAGCTGAACGAGTTCATTGATTTTTACGCCGGCCTTCCGGTGACTTGCCAGGCAAGCGTCCCACCCGGCGAGCCGCTTCCCGCAGCAAGAACTCGATATGCGCGTTGACACTGCGCAGCTCATCCGAAGCCCAGTGTTCAAGTACCTCATATAGTTTAGGGTCGATCCTTAGCGGAAAATTTTTTCTGGCAGCCATGATTATGCCCTTTAATACAAACTGCCCGTGTTGATAACCGGCTGGGCGGCCCGGTCGGAAACAATGGCCACCATTAAATTGTTGATCATGGCTACTTTGCGCTCTTCATCCAACTCCACTATGCCTTCCCGCTGAAGCTGGGCAATGGCCATTTGAGCCATACCTACCGCGCCTTCGACGATCTTTTGGCGGGCGGCTACAATGGCCGCGGCTTGCTGGCGTTGCAGCATGGCACTGGCGATTTCGGTAGCGTAGGCCAAATGGGTCAGCCGGGCCTCCATTACCTCTACTCCCGCCACTGACAGTCGAGCTTGCAACTCCCGCCCCAGCTCGCCGGCCACTTCTTCGGAGTTGCCCCGCAGTGAATAGCCCTGTTCCTCAAAGGTGTCATAGGGGTATTTGGTAGCCACGTGGCGCAGTGCGGTTTCACTTTGTATTTCTACAAATTCCTCATAATCATCAACGTCAAAAACCGCCCTGGCGGAATCAACCACTTTGAAAACCACTACAGCTGCGATTTCTACCGGATTGCCCTCCACATCGTTGACCTTTAGGGTATTGCTATTAAAATTACGCACTCGCAAAGAAACCTTTTTATGTGCGGACAGGGGCACGGTCATCCAGATGCCGCTATCCCGTACGCTGCCCATGTAATGCCCGAAAAAAGTCAGCACCTTGGACTGGTTCGGCTGCACGACGGTAATGCCGGAGGAGCACAATATGGCCATGATAAGCAACAGTATACCGACTATGATTACGCCTTTGACAAGCAGTAAAATGGCTGCGAAGGTAAGCAGAAGTATTACTGCCAGGGCCAAAAAACCGTTAATCATCCAGGTCTTTTTTTCTTTCATAGGTGTCGTTTCCCCCTTTTTTGATCTTACATTGATATATTTATGATATCACATGCGGATGTTTATGTAAACTGAACACATCCTTCTCTTTTTGGTGAATTAGTAATATAATATATAGCACCAGGAAAAAAATGTTATTATAGACAGGATGTTAAGGAGACCACAAAATATGCAGATGGAATCAAAAGAAATCAATATCTTAACCGCAAGGCTGGAAAAGGCATTGACATCCAAACCGGATATTTTCAGGAACTGCTGCTTCAGTTCTTCGGGATATTTCTCTATGGCATAGCGTTTCTGCTCCAATACAACCGCGCGGTAAGGGGCCAACCCATAGCAATTAATCCTCAACGAGCATTTCTACATAACCTTCCGTTCCGTTTACCCGGATCCACTGCCTGTCTTTGATCAGCTTCGTAGCGTTTTCCACGCTTACCACTGCCGGAAGGCCGTATTCCCGCGCGATAACGGCGCCGTGAGTCATTAAGCCGCCCACTTCCGTCACCAGCCCTTTGACGGAGACAAATACCGGCGTCCAGCTGGGGTCGGTGAATGAGGTGACCAAAATATCGCCTTCCTCCAAGTCGGCGTCCGCCATCTTTAAAACGACTCTGGCCCGGCCTTCGATGACACCGGATGAAACCGGTATGCCCGCCAGGGCGCCATCGGGAATATTGCCGGTGGTGTACGCACTGGATACTACCTCTCCCTCGGACGTCATCACCCGCGGCGGCGTTAGTTTTTCATATACCTCGTATTCATCTTTTCTCTCGTTTATGATACTGTAATCCAGCCGGTTTGTGCGTACAGCCTCCCGCAGTTCCTCAAAGAACAGGTAGTGGATGTCCTCCTTCTCCCGGATGACTCCCTTTTGCACAAGCCCGGCGGCCTCCTTCAGCAAAGCCTGCTTATACACCCAGTAACGCTGGATGAAAGTATACTTGGGATATTCCCGGTAGCCGATAAAGTTACGCAAAACACTGATCATTTTCTTGGTTTTTTGGGCCTTTTGTTTGCCGCCGGGCAATTGTTCCAGGCGACTTAAGAGCTCCCGTTCCTTTTGCTCCGCTTCCTGCCGCCCCTGCTCAAATTTGACGCTGCGGGCATTGGGCTCAAAATTTTTGATGTTGCTGAGAATCATGGGAATAAGCGCAGTAGGTTGTTCGTTCCAACGGGGCCTGGTGATGTCGATCTCGCCGGAACAACGCATACCGTATTTATCCAGGTACGCCCGAATAGATTTGCTCACAACGCCGCCGCCTTCCAATTTGCCCAGCTCCTCAAAGAAGGTCTCATCACCGGCCTGATGAAAATACTCAATCACCGCCGGATATTGCCGGACCACGTCCGCCACATCCAGCAGCGCAAGACCCATTTCAGAGGTGACGTTGTTGGCTACCGATTGGGATAGCGTATCGGCCGCACTCTTTTCGCCCAGCCATTTTTCCATTTTTTTATTGATCCAACCCGCTGCATACACTCCGGCCATGATCGTTCCAAAGCTTTGTGAATTATACAAGATTTCTTTTAATTGCTTATGGTGATCCTCTATAATAAAGGTGAACAGTTCATCTCCGGATACGCCGGCGATCCTTTGCCGCAGATCTTTGATCGACGCCTCGTTGCGGGAAATTAGATTGTGAACGATCTTGACATCGTTTTGGCGATAAATCTTGATGGCCTGAATAAACATGGCCCCGGACATTCCCTCGGTACGCAGGCTGAAAATTTTCTTGCCACTCGGCAATGACTTCATAAAATCTTTTCGCTGCATTAAGCCCTTCAACGCGTTTTGCATCAGCGGATCGTTCTTGCCCATCATCGCACTGAGCATAATCCTGCGGCCAATGGGTGAAGCCAGGTCATGCGTTAAATCAATGAACAGCCTGCCGCCGGCTTTACGTAAAGGATAATTCTCAGACAGCAACTGGAAGAAGGACATCCCTAACGGTTTGATAGGATCCGTCATCATCTGTTGATGCCCCATCGACATATAGACCCGATTCCGCCCGTCGTTCACGTCCGGTATAGGATATAAGGTGGTAATGGGACGACTTTGAACGACAAAAATTGTATCTTCAGAGGAACGGGGACACACCTCCTGCGGAGGAATGTCCCCAACGTATGAATGTCCCCGACTAAGACACCATTCAATGTCCTGCGGGCGGCCGAAATACGCCTCGATCCTGCGGCCCATGCCTTCAAGCCGCAGAACCTGCTCGTTGGTCAGCGCCTGCATATTCCGCCGTGCGGGCTCGATCTCCCGTTCCTCCGTGCCGCCTTCCTCCAACGCGTAGACGGCCAGTTTCTTGGCTGGTATCGTCTTATCGACGATCCTGCCGCCCCGTACCTTATAGATATCGGGATTCACCAGGCCGGAAACGAGCGCCTCGCCCAACCCGAAACTAGCGTCGATAGACAGCACCTTCCGATTGGAGATGACGGGATCGGCTGTAAACATGATTCCTGATACCTGCGGAAAAACCATCCGCTGAATAACGACAGACAGATAAACCTTGCGGTGGTCGAAGCCGTTTTGCATGCGGTAGGTCACGGCCCGGTCGGTAAACAGCGACCCCCAGCACTTGCTGATATGCCGCAGAATAGCCTCCTTGCCTCTGATATTCAAGTAGGTATCCTGCTGTCCCGCAAAAGAGGCCGTCGGCAAATCTTCCGCTGTGGCGCTGGAACGCACGGCATAGGCATGCTCCTCGCCAAGCTTGGCAAGATAGCAAAGGATTGCTTCCTCTATCTCCCCGGCAATCGGTATTCCCTCAATGACCCGACGGATCTTGCCGCTGATGGTGCCGATACCTTTCCGGTCGTCCACCTTCAGTACTAACAGCTGATCCAGCAAGGCATTGAACTCCCGGTTAGGCCCGACCATACTTTTGTACGCCTCGGTGGTAACGCAAAAGCCCTCCGGTACCCGTATGCCCTCAATCCTTGACAGTTCCCCCAGGTTGGCGCCTTTACCCCCCACGACCGCAAGCTTTGTATTGTCAATCTCATGGAAACCAAGTACGTATGAATTCATACGGGTCCCTCCCTAATGTGTTGCAAATGAGATATGCTAGTTTATGCAATAAAATAATATGACGCACCTGACGCACCTATAGAAAAGATTGTATTTATTCTCTGCAAATGCTTTGCTAATTATTTTTTAATTAAATTTCAAGACTCCCGCTTCTATAAGTGGGAGTTGCTATTTTTACTTCAGGTGGATTATAATTCCCACCCGAAGCCCCGATGTTTAGCTTTAGCTGAATGAGTTCACTAAAAACCGCACCTGTAAAAGTTGGATCGTTAAAACATGCGCCGGATAAATCCGAACCGTTAAAATCCGCAAATTAATTTGTTGCATAGTATATTGACACGCATAGTAATATGTATTAACATATACATTGTGAGGTGAATAACTGTGAATGCCACAATTTCAACAGACCTCATCCGTGGTCACACAGACACTATAATTTTGAACATACTTCGTCAAGGTGATAGCTACGGATATGAGATCTACAAAAAAATTATCCAGTTGAGCGACAACCAGTATGAATTAAAGGAAGCGACATTATATACCGCTTTCCGCCGGTTGGAGCAATACGACTGCATCCTCTCCTATTGGGGGGATGAGACCCGGGGCGGTAGACGCAAGTATTATCGCATCACCGATAAAGGCAAGGAACTCTACGAACAAAGCAAAAAGGACTGGAGCTTTGCCAAAGGTGTTTTAGACAAATTGATTACAGGAGGTCTTGACGATGGCCAAGATTGAAAACCGCCTGGATAAGAAAGTAACAGCATATATCGACAATCTGTTTTCCGGGCTTGGACCAAGTCAACAGCTGTTTGATCTAAAGGAAGAGCTGGCTATAAATATTAAAGAAAAAACCGCGGATTTTAAAGCCCGGGGCATAGACGACGAGCAGGCCTTTAAAGAGGCGGTGATTTCCATGGGCGATTTGAGCGGGCTGGTGGATGATATGCGTAAACTCGGGCAGGATACGGCGAGGCAATCGGTTTATTCTACGATGACGGCACGTATTTCGACAGCTGGAATAGTAGCCGGAGTGCTGCTTGGATTATTTGGTATGTTCACGATTGCCATGTTGTACTTCATGAACTTGGATGCGGAAAGTGCTACGGGTTCCGGAATATTCATCGTTGCCGGCGGAACATTATTAACTTACAGCATCCTGACAAGAGAAACCCGTAAGAAATATGCCATGAACAAAATACGCGCCGTGCTCTATGCTTTGTCCATAGGATTAGTGCTTTTCAGTATTTTTACAGCGATAGTCTCCCGTTTCGCCACCGGTGAAATATACATCGCCATCGGTTCATTAATGGTGTTCTCCTTAGCGGGTGTCGGATTGTTTTTATTGCTTATGCTTACGGAAACCGATCGCCGTAAAATGTAATGTCTTTGGTCATAACATTTTATTCTTTCTTCAAGGTTAGGGACTGCTGCACAACGGACTAAATAGTTCGCAGTGCGGCAGCCTTTTGCAAAGATACCGGATTATTACCGGAATAATTGGCTGCATCTGAGAAAGGGAAGGTCGCTCACTACTCCAAGAAAGTAGTTTTGCGATACTCCCTAATTTTATCTCCGGTGAAAGATTAAACCTTCATATAATTTCCACGTATCCTTCCGTGCCGTTCACCCGAATGCGCTGCCCGTCTCTGATCCGCTTCGTCGCGTTTTCCACGCTGACGACTGCCGGAAGGCCGTATTCGCGCGAAATAACGGCGCCATGGGTCATCAGCCCGCCCACTTCCGTCACCAAACCTTTGACGGATACAAACAGCGGCGTCCAACTGGGGTCGGTGAAGACGGTGACCAATATGTCGCCCTCTTCGATGTCGGCCTCCTCCATCTTTAGGATGACCCGGGCGCGGCCCTCAATGATGCCGGCTGAAACGGGTATGCCCGGCAAAGCACCCTCAGGAATATTGCCGGAGTTGAACTCCCCGTGGATAATCTCGCCCTCGGAAGTCATCACCCGCGGCGGAGTCAGCTTTTCATAGACCTCGTACGCCTCTTTTCTCCCGGCGATGATACTGTAGTCCAGCCGGTTTGTGCGTACAACCTCCCGGAGTTCCTCAAAGGACAGGTAGTAAATATCCTCCTTCTCCCGGATGACCCCTTTTTGCACCAGCTTGGCGGCTTCTTGCAGCAGGGCCTGCTTATAGATCCAGTAACGCTGGATGAAGCCGTATTTGGGATATTCCCGGTAACCGATAAAATTGCGTAAAACGCTGATCATCCTCTTTGTCTTTTTGGCCTTCCGCTTGCCGCCGGGCAATTGCTCCAGGCGGTTCAAGAGTTCCCATTCCTTCTGCTCTGCTTCGAGCCGTGCCTGTTCAAACTTAACGCTGCCCGCATTGGGCGCAAAGTTCTTGATGTTGCTGAGGATCGCGGGAATGAGGGCGGTCGGTTGTTCGCTCCAGCGGGACCTGGTGATATCGATCTCACCGGGACAACGCATTCCGTATTTTTCAAGGAACGCCCGCAGGGAATCGCTGACAGCGTCACCGCCTTCCAGTTTGGCCAAATCTTCAAAAAAGGTCTCATCACCGGCATGCTGAAAATACTCCATCACCGCCGGGTATTGCCTGACGACGTCCGCTACGTCCAGCAGCGCAAGCCCCATTTCGGAGGTGACGTTGTTGGGCACCGATTGTGAAAGCGTGTCGGCGGCACTCTTTTCGCCCAGCCATTTTTCCATTTTCTTATTGATCCAACCCGAGACTAACACCGCAGCAACGATCGCTCCATAGCCGCGTGGATCATACATGACTTCCTTTAGCTGCTTATGGTCCCGTACGATAAAGGCGAAAAGTTCATCCCCGGATACATTGGTGATCCTTTGCCGCAGCTCTCTGATCGACGCCTCGTTGCGGGCAATGAGACTTTGCACGACCGCCGCGTCGTTTTTACAGTAGATCTTTAAGGCCTCAACGGGCATTGCCCAGGACATTCCCTCGGTCCGCATGCCGATGGATCTCTTTCCGCGCGGCAATGACGCCAAAAAATCCTTCCGCTGCATTAAACTATTGATCGCGTTCACTGCCAGCGGATCACTCTTGCCCATCGTACCGAATATGATCTTGCGGCCAATGGATGAGGCCAGATCGTGCGTTACCTCCCAAAACAACCTCCCGCCGGCTTTGCGCATTGGAAAATCAACAGTTAGCAACTGAAAGAAGGACATCCCCAACGGTCTAATAGCATCCGTCATCATTTGCTGATGGCCGAACGATATGTAGACCCGCATCCGCCCATCGTTTTCCGGTATGGGGAATAAGGTGGTGATGGGGCGGCTCTGCACAATGAAAAATGAACAAAACGCATCATCAGCAAGGCACCACTCAATGTCCTGCGGGCGGCCAAAATACGCCTCGATCTTGCGGCCCACGCCTTCAAGCCGCAGAACCTGCTCGTCGGTCAGCGCCTGCATATTCTGCCGTGCGGGCTCGATCTCCCGTTCCTCCGTGCCGCCTTCCTCCAACGCATAGACGGCCAGTTTCTTGGCCGGTATCGTCTTATCGACAATCCTGCCGTCCCGTACCTTGTAGATATCGGGATTCACCAGGCCGGAGACGAGCGCCTCACCCAGCCCGAAGCTAGCGTCGATGGACAGCACCTTCCGATTGGAGGTGACGGGGTCGGCCGTAAACATGATTCCTGATACCTGCGGAAAAATCATCCGCTGGACAACGACAGACAGGTAGACCTTGCGGTGCTCGAAGCCGTTTTGCATGCGGTAGATCACCGCCCGGTCCGTGAACAATGAAGCCCAGCATTTGCTCACATGTCGCAGGACAGCGTCTTTTCCCTTGATGTTCAGGTAGGTATCCTGTTGGCCCGCAAAGGAGGCCAGCGGCAGATCCTCCGCTGTAGCGCTGGAACGCACGGCATAGGCATGCTCCTCGCCATACTTGGCGAGATAGCGCTGGATTTCTTCCGCTATGTCCCCGGGGATTTCCATCTCTTCAATGACCCTACGGATCTTGCCGCTGACCGCACCGATTCTTTCCCTATCGTCCACCTTCAGCGCTGACAGCTGATCCAGCAATGCGTTAAGCTCCCGGTTATGACCGATGGTTTTTTTATACGCCTCGGTGGTGACACAAAAACCATCCGGTACCCGTATGCCTTCAATTCTCGATAGTTCTCCCAGGTTTAAGCCTTTGCCCCCGACAACCGCAAGCTTTGTTTTGCCGATTTCCCGGAAAGCAAGTACATAAGAATTAATACGGCTTCCCTCCCCAAGATTTTATAAATGAGATATGGCAATTAATATAAAAATAATATGATATCAATATAACAGGCGATTATATTCATTATCTGCAAATGCTTTACTTTTCAATACTCCGTTATTTACGCTTGAGTTTCCTTTGACGCGGCTGCAGGTTACCGTTCGATTCCATAACGGATCATGGCAAAAAAATTATTCATCTCGCCGATGATGCCTTCCCAGTACCTCTGATCCAAATCGTTTTTATCGGTTAATCCCGCTAAACACTTCTCTTCAACGTAATCCAACACGACCATGATTAGCTCGAAAGCCTGCTCACGGTTCACTCCTTCCCTGAGCGGAAGTTTTTGAAACAATCGCTCCAGCACCTTGTCCTTGGCGGCAATCACCGCACCGTACCTTTCTTCAATCTCCGCCTTCAATTCATCCGCCATGACATAAAAGGCTTCTTTCAGCACTTTGCACTCGTCCGGATTCTTTCGATAATAATCAAGTTTGAGATAACTGAATTCATCCAGAGCTGCAAAGAAATCCCCGTATTCCGGCAGGGCTTCAATGTCGAGTTCCGTCCTCACTTTCCCAATGCATCGACCCAAAACACTGAGATACAGCTCTTTCTTACTCTTGAAATGATGAAAGATCAGGGCCTTGGATACGCCTGCCGCCTCCGCCAGCATCACGGCCGAAGTATTCTTATACCCATGGCGGGCAAACACGGCCAGGCAGGCTTCCAGAATTTGCTCCTTGTCGTAAAGCTGTAAAGGCAAGTGTCATACCACCTCTCCGTTATACTAACCGTGCGGTCAGCATAAGTATAACACTTACTGACCACGCGGTCAACATATCTAAAAGTAACCCTGCGCAGCCCGTTTTATACAGCAAAAACGCCGGTCATAAAGGCGATTTTCCCACAACCGGCTTCCCTCTCACCCATTAATTGTTAGCCATTTGCTAATGCAGCAAACGCCACCATACCAGCCAACTACGGATTCGGCGCCCCCTCCCCGATTGATCGTCGGGCCGGGCCGTTTCCCGGTAGTGAATACCGTGCCGATCAGGCCACGACCACGACAGCCGCACCAATCAACTGGAGCAATTTTTAAAAAATAATATCCCAACTATTCCCATCAGCGATATTCTAAATAGATGGAACCTTATAGCCGCTTATACGTCTGTAATTTGAAGAAAAGTTCTACAGGAGGACAACTACATGAAAAAAATATTTGTGTTGCTGCTTTTATTACTGTCAACTGTTTATTTGTTCGGGTGTATCAATAGTGGGAGTCAGGACCGGTTGGGCAAAGACGGGCCGCCTAAAGACGATCTCCAACAAACTGATAAAAACGATATGACAGCAGTAAAAGACCTGGTTGAGACTTTCGGCGGCAAGTTGCAATTGGTATCGCTTCAGGCCCCAAAAGATATAGTAAGCAAGAGCATTCAGGAAAACTACAGTGCATATGTATCGCCGGAACTTCTTGAGAAATGGCTCAACGCCCCTGATAATGCTCCCGGAAGACTGTTGTCAAGCCCATGGCCTGACCGTATAGAAATTCAAGATATTGATAATTTGGCGGATGATACCTACGAAGTAAAAGGAGAAATCATTGAAATAACAAGCGTGGAAAAAGTTAACGGGGGAGCTGCCTCTAAACATCCGGTGGTTCTTGTGGTAAAGAAAATCGGGGACCGGTGGCTAATTGACGCTGTCACCTTCGATGCGCATGCGGAAGGAAACTCAATTGTATATAAAAATACTCAATATGGTTTTAGCTTTTTATTACCGGATAGTTGGAAGGAGTATCAAATTGTAGATGATCGGTGGGAAGGTCTGGCTTTAGGAGGCCAACAAGGCGATAAGATTGTTGAAACCGGTCCCTTGCTTTCCATCAGACATCCCCAATGGTCTCCCCGGGAACAGCGACAGGATATTCCCATCATGGTCTTTACGCTTACCCAGTGGGATTCGCTTCAGCGGGAAGAATTCCATATCGGTGCGGCGCCTATTTTACCGAAAGAGCTTGAACGGAACTCCGAATATGTTTTTGCTCTCCCCGCGCGCTATAATTACGCATTTCCGACAGGATATGAGGAAGTTGAAGAAATTTTAGAGGGCCATCCTTTACGGCCGAATTAAAACCAGCCCGTGGGTAAATAGGCGCGTTAAAAAAACGGGACAAGGCACCCGTCCCCTTGTCCCAACAATTATTAATCATTAAATAAGGCTACTTTATGAGCTTGGATGCGGAAAGTGTACAAGTTCCAGAAATATTCATCGTTGCCGGCGGAACATTATTAACCTATAGCTTACTGACAAGGGAAACCCGTAAAAAACATGTCATGAACAAAACACGCGCCGTGTCCCCGTAATTGCAACGGAATGGGACCTTTATCTCATTGACAGATAGGATTTTCGAACTATAGAATATCTTAAGAGAAAAGGGCAAACCCAGTCGAAAAATGGGGACGTAAAGCCGGGTTTAGTGCATTGCCTGACAGCCGGGTTGCTGTGAATATATGTATGTGAAACTACCTTCACGGCAAGGTAGTTTTTTGTTTATTGCACCCGCGGCTATCATTTGTTGCATTGCAAATTATAAGCTTGCGGGGTGAGGCATTTATGCTGAAGAAAGACCATTTGTTACTAATGTACAATAGTGTTTCGGATCTAGTGTTACTTGTGGAGGTTGAGACAGATAATGGTTACCGTTTGCTTACAGTTAATAAATCCTATCTCGCAACTACAGGGTATTCGGAAAAACAAGTGGTTGGTAAAAGGATCGAACAAATTTATTCCAAAAAAGTTTCTGCTTTTCTGATTGGGAAATATAAAGAAGCAATTCAGTCAAGGATGACAGTTTGCTTCGAAGAAATCGCAAACTTTCCTAATGGACAATTAATTTTTAAAACAAAAATTACACCCATTTGCAATGATCAAGGACATTGCACTCACCTTCTTGTTGTTGCCGGCGATATTACCGGGCACGTCAGAGAACAAAAGAAGACTGAAGAATTGCTGGAGCTGGAGCGTCAACAACTACTTTCTATTTTTGACGGCATAGATGAAAGTGTATATGTTAGCGATCCAGATACATATGAGCTATTATACGCCAATCGAATTATTAAAGATAAGTTTGGAGATGTGATAGGGAAAAAATGTTACCAGGCACTTCAAGCTTTAGAGTCACCTTGCCCGTTTTGTGCTAATGAGCATATTTTTAATCAGAATATCGGCAAGATACATATCTGGGAGACCCGCAATAAAATCAACCGGCGTTGGTACCGCTGCATTGACAGAGCCATAAGGTGGTCGGATGGCCGGATGGTCCGTTGTGAAATGGCTGTTGACATTACCGAATATAAACGAGCAGTGGATGCGCTAAGTGAGAGTGAGGAGAAATACCGGTTGTTGTTCAATAAGGCTAATGACGCCATTGGCCTGTGCGAAATAACCGACGAAGGTCAGCCGGGCAGGTTTATTGAGATTAATGATATCGCCTGCAAAAGGTTGGGTTATAGCAGAAAAGAGTTATTGGCAATGACACCTTTTGACATTACTAATCAAGAAGACTTTAATTTTAAACCGGAAAGTATACAAAAGCTTTCAGAAAATGGTTACATTACCTTTGAAACGACTGAATTGAGTAAAAATGGCACCATAATACCCGTTGAAATAAATTTGCATGTTTTCAATTTAAAAGGGAAAAAGGTTGGACTGTCCATTGCCCGTGATATCACTGAGCGTAAACTCAAAGAAAAAACACTGCAGGAACAGTATGATCTCTTAGAAAAAATAACTAATACCGTTCCCACGCCAATATTTTATCAAGACGTAAAAGGATTTTACAGGGGCTGTAATGTTGCATTTGAGTCTTATATTGGCTTAACCGGAGAGGAGATAGCCGGAAAGTCTGTTTATGATATCAGCTCCAAACACATGACGGGCACTTACCATGAAAAAGATGCGGAATTGTTCCGCAATCCGGGTGTGCGGATTTATGAAAGCACTGTCAGGTATGCTGACGGCACCATGCACGACGTTATCTTTAACAAGGCTACTTTTTCCGACAGCGACGGAAGTGTGGCCGGTTTGGTGGGAGTGATTGTCGACATCACCGAAAGAAAGAAAATGGAGAAATTTATCAGACATCGAATTGCCATTGAGGGAGCAATAGCGCAGGCTTCAAGGTTATTTTTTTCTCCGCGGGGTGCTGATATTAAAGAAGTCCTGGGAATCCTGGGAAAAGCCGTTTCCGCCAGTCGAGCTTATATATTTAAATTTCGTGAAAACGGCAGCAAGATGGACAATACGCATGAATGGTGCGGTTCTGTGACTGCGCCTCAGATAGATGCCCTGCGAAATCTGAATTCAAGCACATTTCCATGGTGGATGAAGAAGCTTGAGCGCGGAGAAAACATAGTAATACCGGACCTTAACGACCTTCCACCCGAAGCCGGTGCGGAGAAAGCACTTCTTCAAGCCCAGAAAATATGTTCCCTCCTGGTTGTTCCAATTAGTTCAACGAATGGAACGCTGAACGGATTCATGGGATTCGATGACACGGGAAATTGCCGGAATTGGTCCATCCAAGATATAAAAGCTCTTAGGGTGGTGGCTGAGATGGTGGGTATCTATTGGGAGCGCAAACGAGCGCTAGAGGCGTTGCGAGAAAGCAATCAACAGCTTCAGCAGATCATCGAATTTTTACCCGACGCCACCTTTGTCATTGACCGTAATAAAAAAATCATTGCCTGGAACCGGGCCCTTGAAGAAATGACAGGAGTACGCAAGGAGGACATTATCGGCCATGGCAACTATGCGTACGCGGTACCTTTTTTTGGCAGACGAAGGCCGTTATTAATTGATTCCATCTTTTCGGAAAGCAAGAAAAACGCAACGTTGTATCCATACATAGAAAGAAAAGGTAATACATTATACATTGAGACTTATGTACCTGCTTTATTTGAGAAGGGGGGCCATATGTGGGGGACGGCTTCGCCCCTTTTTGACAGTGATGGAAACTTGATGGGGGCTATTGAATCTATCCGTGATATAACCGAGCGAAAGCGAATGGAAGAGCAGTTGCAATATCTGGCGACACATGATGCTTTGACCAATATCCCCAACAGACATTCACTGGAAGCAACTATTAAACGCGCAGTGACAGAAGCAAAACAAGGAGAAAAAAGCGCGCTCCTCCTTATTGACCTTGACAACTTTAAACTGGTCAATGACACTCTTGGGCATGCGGCAGGCGATGAATTATTAATTATTTTGGTTAATCTCTTTATAACAAACTTGCGTAAAAGTGATTTTCTGGCCCGGTTGGGAGGAGATGAATTTGCAGTATTGATTAAAGGGATTTCCAATCAAGAGGCTGGGATTATAGCCGATAAACTGCGCCGAGCGGTGTGCGAAAGTGAGTTAAATCTTGTTACTCACGGGCTCCGTTTAAATTTAAGTATCAGTATTGGTATTGTCATAGTTGACGGTACTATAGATAATCAAAAACTTCTCTCGCTCGCGGATACTGCCCTTTATACAGCCAAGGAAGGAGGCCGGAACAGGTTTGTCTTTGCCGGATCCGAAAAAGATCCGATAAACAGGCTTACTGAAACCAACCAGTTGGTTGGGTTAATTAAGAATGCCTTAAAAGAAGACCTGTTTGTACTTTATTTTCAACCAGTGGTTAGAGTAAGTGACGGAAAAATAATTCATCACGAAGCCCTGCTTCGTCTTCGAGATAAGAACGGGCAGACAATCTCTCCCGGCAGGTTTATACCTGTTGCCGAGCGTTTTGGCTTGATGTCTCAAATAGATCTTTGGGTGCTTCAATCATCCTTGGCGACCATGCGCCAATTTACCGAACTCAGGCTTTTTATGAATCTTTCCGGGATCACCTTGGGAGATGAAGCTATCTTGACTTCAATAGAATTAAATATACTCAAGAGCGGTATAGACCCTTCCCGGATAGGCTTTGAGATAACCGAAACCGCTGCCGTAAAAGACATATTTCGGGCTGAGCGATGGGTTCGCAGGATTAAAGGCCTCGGATGTCTCTTGGCTCTGGATGACTTTGGAACAGGATTTTCGTCCTTTGCCTATCTGCGCATTCTTCCGGTAGATTACATCAAGATTGACGGCTCCTTTGTCCGCAACGTAGATAAGGAACCCGTCCATCGCGCCTTTATTCAGGCTATTAATACCATAGCGAACACGCTTGGCAAAAAAACCATTGCCGAGTTTGTGGAAAATGAAGACATCTTAAAAATATTGCAGACAATTGGAATCGATTGCGGTCAAGGATTTTACCTTGGAAAGCCCTCACCTTATCCCACTACTTTTGCTGATTGATTTTGAAGTAAAAATAATCATTTTTTGAACCAGTGAGAGTAGATAAGTCCCGGAAGATGTACTCCCGGGACTGTCAATAAAGAATAGTTCTTATTTTGGAGTCATATCCACAATAAGCTCATCCATGTTTACAGTACCGGTCAACATGCCTGCTTGCTGCAAAAATTCCTGTGTTTTTTGCAGATCCGTGATATCCTGATCGGTAATGACCGGGTTAAAGTCATACCATCCGTACATCTGTTTAACTGTTTCAATAGAAATACCTGTTTCCTCCGCCGCCATCTTATAGACATCGGTAAGATTTTCTTCCATATATTGAATACTCTGCCGATGGACTTTCATGTAGCGTTTAACCAGGTCGGGGTGCTGCTCAAGGAAATCACCGGACACCGCAATAACAATAGTCGCGTCCAAAAGTCCTTCCCCCGTGGCAATAATATGGGCTCCCGCCTCCAGTGCCTGCGGCACGACGGGACCGGCAATAAGCGCCGCGTCCACATCCCCGGCCGTTAAGGCGGACATGGCATGAGGTATGCTCATATTAATAAAATCAACGTCACCCGATTCAGAACCTTTTTCTTCCAGGCTTGCCAGCAGCAGCTGGTGAAGGATAGTTCCTTTGGGCCCGGCAACCTTTTTGCCTTGCAGGTCACTCACCGATTTGATGTTTTCATCCCTGGCCATGATAGTGAATGCCTTGGGGGCCCTGCTGTATATACCGATAACCTTCAGATCGACACCGTTGGCCGCCGCCAAAATAGCCGATGTCCCGCCCAGCGCATTGCAAAAGTCCAAAGAACCCGAAGCAAGAGCCTCTGTCATTTTGGGTCCCTCGGTAATCTCAGGAAAAGTCACATTTATACCGTCTTTTTGAAATTCTTCTTCAAATAAATTAGTTTTCTTTTCAATGATGGACGGTATGTTCAAAGGAAGCTTGACATATGAAATATTGATGTTTTTAACTTCCCGGCTTCCGGTTTCCTGCTCCGGGCTGCCGTTTTGCCCTCCCCCACAGCCGGCCGTCAGCAATGCAGCCAGCGCGACAAGAGCAACGATTTTCCATATTCTTTCCATAAAACGACCTCCTAATCAACGTTCTCACCAACTATCCGGCCCAATATTTTTTTCTTTGTGCGGAAAAAATCCTGGGAAAGTACGTCTCGCGGATAATCAAGATGAACAGGCATACATTCAACTATTTTTCCGGCCTCAAAGATTACCACTCTTTGGCCAAGAAAAACAGCTTCATCCACATCATGGGTTACAAAAACAATAGTCTTCTTCTTAAGCAGAAAGATATCTATTAAATCCGCTTGCAATTTTTTTCTGGTGAAGGCATCCAGGGCGCCAAGAGGTTCATCCATCAGGATTACATCCGGGTCGTAGCAAAGCGTTCTGCCCAGTGCGGCCCGCTGGGCCATCCCACCTGAGATTTGCGCGGGATAGGCATCCTTAAATTCTTTAAGGCCCAGCAAATCCAAATAATAATGAACCGTTTCGGAAACCCGGACCCGGTTTTTTTCTTTAATCAGCGGGAAAGCCATGTTTTGTTCCACGGTCAGCCAGGGCATCAGCCTTGGTTCTTGAAAAACAATGCTAATTCTTTCAGGCCGGCAGTTTTTTTCCTTATCCGGTGGGGAAAAAGATATTTTACCCCGGGCAGCCTTTTCCAGCCCGCAGATTAACCTGAGCAGTGTAGTTTTCCCCGAACCGCTTTTGCCCACCAGCGTGACAAAGCTGCCATCCTCAATGGTTAAATTAATATCAGATAAAGCGTTTACCTCTTGACCGTTAATGTGAAATATTTTACTAAGCTGTTGTATTTTAACTCCTGCCATAAACTGATCTCTTCCCTGTCCAAGGTATGATGCAACCGGTTAGTTTAAAAAAACAGTAATCAAGCACGTAACCGCATAAGCCAATGGTTATAATGCCAACGATAATAATATCGGGCCTGGACAACTGCTCGGCGTCCATAATCATGTAACCGATTCCCGAGGAAGCCGCAATCAGCTCCGCCCCGATCAATGCCCGCCAGCTGTAGCCCAGTCCCAGCCGCATCCCCACGATTATAGAAGGGAGGGCCGCCGGCATAACAATTCTTAAAAATTTATCCCGGCCACTAAAGCCAAAAACATCTCCCACCTCCAGCAATTGCTTATCACAGCTTAAAATTCCGTTAACAGTGTTTAAGAATACCGGGAAAAACGTAGCCAGAATGATTACCGCCAATTTGGAAGTCTCCCCGATGCCGAACCAGAGAATTAGCATGGGAATACACGCAATGGGCGGGATATGCCCTAAAAAATCCAGTACCGGCTCTATATAAGGTTCCATCTTTCGATTCAAACCGACCAGCACGGCCAGGGGAAAGGCAAATAAAATTGTCGCCAAAAAGCCGGCAAAGACCCGGAACAGGCTGATGGAAATATGCTGCCACAACAAACCGCTGCCCAATAGGCTTAATGCGGTTTGTATCACTCTGGAAGGCGGCGGAATGATATATTGATTAACGATTCCGGCAGCGGACCCGGTAACCCACAAAGCCAGAACAACAAGCGGAATAAAAAGACATCTTAATATTTTCATAAATAAGCGCCGAAAAAAACTCCCGGGCCTTCTTAAATCCCCCCTTTATTGCAATATATGGCAATACCCGCCACAACATAGGAACAAAATTAACTTTACAACCCTAAAAACCAAAAACCCGTCCAGCCGGGAAAAGGCATAGACGGGCAAAGTACACCGTAAAAAGACATCCTGCCAAAAAACTGCAGAATTAACGATATACCCCTTGGCCTAAGGCGCCGGCCCTTCTCCGCAGGGAAACCAGATACACTGCAACACCCTTCAAGTCAAACGATTCAACCGGTCAGGCGTCAGGTTAATTATAATTGGGAAGTGATAGGCCAGTCAATAATATAATTCTCAATTAATTATTCTCATTTAGAAACATTAAGTCCTCAATTGCATGGAAACAGCGGGCTTATCCAAACGCAAATCCCTAGCCTTTTCTTCGTATACCATGCTTTGGCTGATGGTGGCTTTGTTTAAGTTTTATATGCCGCCACGGTGATAACTGACAAGTGCCTGCCCCAAAGAAATTCCGCCGTCGCCCGGCGGCACCTTGTTATGCACAAAAACGTTAAAGCCATTATCCTTGAATATTTTAATCGCTGCGGACAGCAGATAATTGTTGTGCCAGCAGCCCCCGCTAAACACCACCCGGCTGATGCCGCTTTGGGACCTTACCCTTAGCGCACAATCTAAAATCGCCGACACTATAGTGTCGTGAATTTTTTTTGCGATTAATGTTTGGGGGACATGCCCGCAATAATCGCTTACCATAGCTTTAAGCAGAGGGGCTAGGCCAATTACATGGCCCTCAATCTGATACCGATACGGTTCAAGCCGGCAAAATTTCTTGGGCGCCAGTTCTCCGATTTCTATGGCCGCCTGGCCCTCATAGGTGTTTTCCAGGCATATGTTTAAAACAGCCGACGCGGCATCAAACAAGCGGCCGCAGCTTGAAACGAACGGTGAGTTGATTTTACGGCTGATCATCTTTCTCACAATGCCCAGTTCTTTTATTTTATCCGGGAACAGCGTTGCAGCCATAGCGGCGCCTTCCTGCCCCAGCAGGCTGATCAGATAAGCGGAAGCGGTGATCCAGGGGTTGCGCACCGCTTGATCACCACCCGGCAGTGGTACGTATTCCAGATGAAACTCCCTGGTAAAATCAACATAACCGCCGGTAAGGATTTCAAACCCCCAGATGTTGCCGTCGGTACCGTAACCGGTGCCATCCAGAATCACACCAATAACATCCCCGTTCAACCCGTTTTCGGCCATGCACGAAGCCATATGCGCATGATGATGCTGAACACCTATGGCGGCCGGGAAGCGGCTGCGCGCTATGGCTGAACTTTTAAAGCCGGGGTGCAGGTCGCAGCCGGCCCTAACGGGCCTGGCCCCAATAAGCTCACAAAATTTATGCAGGCTCTCTTTATAATGTTCAGAGCCTTCCACAGTATCAATCGAGCCTATATGCTGGCTCACATACGCCTTGTTTTTCTTCAACAAGCAAAAGGTATTTTTCATGTCGCCGCCGGCGCCGACATAATCCCGTTCTTCCGAGCCGACAACAGCGCTGCTCATTTCAATCGGCTCGGGAACATATCCCCTGGCCCGCCTGAAAAACTGCAGCCCCCCGCAGGTGTGGCGCACTACCGAATCATCACAGCGATTCACTATGTCCCGGTTATGCAGCAGAAAGAAATCAGCGATGCCCGCTAATTCATTCATAGCCCGGTCATTATCCGCCGCCAGAGGCAGGCCGGTTAAATTACCGCTGGTCATCACCAGTACCTGAAGATCATCTGCAAACAGCAGCAAATGCAACGGAGTGTAGGGCAGCATAACCCCCAAACCGTTCAAAGCCGGAGCCAGTTCATCGGGAAGCCGAAAAGGATTCTTTTTCTCCAAAACAACTATGGGTGCCGCGGGGGATTCTAGCAGCGATTCCTCTTCGGGAGAGACATGGCAGTATTCGCGAACAACATCAATATTCCGGCACATTACCGCCAGCGGTTTGGCCGGGCGTCCCTTGCGCAGCCGCAAAAGGCGGATCGGCGCCGGGTCCAGGCCGTTGCAAGCCAAATGAAAGCCGCCCAGACTTTTTACCGCTATAATCCGCCCCTCGGACAAGAGGCGGCGGGCATTGACAAGCCAGTCACCCTCAATTTTTCCACCCTCACGGTCCACCAGCCAAACCTCGGGACCGCACTCCGGACAGGCCACCGGCTGAGCATGGAAACGCCTGTCGCCGGGATCCGCATATTCTCCGGCACACTTATCACACATATCAAATTTATCCATGGAGGTCCAGGGGCGGTCGTAGGGAAGCTTTTTTAAAATAGTGAACCTGGGGCCGCAGTTGGTACAGTTGGTGAAGGGATATTGATAATGCCGGTCCGCCGGGTCGAAAATTTCGCCGCGGCACTGACGGCAGGTAGCCGCATCAGGCGGCACAACGGAATCGCCCGTAACCCGGCCCCCGGTGCGCTCGATGCGAAATTCCCGAAAACCTTGCGGCGGCGATTCGCCTACCTGGCATTGGGAAATACTGGCCAGGACCGGAGGCCTTGCACAAATCTCATGGATAAACTTATCCACCGGCTCCCTGGGGCCTTCCACCAAAATCAGCACGCCATTACCGGAGTTTTGCACTGTTCCGTTAAGGCCGAGGGATCGGGCCAGCCCGAAAATAAACGGCCGAAAGCCCACCCCCTGCACCACCCCGGTTACCAATATCTTTTTCCCGATCAGTTCTTCAGCCAAAACGACCTTTCACCACTTTTCAACAAATTCTGGGCAATGGAGCACCGGCCAATAAGTCCAAAAATTTGGTTCCGCCCAGAACAGTTTGCAGATAAACATTACCCTTTCCCGCCCGGACCTCGCCGATAATCACGGCGCCTTTACCGTAAGGCGATGCCTGCAAAAGTTCCAAGGCCCTGTCGGATTCCCCGGCAGTCACTATAGCCAGGAATTTTCCCTCGTTGGCCAGATAAAGAGGGTCAAGGCCCAGCATTTCCGCCGCGCCCCTGACCTCCCGGTCCACAGGCACCGAGGCTTCCTCAATATGCACGTCCATACCGCACGATTCAGCTACTTCTTTGGCGGCAGAGGCCAATCCACCCCTGGTTAGATCACGCATCAGTTTAACCCCGGGACAACCGTCCAGAAGTTGAAAAATGGTATGATTTAACGGAGCGCAATCACTTTTAAGCCCGCCCTCAAGACCAAGAGCTTCCCGGGCGGCCAGCACCGTCAGGCCATGATTGCCCATGCCGCCGTTAACGATCACCACATCGCCGGGCTCGGGTCTGTGGTAACCCAGATCCAGCCCGTCCGGTACAACTCCGACGCCCGAAGTGGTTATAAAAATTTTATCCGCGTGGCCCCGGGGAACTACCTTGGTATCCCCGGCCACAATAGCCACCCCGGCTTCAGCACAGGCTTCGGCCATAGCCGCGGCTATCCTTTCCAGATCAGCTATGGGCAGCCCTTCTTCGATAATGAAAGAAGCGCTCAAATAAACCGGGCGGGCTCCGCTGACGGCAAGATCGTTTACCGTGCCGCAAACCGCCAGTTTCCCGATGTCACCGCCGGGGAAAAATATCGGGTCTACCACAAAGGCATCAATGGTAGTGGCCACCTTTTCCCCTTTAAGCTGAAATACGGCAGCATCCGAAAGCTGTCCCAGCAGTGGATTGCTGAAGTATTTCAAAAAAACATCCCGCACCATTTCCCTGGATAATAATCCGCCGTCCCCGTGGGCCAACAGTACGCAAGAACGATTTACCTCATAACTCATCTTCAAACCTCCCCGCGCTCGTAACGGTAGTAAGCGGCACAGGCCCCCTCCGAAGAAACCATGCACGGCCCCACAGGCGAAGTTGGAGTGCACCGGCTGCCAAATAACCTGCAATCGGTGGGGACAATTAAACCGCGCAGCAGCTCGCCACAGCGGCAGCCCGGCGGCTCAGCGACTACCGAAGCTTCCAGCCCGAACTTATTTCGCGCATCATACGCCGCCAGTTCTTCCCTGATCATTAACCCGCTGCCCTTAATCATGCCTAATCCCCGCCAGGCCGCATCGCCGGTATGAAAACAATCCTCCAACATCCGGCGGGCCTCTCCGTTGCCTTCCGGTTTAACCACCCAGCGATAGTTATTACCGGTCCGGAAGTCTTTTAACAATATTTTGTCCAGCAGGGCATTTACCGCATCAATAATATCCACCAGGGTGAAGCCCGCTACAACGGCCGGTATGCCGTAATCTTCACCTATAAATCCAAAGGGCTCCGAACCCGTAACAGCGCATACATGCCCCGGCAGGATCAAGCCGTCCACATTCAGATCACCGCTGTCCAGCAAAGATCTCAGCGCCGGGGGCATTATTTTGTGCGCGGCATAGACGGTAAAGTTATCCAGACCGGCATCCGCGGCCTGTTTGATGGTGAGGGCCACCAGGGGAGCGGTGGTTTCAAAACCAACACCGAGAAAAACCACCTCGCCGGCCGGGTTGTTTTTAGCCAGTTCCACTGCGTCGGCAGGTGAATAAACAATCTTAATCCGCGCTCCGGCGGCCCTTTCCCTCTCCAGGGAGGAATCCCGGCCGGGAACCCTGAGCATGTCGCCAAAAGTAGCCACGGTAACGCCGGGTATCCGGGCCAGACCGATCATGGCCTCAATATCACCCGCCGCCGTTACGCACACCGGACAGCCCGGACCGCTGCGCAGTTCCGCCAGTCCTTTAAGCAAGCCCCTCAGCCCCGAGCGTGCAATAGCGGTGGTATGTGTGCCGCAAACCTCCATCAGCACAGCCGGCCGACCCAGCCGGTCTACCGCGCGGGCCGCTTTTTCCCTGACCAGCTTGAGCATCTTCCGACCAAGCTCCGGGTCATTCAGCCTCTCCAGCACTTTCAAAACGTAAGAGCTCCTCCCATAATTTAATCCTTTCCTCGGCCTCGGCCAAATCCAGCTTTTCTACCGCGTAGCCCGCATGGACCATTACATAATCCCCCACGGACACGTCTCCCACCAAGTGCACACCGATCTTCCGCCTGATGCCCCCCGCTTCAATAATCGCCCACTGTTTCTCCGGCACTTCCACCACCCGGCACGGTATTCCCAAGCACATCTGCTGCACCTCCGTAATACGAGACTTCCCGCAGGGAGAGCGCAAGTCCCTTCCTGCCGGTTAGTCGAGTTAATAACAAACCCAGCCGCCCTTTGTCACCCGCGCCAAGCGGGTGACAAAGGGCGGGTTGGTACGGCGCTAACGTCTTATTCAGCCCCCGCCAAAGATTCCAGCCAGGAACACCATTCATTCAAACCAAGGCCGGTTTTAGCCGAAGTGATAAATATTTTTAACTGATCGTTTATTTCTTTTAACTCGGCAAGACAAGTATCCAAATCAAAATCAGTATAGGGCAGCAAGTCTTCTTTGCTGATCACCACAGCCCCGGCCTCTCTGAAAATAGTCGGATACTTGGACGGTTTGTCGATACCCTCGGTGACACTTAAAACCGCAACCTTCATCTGTTCCCCCAGATCAAAAGCAGCCGGGCACACCAGGTTGCCGACGTTTTCAATAAACAGCACATCCAATTCCTCCGGCGGCATTTCCTGCAGCGCCCGGTAAACCATGTCGGCGGTAAGGTGACACAGCCCCTCGGTGTTAATCTGCACCGCGGCGGCGCCGGCTTTTTCAATGCGCACGGCATCGCGCTCGGTATATAAGTCTCCCACCACAACCCCGATTTTTAGCCGGCCGGCCAACATCCCGGCGGTTTTTTCCATCAGGGTTGTTTTACCGGACCCGGGCGAGCTGATTAAATTAATGGCCACAACTTTACTTTGCTTGAATAATACCCGGTTCACTCCGGCCTGATCGTTATTGGCCAGCAGAAGGTCTCTGCCCACAATAATTTTCACAACAGCCAGCTCCTTAATCTCCCTCGTAATAGTCGACATATAATTCTTTGCCGCTTATAGCCGTGACGCCACCCGCGCCGCAAGCAGGGCATTTCCAGTTAATCTCATCGGGTTGATATTCACTGCCGCATGCCCCGCACTTCAGCACAAGAGGAGTTTTATCAATTTCCAGCACGGCGCCCTCGCAGACCGTGTCTTTGGTAAGCACCCGGAAAGCAAAATCAAGGGCATCCGGCAAAGCGCCGTATACTTCTCCCACCACTATTTTGACCGTATTCACTTTGGCAATATCATTTTCGACGGCACTGTGGGCAACAGTTTCAATAAGTGCCTGAATTAAAGACAGCTCATGCACCGGTTAAAACCTCCGTGTAACAACCAGCATTAATTTCATATAAACCATCCTCTTGTTAATAAACGCCATGCCGCTAAACGCGGCATCCCGGTAAACCAAGTGCAAAGCATGGTGCCGTCACATGAACAACACCATGCTCCCGGTCGGTTCAACGGACAGTTTCCTTATCGAACCGAAACTTAATTATAATCTAACAATTAATTTTCCAGCACGGCCCTCACCCTTTGCACCAGCTCCGGTATGGCCGCTTCCACAGCCGGGGTGCAGCGCGTGCTGAAACTGACCACGTCCTGCACTTCAACGGCAAAAATTATAATCTCCGACGGCATTTCACGGCTGAATAAACGGTAACCCAGATCCAGAGCCGCGCCCAGGTGCAGATTATGAGTGCCTGAAAACTCCAGGTCCGTCATTAATTCGCGCGTGTTTAATTCCAGTATTGTGCCCGGCTTCGCGCCCGAACAAACACCGTCGATGATTAATGCCCTTTCGTAGCCCAAAACCGCGTCAATAACATCAAAACCCGTGGTGGTAAGCATACGGGTGTCCACGAGGCCGCTTAACTGCTCCGCCACCTTAATGCCTACCGAATCATCGGTTAATACGGGATTGCCGATGCCTAATAATATAGTTTTCATTTTATACCACTTTTAAAAGTTTTGCATAGTTTCATAGATTTTGCCCTGAGCGTCATAAATATTAATTTGCAGCGGCGACCTGCCGGGCAACGCATGGGTGGCGCAGGCCAGGCAAAGATCGTAGGGACGATAGGCCATCTCCACCATATTCAATATACCCTCGTCCACCTTGCCGTCTTTGATGAAATGATCTGCGGCCCTGCGGATCGCCACATTAATGGGGCCCTTATTGTGGGTGGTGGCCACGATAAGATTGCAGTCCTCCACAATACCCCGGCTGTCTGTTTTATAGTGATGGATTAACAATCCCCGCACAGCTTCGATAATGCCGACACCTTCTCCTACCGCCTCACCCAGCGGAGTGCGAATGTCCGGTGCGGTAATGCTCTCATCCTCAGCCAGCTGCCGCACTTTTTCCGCGGCATTTAACAATTCCACCGCCCTAGCCCAGTGATACACCATTATATTATGCACCGGCCCCGGAGGCAGCGTCTCTTTCATTTTTTCGTAAGCTTCCTGAGCCAGAGGCGTATCAAAGCCACTGCCTATATTATACCTGGCCAACGGCCCTACGCAGTACAGGGAAGTATTGTCACCGTCGGCAATATCCTGCCAGCCGGCTTTTTTTAAATAGGGCATTTTTTGATAGCTCCAGGGCAATACCCTTTCCGCAATATAATCCAGGTATTCTTTACCCTGAAAACGCCCTATTTCCTTCCCGGCCGGGTCGACTATTTTATGGATGCCGTCGTAGTATTGCAATTTATCCTGTTCATCCACCGTACCCACATAATTGCAAACCACTTTATACATATCACCCAGGACGAGTTCCATAAACTGCTTGTTCTTAAGCACTACATCTTCAAACACTTGCAGAGTCATTTGCCCCAATTCCACCAGATCCCGGGACAGCTCCAAAATCTCCTGCCGTTCTTCCTCCGATATTCTTTTGGACCAACCGCCGGGAACCGCGGCCACGGCATGCAGGGGACGGCCGCCCAGTATCTCCATAATCCTCACGGCGCTGCGGCGTTTTTTCAACACGGCACGACCGGTCTGTTCTCCTACAATTTCAATTAAACCGATTAAATTACGCACCGCGGGGCTGGCCGTGGGGCCGACTACGAAATCAGGAAAGCCCAGCGCGTATAAAATGGCACAGTGGTCTTCCACATAGTGAGCGTTTAAAAACAGCTCTCTTATTTTTCTGGCTGTCGGCGTGGGCGCAACATTATAAACAGCATCCGCGGCCTTTACCGAAGCGGTATAGTGTACCCCCCGGCAAACACCACAGATAGTGGAAACAGTGCGGGGCACCTCTTCAATGGGCATGCCTCTCAAAAAGCGCTCGTAGCCCCTGAGCTCGACGGTCTGAAAAAAAGCATTATCCACGTTGCCTTCATCATTCAGAAAGATACTTATTTTACCGTGTCCCTCAAGCCTTGTCATTGGATTTATTTCAATTCGCTTCAATTTATTCCACCCCTTACTTCAGCTTTCCGCCCAGAATGGACGAAGGCAAAGAATAACGGTAAAACAGTTTGGCCGGACAGTCAATCTTATCAACCAATTTTTCATCGGTCATAGACGCGGCAATAGCGCTTACAGCCCGCAAGCCGAAATCCTTCACTCCCGGAATGGGGCCGCCGCAGCCGCGGCAGGGCATATTGACATTGGGGCACTGGGCGTTACAGTCACCCTGGGTTACCGGCCCCAGGCAGATATAGCCCTCCTGCAGCAGGCACTTATCCTGCTCGGGCTCACCGTCCGTCACCCTCTTAATGTCCTGGATCAATTCCCTTTCCTTGCCTTGCAGGGCGGGGTTGCGCTTACAAACATCACATACCGCCTTGCCCCCGGTCAGCCAGGAGCCCCGGGGCGGCAGTTTGCCTTCCAGCACCGCCGTCAGCGCGGCGCCGATAAAGGAATGGTGCGGCGGACAGCCCCCGGTAAGATAATCCACGTCCACCACCGAGGCAACAGAGCGTACTTTTTCATAGAAATCAGGCAGGGTCAGCTCATATTTGCCGTCTACAAGGCAGTTTGTCCGCGGAACAACTCCTTCCGGATTATCGGTACTAAATGTATCAAAGTAAGCGGTATCAAATATTTCTTTTTTGCTGTGCATATTGGCCATCCCCGGAATGCCGCCCATAGAGGCGCAAATACCCAGGGCAATCAATGTTTTGCATTTGCGGCGCATTACTTTAACCATGTGTTCCTGCTCGCTGAGCCTGACCATACCGGCTACCAGTCCCACATCAATACTGCCGTCGGGCATAGCCTCGAGGTCCTTATATTTAACGTCCGCCACTGTGGGCGCCCAGAATACTATTTCCAATTGAGGCAGTACATCCAATAAAGTTTCGGAAAGGTCCACCACTGCCATATCACAGCCGGCACAGCCGCCGGCCAGCAGATAAGCTAATTTTACCTTTTCAGGCATTTCCATTCCTCCCCCTGGGGTTGGGGCCCAACTTCCGGATGACAGCGTCAAAGTCATTCATCACCTCGGCAAAACGTTTGCCCTCGGACCCGGATATCCATTCCAGCCTGACCCTCTCAGGTTCAACCCCCATATCTTCCAGCAATTTATGCAGTAAATTGAAGCGCCGCAGTGCTTTATAGTTACCTTCTTTGTAATGGCAGTCACCGGGGTGGCACCCGCCGACCAGTACTCCGTCGGCGCCTTTATTTAAAGCCTCCACGATATACTCCGCCTCAAGGGCGCCACTGCAGGGCACCCGAATGATGTTAATGCTGCTGGGGTATTTATACCTGAGACTGCCGGCCAAATCAGCGCCCTGATAGGTGCACCAGTTACAAGCAAAAACTATAATATTGGGCTTCCAATCAGACATTGCCATCCCCCCGGATCTTATTTATTACCGCGCCGACATCGTTTTTAGCCAGCCCGGCCACCTTTTGCGGCTCCGCGCCCAGGCAAAGGGCCAGCAGCTGCATATAATGCAGCACCGGTATGGTGAAATTAATCTTTTTGTCTTTATTCAGCGGCAGCTGAGCGGTATCCATTTGAATCAAACAGGAACTGCAGCCGGTAACGATCAAATCCGGATCAGCTTCTTCCTTGATGGAGTTAAGCTTCACGGTTAGAAGATCAAAGGATTTGCCCATATCCGCGCTTCTCATGCCCCCCATGCCGCAGCAGTCGGTAAGCCGGCTGTAGTCAACCACCTCGGCGCCCAGGGCCCGGCACATATCCCCCAGCATATGGGGGTGAAAGCTGTCTTCCTCACGGTCCGGATATATTTCACTGGGCCAAAGGCTGTGACAGCCGGGCTGCAGGGCAACTTTCAATCCTGCCAGGCTATATTTGAGGGATTGTTTAATTTTATCCAGCCCTATATTTTGACAGAGATAGCCCACCGACTGATAGACATCGGCAGTGCCCCGGTAATTTCTGCCCGAACCTTTTAATATAGCGTTAACTTTTTCTTTCAGAGACGGGTCGTTTTGCAGTTTGTGCCTGACTTCTCCCAACGAGCCGT
The DNA here is from genome assembly GCF_039851975.1 of Desulfoscipio sp. XC116. GTDB lineage: Bacteria > Bacillota > Desulfotomaculia > Desulfotomaculales > Desulfallaceae > Sporotomaculum. The sequence goes on from NZ_CP156660.1 coordinate 3,103,603, forward strand.
AGCAACTGCCGCAAACCGTAACAATATCCAGGTCTTTCTCCTCCGCCAGACACAGATTCCGGGCGCTTACAGCACTCCAGCCCGCCAAATCCACCGACGGCATGGTACCCCAGGAAGGACAGCAGGACTGGCCTTCCAGATCATCTAATTCCACTCCCAGCAAAGGGAAGGAAAAACGCACCGCCTGCTCTAGATCAGGGCGGTTAAACGCAGTATTGCAGCCGATAAAAAATCCTACTTTCATCCACTACACCTCACTAGCATCAGCCATTCCATTGCCCTGCATAGGGAATAATCCGATTTCCCTCAGGTCGGTCTGGTCCAAAATGGCCTGTATTTCTTTAAGTGCTTCCGGAGAAGCCAATACGGTGGGGGGAGTTTCCGGCAGGCCCACCTTTAGCCTGGTTTGCCCGGCATCTCTTAGATACACCGCGTGTCCCACATCATAAAGAGATTTCAAACCTTCGATAGACAAGGTCGGTATGGCTAATTCCCGCACCGCTACCCGGCGCATGGCCAAGATTATCTCAAAGGGTCTGACGTCCCTGGGGCAGATTTCCGTACAGCGATTGCAAGACTGGCAGGCCCAGATGGAGGAATCGTCCAGGAGTATATCCCTGGCTCCAAAAAAGATAGCCTGAATCAACTTCTTGTTAAAGATAGGAAAACCGGCCAAAGCCATGGGACATACCGATGCGCACTTGCCGCACTGAATGCATTCAAGCAGTTCCTCGCCGCCCATTTCTTTAATTTCCGCTATAAATCCGGGGTCACCGGCAGACAGATCATAGACTATCTCAGCAGATCCATTAATCAATTGTTCCACCTCCCGACCCATTGGTTAAAGCATCAATCTGAGCAAATATCTGATTGGCCGTAAATCCCTGCAGGGTAATGGCCAGAGAAGGGCACGCCGCAGCGCAGACGCCGCAGCCGGCACAAAGCGCTATATCAATGCGGGCCCGCACCTTGCCGCCGACCTCCTCCCGGCTGATCGCCGAATACGGGCAAAGGGGTACGCAAATACCGCACCCGCTGCATTTTTCCCGGTCAACGGATGAACTGAAGGGCTCCACCGATACCCTGCCGGAGGTCAAGGGCACGGCTGCCGCGGAAGAGGCCGCCCTGGCCTGGGAAACCGATTCCGGAATATCCTTGGGCCCCTGGGCACAGCCGGCAATGTAAATACCCTTTACCGATGTCTCCACGGGATACAGCTTGGTGTGCATTTCCTTCAGGAATCCTTCCGTACCGCAGGTAATGCCCAGCCTTCTGCCCAGATCTTCCATGCCGGCCGAAGGCTCGACGGCCGTGGCCAAAGCCACTAAATCGGTGTCCAGGGCTACCGGGGTATCCATGTCCACGTCATAGGCCCTGACCCGCAAGCGGTCACCGGGCAATTGGTCCACTGCCCCCACCCGGCCACGGATAATTTTAATGCCCAGTTCCCGGCAATAATTATAATATTCTTCAAAATCCTTACCCGGAGTTCTGACATCAATAAAGAAAATATACACCTCGGTATCCGGATATTTTTCTTTGATCAAACGGGCTTCCTTAAGCATATACATGCAGCAGACTTTGGAACAATAGACATGGTGTTTTTTGTCCCGGCTGCCGACGCAGGATATGAAAGCCACGGATTTGGGCCTTTGATCGTCCGAGGGACGGTGAAATTCCCCATCCGTGGGGCCGGTGGCCGAAAGAATCCGCTCCAGCTGCATGCAGGTAATTACATTGGGCGACTCGGGAGAATATTCTTTAAAAGGCTCTTTGGGCATGGTTTGATAACCGGCGGCAACAATAATGGTGCCAACCTTTATATTAACCAACTCGCCCTCCGGGTCATAAGCCCGGGTCCGGTCACAAGCGCCAGTTTTGCAAGCTTTTTCGCAGGGCGCCAGCATGGCTTCCCCGGTTTTGGGATGCACCCGGTGCTCTTTACCCAATTGCGAACCGGCACAGTTAAGGCAGTGCTCCGGATCCAGTACCGCTCTCTTGGGCACTGCCTGAGGAAAGGCTATATATATGGCCTTGCGATTATCCAATCCCTCATTAAAATCATTGGAGGCTTTGCCCAAACAGGCAGTGACGCAGTCACCGCAGCCGGTACATTTGCCCCAATCAACATAGGTTTGCTTTTTCCTTACGGTGATATTAAAATTACCGATGGAGCCGTTGACGGTCTCCACCTCCGAATAAGGCAGCAGCTCAATATTGGGGTGGTTGGCCACCTGCACCATTATCGGTGTAAGGATACAAGCGGAGCAGTCGTTGGTGGGAAAAGTTTTGTCCAGTTTGGCCATATTCCCCCCTACCGAAGGGTTGCGGTCCAGCAGCCAAACCTTATAGCCCATGCCGGCCAGATCAAGCGCGGCAAAGATGCCGCTGACACCGGCCCCCACCACTAATGTGGATTTGTCCACCTCTACATATCTTTGTTCCAGCGGCTGCAGCAAATTGGCCTTGGCCACCGCACTGGCAACCAGCTTTTGGGCCTTTTGGGTGGCTCCTTCTTTATCTCCCCAGTGCGCCCAGCTGTCCTGGTCCCGGATATTGGCCATCTCCAAGAGATACGGATTTAGACCGGCATCCTCCACAGCTTTCCTGAAAATAGGCTCGTGGGTCCGGGGCGTACAGGCGGCCACCACCACCCGGTCAACCATGCCCGCCTCAATATCCTTGCGAATCAATTCCTGACCGGGGTCCGAGCACATAAAAAGATATTCCCTGGCCACAACAACATCAGGTAATGTTGCGGCAAAGCCAACCACTTGACCAACGTCCACCGACCCGGCTATATTTTCGCCGCAGTGACAGACGTAAACACCTATTCTTGACACTATCTTTCCTCCTTGTCCTCAAAAGCATTTTTTTGAGCTATTTTCCCATTCACAAACCATCATGGGGACAACAATACATGTTACTACCTCGCTTTCTGTGACGCAAGAACTAACATTTGCCAAATCATGTTATATAATGGTATTTTTCTGAATTTTATGATTTCTCACTTAAGACACGCAAAAGAAATGCCAGTCTAAAAGACCGGCATTGGCAGCATTGCTATTCCAAATTATATACACTCCGCATGAGAAACCCGCTGTACAGCTAACATTTGCGGTATTCCAAATTATATACACGTCCAAAATTTAGACAGTTAATTCGGAATGCTCTGATTAATGAATGTTGTATTCCTTTAATTTCAGGTAAAAGGTGGCCCTTGGCATACCAAGTATACTGGCTGCGTCCACCTTGTTATTGTTGGTTTCCTTAAGAGCCTTGAGAATAAGATTCCTTTCCAAATTCTTTACCGCCTTTTTCATCGGCGTTAATCGAATGACCTTACGATCACCGTCTAATTGCCGGATATAATCGGGAAGATGCTGAACCTGGATGATACTTTCTTCAGCGGTATAAAATGCCCGTTCAATAACATTCTTCAATTCCCTGACATTACCGGGCCATTCATAGGCGGCCAAAAGAGCGAGCGCCTCACTTGAAATCAGTTTCACGGACGACTTTTTTTCCGCAGCCAATTTCCTTAAAAAATATTCGGCCAACGGAGGAATATCCTCTTTCCTGTGCACCAGCGCGGGAACTGTAACCGATATTACATTCAGCCGGTAAAACAGGTCGCTTCTGAATTTACCTTCTTCAATAAGTCTATTAAGGTCCTGATTGGTGGCCGCTATAATCCTGGCGGTCAGCCTGATGGCGGTGGTCCCCCCCACCCGCTCGAATTCCCTTTCCTGCAGCACCCGCAGGAGCTTTGCCTGAGTACTTAAGGGCAGCTCGGCTATCTCATCCAGCAGCAGGGTACCCCCCCGGGCCTGATCGAACTTACCTGGCTTGCCGCCCTTGCGGGCTCCGGTAAAAGCCCCTTCCTCATAACCGAAAAGTTCCGATTCAATCAGTTGTTCCGGCAAGGCGGCGCAGTTGATGGCAATAAACGACTCCTGGCTTCGGGGGCTCATCATGTGCACAACACGTGCCAAAACCTCCTTGCCCGCGCCGCTTTCGCCAAGTATCAAAAGCGTGGCGTCATTTTGCCCCAATTTAATGGCTGTTTGCCGCAGGCCCTGAATGTAAGGGCTGTCTCCTACAAGATAGTCCTTTATTTCATCGCTCATCTTCAAGCGCTTTTTGTAATACTCCAACTCACCCCGGGATTGTTCCAATAGGTACGGAAGGCACATTTCTATCTCCGCCAGTCCCTGGCAAACCGCAACGGCCTTGTCCCGGCAGGAATTATACCCGCAAGCCCCGCAATTCAATTCATCTTCCGGCTTATTTTTATTGGTGTATTTTAAAACCTTTACAATATCTTCTTCGCTGGGGGTTAGCAAAGGTTGATATCTATTGGAGAAGGAGCGCTCCAATTGCAGTTTGGGAAGCCGCCCGAGGCTCTCTTTTTTTCTGGACCGGGAATACTGGTAAATCTGGTATTGCCTATTAAAAATGTCCAGCTCACTGTCTATTTCGGGACCGTCTATACAACCGCCCTTACAGAACAGCATGTCTATCAGGCGGTGTTTAATATGTCCCTCCTGCAGTTTTTGCAGAAACTGAACACACTCTTCCTTTCCTTCCACCACCGCCACCTCATCTTCCCGGTAAATGTTGCCCTTGGGATCGACATTTTTAATCAGCCCGCCGGACAGCGGAAAAGTGGACGGCAAATAGCTTTTATCAAGGGATGAGACGGGAGCGGTATCTTTGGTCTCCCACTTGTCCTTGAGCATTTCTTTTAATTCCTTGAAGGTCAGCACGGCATCTATAATGCCTTCCGGGGCATCAAGCACTTCTTCCTTTTTGGCTATACAGGGTCCGATAAAGACCAACCGGCTGTTTTTTTTGCGATGGCGAAGCAGCTTGGCTGTGGCCATCAGTGCAGAGTCGATAGGAATCAGATACTGTATCAGGTCCGGAAAATGTTTTTCAATCAGATTCACCACTGCCGCACAGTGGGAACCGATAGCCGGCTCTTTTCTGCCGACCAGATATTCCCTGTATTTGGGCATAGTCAACTCAACCCCGATGGTTAACTCATGCACTTCACTAAAGCCGGCTTCCCGCAGCAAATTAAAGAAATCTCCGGGATCAAGGGGATATATTGAGGCCGGAAAGGACGGAGCCAGAAGAGCGATGGCTCTGCCTTCCTTTAGATAGTCCTTTACCTGGGGAACAAAGGTAACCACTTCTTTGGCATTTTGCGAGCACGCCTTGATACAGCTTCCGCAGCTGATGCACCGCTCCGGAACAATCATCGACTGCCCTACCTCAACTTTAATGGCCTTCACCGGGCATTGGCGCACACATGAATAACAGGCTTTACACCTGTCTTTAATAGTAGATACAACCGACACCTCACCCACACCTCCATATAGAAAAGGATGTCCTTATATAGTTAACATCTGAATTAATTAGTTAAAGCAAACCGTATAACAGCCAATGCAAAGTGCTGTTTACTAGCCTATAATACCACAAAACCCATGGGTATTATATAAATAGTCAGAATTTTGTAATTACCAAATTTCATAAAAGACCTCCATGCCGCTTGTGCGGCATCGGCAGAGGGTGAAAATATAGTCAGTTTGTCATTGTTATGAATACAATTTAAAGTTCGAAAAGTCCGCACGAGATTCTCTCTTGCTCTGGTGCCGGGTGTAAAATGTTGAAAATCTAAGATTTTCAACATTTTACACCCGGCACCAGAAGCACGCCTTTTCGCACACACACTTAAAAATAAATAAAATGGCAGACAATACCTGTCCTTACAAAGAAAAGGTCTCTATAATAGAAGCATAGGCAAACCTTGTCCAAATAATTAGGATAAAGACATTTACCATACATGTCAAGGCTGCCGCCAAATCCACCTGTTATCGTTATCGCATGGACCGTTGACGGAAATACTGATGAAAAAGGACGTTGCCAATGACAGATTTTCGGCTGGAAAAAGATTTACTGGGCGAATTGCCGGTGCCCGCGCGGGCTTATTACGGCATACATACTATGCGAGCTTTTAAAAATTTTAACGTTAGCGGTTATAATGTCCACCCCCGACTGGTGCAGGCGCTGGCCGAAGTAAAATGGGCCGCCGCTCGCGCCAACCACCGAAGCGGCCTGCTTTCGGCAGACATTGCGAAAGCTATTGGCAGCGCCGCCGGAGAAGTGGCCGGGGGTAAACTGGCGGATCAATTCATCGTGAACGCTTTTCAGGGCGGGGCCGGGACATCCACGAATATGAACATGAACGAAGTCCTGGCCAACCGGGCCATCGAACTGCTGGGCGGTCAAATAGGCGATTATGAGTTAGTCCACCCGATCAATCACGTTAATCTTTCGCAATCCACCAATGACACTTACCCTACCGCTCTCCGCGTCGCCGCCATCCGGCTGGTGCTGGACCTGAGCGAAGCCATGGCCGAACTGCAGACGGCCCTGCAGAAAAAAGAGGCGCAGTTCGCCGGAGTACTCAAGCTGGGGCGCACCGAATTACAGGATGCTTTACCGGTAACGCTGGGGCAGGAATTCAGCGCTTATGCCGAGGCCGTGGCCCGGGACAGATGGCGGCTGTATAAGGTGGAAGAACGCCTGCGGCAGGTAAATCTGGGCGGAACAGCTGTCGGTACGGGACTGAACGCCCCCAGAAAATATATTTATCATGTAGTGGAGGAACTGCGCCAGATAACCGGCATGGGCCTGGCCAGGGCCGAGAACATGATTGACCTGACGCAAAATGCCGATGTCTTTGCCGAAGTATCGGGGCTGGTGAAAGCAGCGGCAGTAAACCTTACTAAAATCGCCGGCGACCTGATGCTTTTATCGTCCGGCCCGGCCGGAGGACCTGCGGAAATCAATTTGCCCCCGCTGCAGGCAGGCTCTTCCATTATGCCCGGCAAAGTAAACCCGGTTATTCCTGAAATGGTAAGCCAGGTGGCCTGGCAGACCATGGGGGCCGACCAGGTAATCTGCCAAGCCTGTGGAGCCGGACGGCTGGAGCTGAACTCTTTTTTGCCGCTGGTGGCGCATAACCTTTTACCCACCCTGGAGATGCTGGCCAAAACAGCCAGGATTTTCGCCTATGACTGCATAGCCGGCATCAGTGCCAACGAGCAGCGCTGCCTGCGCTGGCTGGACGAAAGCTTAACTATGGTGACAGCGCTGGTTCCTTACATCGGTTATGAACAAGCCACAGAACTGGCCCGGCGAGCACATAAAGAGAAAAAAACCTTAAAAGAACTGGTCATGGAAACAGGCCTTTTTTCCGAGGATGAATGGCAGGATATATTCAAACCGCGCGAGCTGACCCGGCCCGGCATTGCCGGAGCACGCAAACTGGAGGGCCGGCTGGAAATAAAAGATCGGAGGGAAATGAAAACCAATGAATGAAACACCTCGCAGCGGCAGGCTGCATATTGCCCTGTTCGGCAGGCGGAACGCTGGAAAATCAAGCTTGATCAACGCCCTGACCAGTCAGGAACTGGCCATTGTCTCTCCGGTTGCCGGAACCACCACCGACCCGGTATATAAGTCCATGGAAATACTGCCCATCGGTCCGGTGGTCTTAATTGACACCGCCGGGCTTGACGATGAGGGTGAACTGGGTGCCAAGCGGGTCGCCAAAAGCATGGCGGTGCTCGCTAAAACCGATCTGGCCCTGCTGGTAATAGATCCGGAGCAGGGAGTCAACCAAACCGAGCTAGAGCTGGTTGAAACAATCAAACAAAAAAAGCTGCCGGTAATCGGCGTGATTAATAAAACCGATCTCTACGAAGTAAATACCGATTTTTCCGAGCAGCTGGCCGGTATTCCCACCGTTAAAGTAAGCGCCCGCACCGGGCGCGGCTTAACCGAGCTGAAACAGATGATGGTACAGCTGGCTCCGAAAGACTGGACAGCGCCCACTATTGCCGGAGACCTGGTACCGCCGGGGGAAGTGGCAGTGCTGGTTTGTCCCATCGACCTGGCGGCTCCCAAAGGACGGCTGATACTGCCCCAGGTGCAGACAATCAGGGATATGCTGGACCACGACTGTTTGACCATGGTAGTGAAGGAAAGAGAACTAAAAGCCGCCTTAAACAAGCTAAAAAAGCCCCCGGCGCTGGTAATTACGGATTCGCAAGTTTTTTCAAAAGTGGATGCAGACACACCACCCGGCGTGCCCATGACCTCCTTTTCCATCCTGTTCGCCCGCTACCAGGGGGATCTGGCTACCCTGGTTTCCGGCGCGCTGGCCGTGGAAGACCTGGAACCGGGGGATAAAGTTTTAATTGCCGAGGCCTGCACCCACCACCGGGTAGCCGATGATATAGGCACGGTCAAGATACCCCGCTGGCTGCGCCAGTCGGTGGGCGGCGAGCTTGATTTCCACTGGTCCAGCGGCATTGAGATGCCCTCCGACCTGGAAAGCTACAAACTGGTAGTCCACTGCGGCGCGTGCATGATCAACCGGCGGGAAATGTTATCCCGCATGATGACCGCCGGCGCCGCGGGAGTGCCCATTGTCAACTACGGGGTAATAATTGCTTATATGCTGGGCATTTTGCGCAGAGCCCTGGAACCTTTTCCCGATGTGCTGGCGCTGCTGGATAATTAAAACCCCCATGCCAAAATAAGCCACCGGCTATTTTCAGGCATCAATGCCCGGAAGCCGGTGGCTTTCGCTGTTATAAATCCGTCATACCTTGTTGCCTTCCTGCCAGTCCACAAGGTCGGCACCCCGAAAGGGTATTTCAGAGCTCTATAGCTAGCCTGCGTTTTCCTCTATCAACGCTTCACATGCAGGCTCGCGACCAGCCGCGCATGACTCGGTGTCATTGGTGTTGCTAATCTTTCACATGGGGCTCTTTCATCCCCCACTCTATGCCGGTTTATCCCGGCACTTTCGGACTGTCCCTTTTTGGTAGCTGTTGGGAATAGTATAGGTCAGGCCCAACAGCTAACCGAGCATGATTGGTTGTATCTTGCAATGTTAGTATAATATAAGCGGAATAATCTTTATTTAAATCGATTGTTAAGGGGACCTCAAATTCCACATCGCTTGTCCGTTTTTTAAAAATAAAACCAATCCAAGCATCTTTACTTGAATCTATTATTTGATATGAAGAATAGCCAATTGCATTACGAACCTGCGAAAGGTTTTTACTATTAATGCGAGCAATTGAATATGAAGTTTCGTTGTCATATTGAATTTCTATTTCTGCTTGTTCATCGAGGTATGCTGAGTCGATAATTAAATCGAGATAAATATAATCATCCTTATGATAGAGATTTTTTAATATGTAAATAACCTTACTTTTATCTTTACTACTTCTCATATCCAGTTTTTCATTTTGATTGCCAGAAACGATAAAACCCACATCATTCATATATTTATTAAAATCTTCAGATGTTAAATTAGAACGTTTTATGCCTATGGATTTTGATAATTCAAGTTCAGAACCATCTTTATTTCCAGCACTAGGATTTTCATTTTTAGTGTTATCTAATGATTCACAACCCACTGCCAATAAAAACAATAGTGATATTAATAAAGATAATAGTATCTTCATTATTTAACCCCCTTCCTAAAAAAAGATTAAGATATACATGACTATAAGAGGCTCAGCATAGGTACCCATTGGTGTTACTTCACTTGAAATATCGTAAAAACCGGGATATTCTTCTTCAGTTACAACAACAGGTGTCTGGGCACCATCAATGGTTTCAATATTAATTTTGACAGTAGAATCTGGATCTTTTTTCTATATGACGGGCAAGAGAAAGCCGTCCACTTTCCGTCATGAAATGTGACTGGCTGCATTTATATCGCACCCCTAATTGCTTATTTTGTGTCCAAGGCTTCAGGATAGTAGCGCATAATAATATCATTAATGTTATTATCTCTTTTAGCATGTATAAACCTTGAGTAGATTTCGGTTCCAGGTGCCAACTCCTTGTCATTAAGTTCAAATGAGTGTAATATGCTTACAGATTGCCATTTTACTAATTCGCCATAAACGTTAAAATATTCATGCTCTAATTTCTTAGCCAGGTCTTCCGCAATCTCATATGCCTGCTTCATTGTTATTGCTTTAACAAGAATAATACTTTCTTCAAAAAGCTTCTCGTTATCAGCATAGTGTTGTTGGTCATTTTCATTAGGAATTAGATTGCCGGAATGTATAGATTCAAATAATAATTTAACTGCGTACCAATTGACTTAAAGTTCTTGTAAATTGTATTCCATAAAAACACCTCTTTTACCAATTGCAATTGCTTTATTCAGCCCGGCTATGGATTTCGCTATTTTACCACAGGCATCCCTTGCGGCAATATCATCAAAAACCAGCTCGTTATATTCCGAGTATCCAATATAGTCCTCAAACGGCCTTGTTTGATTGCGGTGCCTTCGCAATAGGTCAAGTGAAATATTTCTAACTATGATAACTACAAATGCCCTTGTTTTTTGATCGTCAATTGTATCAATTCTTTCCAGATTATTAATTATTCTGATAAAAGCTTCAGATACGGCGTCCTCCGCAAGATGGGACTCATGTAAGATGCTGTTAGCTATGTAAAGCATGATTCCACGATAAAGCTTATAAATCTGGGTAACCTTATACCGGTCGTCTTCATTTTCAATTGTTGTTATTAGTGCGAACATAATCTTACCCCTGTAACCAAACAGAATATCTGCATTTATGTGTTCATTATACCGTAAATTTTACTTATTTTCGCCATGTCTTCAAGTTGCTGCAGGTCTGATCAATACAAGAGTATCGGTAAAATTTCGACGGGAAAAGATAGAATACTTCCATACCATGATGTTGACGCGGCCTCTAAAAATGACATTCTATCAGAACAAATTCAACATGACATTATCACAGAATAACTAGGGAATTCTATTTTTGGGCACTTGACAATTATATCGAGGTACGCTACTATTTTTATAGCGTACTTCGATACATAAAGAGGGGCTTTTATGGATAAGAGGATTCGAAGATTTTATGCTCCCATGACTGAAACAAGTTTTTATATTTTGTTTGCTTTGCAAGATGAAATGCACGGCTACAGTATTATGCAGTATGTAAAGGAACTCACGAACGGAGAAATTATTTTAGGAGCTGGAACAGTCTATACCAGCCTATCTAAAATGGAAAAGGATGGACTAATTACTTTGGTAAAGTCTGAAAACAAACGAAAAATATATAAGATTACAGGCTTGGGAAATGAAGTATTGGACTTTGAAATTAGACGAATTGAAAGATTATATAGAAATACACGGACGAGGGGGGAGCGGTAATAAACGAACATAAAACTATTAGGCGATATTTTGACATATCGGATTTCGAGGAAGAACAAGTATTTTTAACGTCTCGTCATGCCGATGGGTGGCGGCTGATTTCAATCAAAGGCAGCAAGTACACCTTCGAAAGATGTAAAAATGAAGCAGTTTCTTATCAAATAGACTTTAATCCAAATGAACACCAGAAGGAGGAATATATCCAATTTTTTACTGATTTCGGTTGGAAATTTATTTTGGAAAAAGACGGTAGATTTTATTTTTTGAAGTCAACAACATCTTGCAATGAAAATGAAAACAAACTATTTAGCGACAGAGAAACCAAAGCTGCCATGTATCAGAAGATTATAAAACACAATCGACAGCAGCTTATCCCGCTGTCGATTGTTACGATTTTGGTTTCGTGTGTTATGGGTTTGCTTTTGTTTAGATATCAGATTTTCCCATTGGCTATTACTGCATTTGTTTCGTTAGTATTGTTTAGCGGAATAATATTGACACTATACTCAAAAAAATATTTAACAAGTTTTTTTAAAATAAGAAATATAGCCAAAGAGGATTATATAACAAGTAAATAAACAGAAATTTGAAAGGAGAAAGTTATGTTTGAAGCTGGTTGGCTTAATTTAGGAAGTCTTGTACTTGGGCTGATTGCATGGATACTTCCTGTTATTAATCTCGTGCAGCACAATAAGACTGACCACAGGAACTGGGTTATCTTTTCCGTAGCAAGCCTCAGTGCCAGTGCCATCTCACTGTGTATGCAAATTTTCTATACCAATCATTTGGTAAAAATAGAAGATTGGTCAGCACTTATGGATACTTCCTCTGCTGTGGCATTCTTCGCCACATTACTTATTGTAGTTACAATTATACTTAATGCAATTACATTGGTTTTATATTATGAGAAAAAGTTAAAAGACTGATTCCAATTTGTCAATGAAATCATGAACATAATTTGAAGTTATTAAATGCCTAAACAGTTGTTTTAGGAAAGTAAAACAGATATACTAGGCGTTAACCCTGGAGGAAGCAGAAATGGACTTTGAAATATTCAAAGGGAATTGGATAAAAACAGCTTATTTCAAATACCCATACGAAATACGTAAGATAATTATACTACCAATATCATTGAGGGGTACCATCGCCAACTCTGGAAGGCAACCAAAACTAAAACTGCATATCCGACCGATGAAGTTCTAAAAAAAATCATTTACATGGCCACTGTTAGCAGCCAAGAAATGGACTATTCCGGTCAAAGGGCGCCGGGCAATAAACCGACCGGCAACCCTGACATGGAGCCTTTGATCCTGTGCTTTTGGGAGCCCACCGAAGAATCCGCGCTTTGCCTTGCCCTCCAACAAAATAAGGCTAACACAGGCCCCACTCCATATAAAGGGCTACCTGGTTAATTCTATTTAAGATAGTTTTAATCTATGAGGATAAACCATTGTCGAGTAGAAGTGCGCCTTTCTAACTTTAGGGGCAGGTTTGTTTTCACCGTTTCTCCCCGTTTCCTCTGGGAGTGTCACAATTTGCTCCTTGGTTAAATTGAACGCACAACCCTCACAGAACCGTGCTTGCGCTATTTACGCACACGGCTCCTCACTCGGAGTTTCGCACCTTTATGCCGACTACTGTTGGCCGTAGAATATGCTATTGTATATTCTAGGTCGAGGTAGTGGTTTTATTTTAAGCAGCATTAGAAATTTGTCCCAGGTATAGCTATTACGTTGACTTCTTCGGTTAAGCCATTTAAATAATAACCTCGTTACCTCATACCAGTATTGACGGATCATTGACCCATTATCTATAATGCCATAATATCTATAATAGCCTATTAGTTTTGGCGCAATCTGTTTTAGTAATTGGCTTACTGGCATGGTACGATTAGCTTTTATCCACTGTTTCATTTTGTATAATGATGCTTTGAATTTCTTTCTGCTGGTCTTTCGTTTTACTCTGAACTTACAGTTATGACTTTTGCCACAATAATGAGTAAAGCCTAAGAAATCGAATGCTTCCGGCTTTTACCTTGATTCTCCCTTCGTACTTGTCCACCAGTTTCTTAACCAAATACAAACCATAGCCGCGAGCTTCGGACTCTTTGGTGGTGTAGCCTGCGGTAAATAATCGCCGCCTAACTTCTGCAGAGATTTTCGGCCCGGTATTATAAACATATAGGATATAATTGGTGTCTTCATATTTTATTTCTACAGCTACTCTACGGTCGGCAGGGTCCAGAATAGCGGCCTCAAAGGCATTATCCAAAAGGTTGCCAAGTATGCTGCATAAGTCCCAGGGGCGAACATCTAGCTTTGTAATATTGACTGGCAATAACAACTGCCAGAAACACTGAAAATATTATTAGAATTATTGTGTGAAATCCGAACGGTAGCGGCAATTCTCTTGCAGAAACCGCGGCAACGCCAACTATCAAAGACAACATTAATGCTCTTGAACAGCTTAAATGCAGGTTAAAAAGCTGGAACCCGGTTTTAGCAATGAGAAACGTTTGCGGGACGGAGATTATCAAAACAATGTACCAGGGCAATAGCATTGGCCGCATAGGGAATTTCCTCCTCAAATGAGCGGTTGATTACTGAAAGCCGGTATATGCCTATACAGATAAGAAAACATATGAGTGGAGTGTATGTACATATTTTGCAAAATGGTAATATGCTCCAAAGAAGTTAACGGTGTTCTTATTCGTCGGCATATCTAATTTGAATACACATTCAAAAATTATAATCATTGTTTGACATAACTAACTATTTCTTCACTTTTTTACGAAATTCCTTTCAATAGACATAAATAACCCAAATCTAGGTATAAATAACCAATTGCAAAATATTAAACCTACGATTATTCAAGTTGGAAAGCTGATGGTTATTTTTATGTCATGAAGCAGCAACTGGGCGACCACATTCTTTTCCGGAGGATCCCAGCCAAGAACCGCCCGGCAATGTGCTGCTGCTTACCATACAGCCCGAAAAAACTCCGAACGAGCTTACTACATGGAGAGATATATGATTATTTTTTTTTATATCCAGAAACAAAAAAGGCTAAACCTAAAATAATAAATATAAGGAAGAATACATTAGAAAATAATGGGTTTAGTTCTGGTTGACTTGGAAAACTACCAGTACGGCCAATCTGTTCTCCAATCCATACAAAATAAGAAATAGCTCTTTCAAGAGTATAGATAATGCTGCCTGCAATTATAAAAACAGTTGAAAATATATAACACATTTTTTTATCCAATTTCGAACACCTTCTTAAAATATGAAGTTTATAACAAAAATTATTTTCCTGCATTACTAAACACTTACTTTCTCGATAAGTTTATCAAACGGATTTAAGAACATCTGTTACCCATTCTTTAAATGCAACTTCGGTATCTTCATCTGCCTTTACGCAAATCCAACGTTTGTCCAGTGGTATTTGTGCATAAGCATCTAACTAATTAACGCTAAAAGAATACTGTACCAGTTGAGCGAACCCCGATCAAGTGTCCGAGGTTTTTGAGGGAACATTCTTAAAAAGAAAGGAGCCGTGTTTGCAGCCCCTTTCTCCTGTCCACATTTTTGGATAACCTTTGGTTGCCATATTCCCGAACATGATCAACCATGCTTGGATCTCCCGCTTCATACGCGGAATCCTGGGATATGGATTCAGTTGCCATATCAAATATTTGCTGTACAATAAGCCGGTCGCTTCTAAGAAGGTCATCTACCTTGGTCATAATATTCGCTCCTATGTTTGGGCCCTCTTCAGACTTGGTATGGAATAACCACTCCCATAGTATTGTTTCCGGAACTCCCGATGCACCGGCAAAATGTATCCAAACATGGATATTGTCTAGTCCACATTCGATTTCTTTTTTACCAGGCATTACCCTTTCCCCCTTGCGCTTATTATATTAATTGACCCAGGGAGTGAAAGTAAAAGGTGACCGGGTCGATCTTGTGTTCGCGCTGGACGTAGCCAACTTTGGCTGCTGTGCCGGATCCACCCCGGAGGGAACATTTTATTCAAAACGTTTTCGATTTCATGCGGGTCAATATTTCCAGGGATAAAGGCCAAGGTGGTTCCTCCTAATAAGCATTGTTTAGGGGAAATTTCCACAAGGAAGGTGTCATTCCTTCTTTAATTAGCGGATAATCCCAATTCCCAAGGATAAAGTGTCATTTTTAACTGTTAATGGTATGCAGCTGACTTAACCGAAAACGGATGTATTAAAAACAGATAGCAATCCCACTGCTAGTGATTATAATTTATTGTACTCTCACTGGTTTCCTTTTCTTCAATAATTAAAGTACCATCTTTTTTATAATACTTTGTATTTATTACTATTTTTCTTTCTATATGATCTAATTCTTCAAAGCTTTCGACGCCAATTTTTGTTTTTATTTCATTATCTAATAAAGCACTTTCGCGGTAGTCCATCACCTTTATTGTCCCAAATGCAGTTGCAATAATAACCAGAAAAGCTATTACTATAGTTAGTATGAAATTTATTATAGAGATTTTATTAATCAATTCTACCTCCCCCCAGCACTTATAATATTATAGTTAAAATTGTTGACACTCTTTTTTCTATCTTGTTGCTTAAATTATAGAATGAGAGAGTCTCTTATTCTTAACATTTGGTTTATGCAGATTTAACCATAGTTCTTTATGTGCATTTGTGCTATCAAACAGTCGAATCGGCAAAAAGAAAAAAAGGTTTATATCGCACCCCTATTGCTTATTTTGTGTCCAAGGCTTCAGGATAGTAGCGCATAATAATATCATTAATGTTATTATCTCTTTTAGCATGTATAAACCTTGAGTAAATTTCAGTTCCAGGTGCCAACTCCTTGTCATTAAGTTCAAATGAGTGTAATATGCTTACAAATTGCCATTTTACTAATTCGCCATAAACGTTAAAATATTCATGCTCTGATTTCTTAGCCAGGTCTTCCGCAATCTCATATGCCTGCTTCATTGTTATTGCTTTAACAAGAATAATACTTTCTTCAAAAAGCTTTTCGTTATTAGCATAGTGTTGTTGGTCATTCTCATTAGGAATTAGAATTGGATTGCCGGAATGTATAGATTCAAATAATAATTTAACTGCGTACCAATTGACTTGCAGTTCTTGTGAATTGTCTTCCATAAAAACACCTCTTTTACCAATTGCAATTGCTTATACTATATAAACGATTGGAGGTATGATTTGGTAACACTTTTATTTGAAAAAAATTTCTAAATTATTTTTTCAGGCTTTCTCCAATACGTATTAATTCTGTGCTATCTATTTTGGATGTCAGTTCATAAACTAAGCCGTCTGATTGCCAGATCAGTACATTGGAATCATCCGTAGTCACTGCCTTAAACAAATACGCTGTATTGCCTGATAGGCTAACTTTTGTGTACTCTGTATTTTCATTGTCTACTAATGAAGTTCCTGATTCCGCCGGCCGCTGGTCAAATAGAATTTCCTCCCCGGCATTATTCGTGTATATTATCGTAAATGTATTGCCATACCTTTCAGCAGTTGTTTCCTTATAGCCCTCCGGCAAATAAGTTGGGCGGTAAACATTGTCTTGTTGACTTTCTTTTTTCGACTCACCAAATTTCACTTCCGTATATTTTTCCTGCCAGGCAATAATAGCGTTAAATATTGAATTTCTCGTTGCTTCGACGCTCAACAGCACAGCATTTAAAAACGTAAATACTATAGCGATACAGACAGCAACTTTAGCAAATCTCTTTGCAAAATGCCGTATTTTTGACTTTCTGCGGCTTTGATAAATAAGCTTTTTAATCCGTCTGTCCAGTTCCAGTGATGGCTTATAGGTTTCATTTAATTCTTCATTAGAGGGGAGCGCGTCCAATTCTTTCTGGAATGCTTCGGTAACGGCTACTTTTAGCAGAGCATCAAACAGCATTTCACTTCGTTCTTTGCCGGCCATAAAAGTCCCCCTCCTTTTTAAGCTGTTTTTTCAAAGCCTTTCGCGCCCGGCTAAGGCGCATTTTAACATTCTCCTGGCTGATACCGAGTATTTTAGCGATTTCCTTATTCGAATGCTCCGATCCCATTTTAAGGTACAGAATATCGGAATAATTTTTATTCAGCCTGGCTATGGATTTCGCTATTTTATCACAGGCATCCCTTGCGGCAATATCATCAAAAACCGGCTCGTTATATTCCGAGTATCCAATATAGTCCTCAAGGGGTTTTGTTTGATTGCGGTTTTGCCTTCGTAATAGGTCAAGTGAAATATTTCTAACTATGATTGTTCCTGCCGCCCTGTAATGCCCGAAAGCTGATGGTGTTGCCTGTCCAGAAGTTGCCATATATAATGACCATATCATGAAGAAAGGAAAGACGCCCCTTTTTTTGGTGTACTGCTGCAGCAACAGCAATACCAGGGGCGCCACCACGTATGGTCATTTTAACAGAATATGAGCTAATTGAAAACCTTGAAAAAAGTGTTTTTTGTAAAGAGCGCGGAGCAGATTCCCTGTCCCTGTTGTAACGGGCCACTGGATGTCATCGGCAGCCGGCAACGCAAGTACATAAATGGCCTTGGCGATCAGATCGTGCTCATCATTCGCCGGCTCCGTTGTGAACACTGCCGTCGGATCCATCACGAACTTCCGGATATACTCGTCCCGTACAAACGCCACAGCAGAAAAAGCATTGAGGCGGTCATAGCCGGAGACACCGCACTGACCGTCACCGCTGACGAATCCACATTAGGCCGTTGGCGCAGTTGGTTTAGTGAAATGTATTATCACTTCCTGGGTTGCCTGGCCTCCATCGCTACCTTACTCGGTAACCAATCTGTGAAAGAATCGTCCTGTCTTTCCCAGTCTGCGCTCACAAGGATTTGGGACTATGTTGGCAACGCCACCGGCTGGCTGGCCAGAGTTGTCCGATCAGTGGCAAACACAAATTGTTGGGTACATACCCGTTCTGCATTCCCGTCCTGACGGTCAGGATATAAACTCATGCTAAGCCTAAAAATTAGGGGGTTTTAGCATGAAAGACCAACAAAAGGCCGAAGAGATTGCCGCTCAGCGGATGCAACTACTATCCCCGCTGCTAGCGGACGGGCTTGATGCGGCCAAAATCAGGGAAATTAAGAAAGATATCTGCCAGCAGACCGGACTATCCGAGCGTACGCTGCGCAGATACCTGGCCCAGTACCGGGCAGTCGGCTTTAGGGGACTAAAACCTAAAGGCAAAGGCCGGCAAACCGAAGAAGCTATACCATCAAATATCCTAACTCAGGCCATCCTGTTGCGTCGTGAGGTGCCCGGTCGCAGCATCGCTCAGATCATTCAGATTATGGAATGGGAAGGGCTGATCCAGGAAGGGCGGATTAAACGCAGCACCCTGCAGGAGAAGTTGGCCGAGAAAGGCTACAGCACAAGACAGATGCGCATGTACTCCGACAGCGGCGTGGCGGCTCGGCGATTCCAAAAGAAGCACCGCAACCAGCTCGTACATTCCGACATCAAATACGGCCCCTACCTGCCAATCGGCAAGGATGGCGCTAAAAAGCAGGTCTACCTGGTCACCTTCATCGACGATGCCACCCGCTTTGTGCTGCACGGCGAGTTCTACCCGACGCTGGATCAGGTCATTGTAGAAGATTGCTTCCGTAAAGCGATTCACAAATACGGAGTTCCCGAAGCGGTATATTTCGACAACGGTAGCCAGTATCGCACTAAATGGATGCATCGCACCTGCAGCAAATTAGGCACCCGGCTAGTATTTGCAAAACCGTACTCTCCGGAGGCAACCGGTAAAGTAGAAAGGTTTAACCGGGTGGTGGACGCCTTCTTAGGCGAGGCCAAACTGGAAAAACCACAATCGCTGGACAAGTTAAATGAGCTGTTTTGGGTCTGGCTGGAGGAGTGCTACCACAACAAGCCGCATTCCGGGCTAGATGGTAGCGCCAGCCCGCATGCTGCCTACCGCAGTGACAACAAGGCACTAAGGTATTTGGATCCACAAACCATCGCTAACGCCTTTTTGCACTGTGAAAAACGGAAAGTGGACAAGGCTGGCTGCATCAGCTTTAACGGCAATAAGTACGAAGTCGGGCTGCCGTTTATCGGGTGTAAAGTGCAAGTCATCTACGACCCCGCTAACATCACTGAACTGACTATTGAATATGAAGGGCACGCACCCTGGACAGCTAGGCAGTTAGTAATCGGCCAGCGAGCCGGGAAACGCCCCCCGCTGCCGGAACACCTGCAGCCCAAGCCCGCCGAATCGTCGCGACTCCTGGCTGCAGCCGCCCTGAAAAACCAGCAGCGTAAAGAGCAGCAGGCTCCAGCCATTTCTTTTAGAGCCGTGAACAAGGAGGATAACAGTCATGTTTGAATCCTTCTACGGCCTGTCTAAAACACCGTTCTCCCGGGACATCCCAACGGATCAGTTGTACCAATCGCTGATGCTAGATGAGACACTGGGCCGATTGGAATATGCCGCCCGTAGGCAACTTTTCGCCGTGGTTACCGGTGACTGCGGTACCGGTAAAACAACCACCATCCGCCTGTTCAAGGCCTCTTTAAATCCGGCCATGTTCGGATTATTGATGATCACATGGTGAAGTTGGTTATCCAGGGAGAATTGTTATAATTCTCCCTTCCCCGGGCCGGTGGGCACTAAGTCCGTCAACTCACGGACAACTAACACCGTCTATTGCTGGACGTTACAGATCGTCAGTAACACCCAATCCACCATCAGCTTGTCTCCCGGCTTGTGCCGGATATGCATTGTAAGGCGGTGTTGGTTCACATAGTCCTGATAAAGTTTGCAGAATTGGGAGTACATGTACGGAGGCTTTTCCGAACGGCGGCAGGTATCAACGTATTCTTCCCATAAGAGCTTTAGTGTCACGCCGCTTTTCAAAAGTTCCTTGTGGACGTAATCGTAATCAGGAGTGACAAGAACAGGCACCTGTGATTCCTCTGGGAATAGCTGTTGGCGCAGTTCCTGATCGTTCAAGGAATTCAGGGAATCTTTGAAAACCGGATGGTCCTGCAACGCCTTAAAAACCTTTGCCACCGTGTTTCTGGACACTTTCAGGGTATTCGCAATTCTCCGCTGGCTATAGCCCTTAGTGCGAAGCTGCAAAATTTGTTTTTCTTTGGACATAAATATGTCCCCCTTTCGTAAGTATTACGGCATTACCGCAATTTCATTGTAATACTTACTTTGGGGGCTCTTGATAGCGGATTCTACTTCTAAAACCACTGGATCTCAATCCCGGATTGCATGGCTCTGTATATCGGATTTAGTGGCTCAAAACCGCCGGAATATTCAACAGTAGAGCATAGTTTACCATAATTAATCTATTAGTTTGAAGTAAAGATGGAATTGTACAAATTAACTCTAATGAATTATCGCATCAGTGGTTAATCCCACCCCACCTGCCAACGATTTAGTCACCAGTTTAATTGTCAGCTTTCTCTAATTCTTCTTCGATAAAGACAATTAGTTCTTCGACTGTTTGTGGTGTTAATTCATTTGTATCACCATAAGCTACATCTCCAGCCTTTTCAGCAATATTTAAAAACATTTGCGTAAGGTTAGCCGCACCTTTATCCCTGGTAATATCTTCAATTTCCTTGATCACAGTTAATAATTTTTGAATAGAATACTCTTCTGAGAAGTTCGTTTTTTGAGAGTCAATTCTTACTTCAATTTTTCTAATCTGTCCCATAATAGACTCTAAATCAGCAAGTTCATAGTTAACTATAATATTAAATAATTCGTGGTCGGAATCCTTTTCAGATATTTTTGCCAGGTTATTAAAAGTTCTACTTAACTGTATCAAGGTTTCTTGAAAATCTACAAACTGCTGTAACTGGTATCTTTCTATTTGTCTTTTCTGGGCCACCCAAGATACCGCTAATACTACTAAAAATCCTATAAGTAAAACGAAAATAAGGTTTTTTCTGGTCAAGTGTAACCACCCCCTGGGAATATATTATTAATTCTCTAGTACCCACAAAATACCTTCTCAAATACTTTTTGTTGTTACACAAAGAAACTGCGTAACTAAAGCCGGTGTTTTTTTTAAAATGGACTGAAAGTCCGTTCAAGGCTAAAGCCTGTTGAAAGCAACCTTTGGCCAAAAGCCAGGTAATAACCAAAAGTCATGTGTTTATTTTGAAATTTTCTTTATCACCATCAGTCTGCTGTTTTTCGATGTATTTCTTTATCATTTCATCCGTAACGGTTCCTATTGTGGCACAAAAATACCCTCTCGCCCAAAGGTGCTGCTCCCAGTAACGTTTCCGCAAATGTGATAATTCTTCCCAAAGAACTCGTAATAAACACCCCTTTAGATACTGTACGATTTTTAATGTAAACAATTGAGGCAGGCACCCAATCAGAATATATGTTCTTTACCAATGCTGCCTTTTAATATCATTGTATTTCTGCTAGATAACTTTGTCTGGTTAAGCTCATGCAATCTTTAAACTATTTCATCTTTTACCACTTGGTACATGTATTTTGTTAACTATACAACATTCGTTTTATACCATAAACTTTTGACTACCTTTTTTGATACCCGGACATACACTCACCCCTTAGGTGAATGATTTCCTTGCCGTTCAAAAAGTAATCATGCTAAAACTGTCCGCCTGAAGGTTTTAGGCCTAGTACTTGGAAAACAAAATTAAATAAAGCCCATAATCCTTGATCAACAAGAAATTATGGGCTTTTTCTTTTGATATATCACCATTTCAGTGATATATCCATGAACATGACTACTTGGGTGTATCATTTATTATTTTGGTTCATACCATACATCTTCAGAGGCTCTGAACTTTAAATATTCCCTATAGTTCCCTACAACTTCATATTGGTTCCAGCAGTTCACATCCACTACTATATACCCATATTTGTTACGTGGCGTATCATCATTAAAGAAAAAAGTGTGTTGTGATAAGATACCTTCGTCATCTTCACCTTTCTCGTAATATTTGGCTTTTTTGAAAGTCCAATAGTATTTAACTGACTGTGGGTTGGAAAAACCGGGATCATCAACATCTACACTGCTAATCTTAACTGGTATCTTAATCGTACGCCCACTAACAGTAAATGGAACTGAAAATGATTTATCTTTGTTGTCATCTGGATGAACCGATTCGAATGTAGATTTAGAAGGGCCATCATTTTCGATATAAGAACGCAATATATTTATCCTGGTTATTGCAGATGACGATTGCTCAGCTTCATCAATTACATCGTCGACATCTGTCCATACCCTTACAACCCAAGGAGTATCATCAGTTCGATCTTCATAGCCTTGGACTTTAAATTTAATTCCATCCTTTGATTTATAACCAATGGTATCAAAATCGGAAGAAAGAACCCGTATGTTGTGGGCAGATGAAACTCCATATACATCTTCAACCACAGAAACTGGAGCTGTTAATTTTTTAGAGACAGTTTTAACATCACTTTCATCTAACCTAATTGTAGACGCATCTATCCTATTACCTTCACCGTCTTCCTTGAATATATTTATTGTTACCATGTTTGCATCAGCTTTTTGTGGAATAAATGCTTCAAATTGGTGCTCGGAATTTTTCACATTACCTTTATAACCCATTATATTATCTGTTACTTGAAACTGTTCAACAGATAACAAACTATATTTTTCTCCTTTGATTTTTAAATTACCGGAAAGGGTTTGCTCTTTTAACTTAAGATTGGCAGTTACTGGTACGCCACGGGTTTCTGTAATAATAACTTCAGATTGAGAAATCCTGTCTATTTCCCTGCCAAATTCACATAATATACCTTTTGTTGGCAGGGTAGCCTCTTCTGCAGAACTGATTGAAACCACTAAAAACAGACTAATTAACGCAATTACAGCACAGAACAAGTATTTACTTTTCACCACTAATTCCTCCTCTTCAATAAATTGAGGTTATCTTTAATTTTCTCACTCATTCACATGATTTTATTTTTAATAAATAGATTTATATGGAATATATTAACCAAGTAGTTAATATATGGGTTTAAACCTTTATGCAAGAACAGAGGTGCCGTGCACCATTTTTTAAAACGACTATGGTCGCACATCGGATCTCCACATCTACCCTTGCGGTTTACCCTCCCATGTCTCCCTGGGTCTATGCCCTCACATTCCTTCGTTCGACCTATCAAGGGGTGGATGCCAGGTTAGCTCGTATACGGGGTCTCTGCCCTAATGCAGGTGATTCCTCCCGGCTCTCCGTGCTTCGTTTGTCCAAAAAAGTTGTCAACATGTGAATAACTAGATGCAGATACTGTAATTCCTGTGTATATGTGAATTATGCGGCTTGAAGTTATGTCTCACGATAGGGTCCCAACACCTTACTCGCATCATAATCCTGTTGCTTTTGACCCAGTTTAAATAGAATGCGAACCAGTTTTCCACAGAGTGCAATTAGCGACTGTTTCTTCTTTAATGGGTTGTCCCGGCGTGTGGTCAAGTATTGATGCAACGCCCGAAATTTAGCATTCTTAGGCACTAATATTAGTACCGTCTTGTATAAAATTGCACGTAACCGTGAACGCCCACGCTTGATGATCGTCGTTTCGCCTTTATGTTGACCGGAACTATTTTCCTTGAGGCTTAGTCCTGCGTGGCGGATAATTTGTTGGGGATGAGCATAACCGGTGAGATCCCCGATTTCGGCATATAATCCGGCAACGGTCTTTACTCCCACACAGGGCGTGGTGAGCATAGCCTGTGCCCCCGGAACCAAAGTGAGTTCCTCTTCTACTTGCTTCATCAGTTCATCTATTTGACGGCTTAGCATAGCGTAGTGCTCTAACAATTCTGCCAGCTCTATTCGAGCGGCGTTGACGCCCGCCGTGATGCCAATGGATTTCTTGGCCGTCCGTACCAATAGCTGAGCCCGTTTGAGACCAACCGATCGTTGTACTTCTTTTTTCCACTCTTTTGCAATGTGTTCTTCGCCGGCATTGACCACATCCTGTGGAAGTGGAAAACAACTAAGAGTGATCAGTGATGCTTTTCCTTCCCAGTTTTTGAACACCCGGGTATGCTCGGGAAAGTAACGATCAAGCCAGTTGTGGATTCTTCCTTTGCTCCGAGTCAGATCCTTGTTGAGACGATCACTTTGGTTCATCAGAATGCGAAGTTCTGCATACACCCCTTCCGGTAGCTTAGGTTCGGTATACCGGCCGTCTAGTACCAATTTCCCTATAACGCGCGCGTCTTTGGTATCGTTTTTTGTAGGGGAGTTGTCATCAAGCTCTTTGCTTTTCCTGACATGGTGCGGATTAACCAATACCACCGGGATATCTTCTTGTTTCATATAATGATACATTGGGAACCAATAATGTCCTGTGAACTCTACTCCAATCAACACTTTCATCCTTTTGTTTCAAATCCTCTATCCAGTTCAGCAGTACCTTCATCCCTTCCAGATCATTGGTGAATGCACACCATTTCCCAAGTTCTAGTCCTCTGAAATTAAAGGCACGGGCGATGTGATTCTTTTTCGCAATATCTGTTCCAATGACTAGCGTGGTCTCCGAGATACGTTCAATCCGTTGATTTTGTTTGCAAGATTGTATAGAATTCATTTAGTGAGTACCTCCTCTTTTTTAATTAGGGAACGTTCCTTCGTTACCCAGTATAAAGGAGGTACTCCTTTCTTTTCAAACCGCAAATTAATTTATTACAGGAATGCTCGTATAATTTTTTGTTATATAGTTGTGGGAAAGTGTAGAACATATTACGAATGAGAGTATGAATAATTAGATTCCTTTAATTATTTATACATAATATTACTGCGCATAAGCTTCATAACTACCGGATACGGTTTCAGCGGTACCATTTCGATAAACCGTTGCGGTAATCGTCAATCGATATGAATACCCTGTTGCTACATAATAGGTCTTATCGAAGAGCAGTTTTTCACCTGTAACCTTAAGATCGCTCCATGTTTTTACAGCGGCATATGTTCCATCCGAGTTTTCACGTGCCAACACCACTTTGCCGGTGATTTTTGCCGTACCTGATTTGCCAAGCACACGAGCGCCGCAAGTTCCTTTTCCATCATCAAAAGAAAGATTTACATTTACTGAAGTGGTGTTTGTCCATTGCGGGGATACCGTTTTCCGTGAATCATTTACTGTAGCGAGCGCCGCTCCTCCCAGGGAAAAGTACAATGCAAGCGCCAAAAGCAGAAAGGTAGATTTCTTTAACCTCACAATCATTATCATTCCTTCTTTCGTTTTTTTGAGAAATTATCCCGTCCTTTACTATATAAACGATTGAAGGTATGATTTGGTAACACTTTTATTTGAGAAATTTTTAAATTATTTTTTCAAGCTTTCTCCGATACGTATTAATTTTGTGCTATCTATTTTGGATGTCAGTTCATAAACTAAGCCGTCTGATTGCCAGATCAGTACATTGGAATCATCCGTAGCCACTGCCTTAAACAAATACGCTGTATTGTCTGATATGTTAACTTTTGTGTACTCTGTATTTTCATTGTCTACTAATGAAGTTCCTGATTTCGCCGGCCGCTGGTCAAATAGAATTTCCTCCCCGGCATTATTCGTGTATATTATCGTAAATGTATTGCCATACCTTTCAGCAGTTGTTTCCTTATAGCCCTCCGGCAAATAAGTTGGGCGGTAAACATTGTCTTGTTGACTTTCTTTTTTCGACTCACCAAATTTCACTTCCGTATATTTTTCCTGCCAGGCAATAATAGCGTTAAATATTGAATTTCTCGTTGCTTCGACGCTCAACAGCACAGCATTTAAAAACGTAAATACTATAGCGATACAGACAGCAACTTTAGCAAATCTCTTTGCAAAATGCCGTATTTTTGACTTTCTGCGGCTTTGATAAATAAGCTTTTTAATCCGTCTGTCCAGTTCCAGTGATGGCTTATAGGTTTCATTTAATTCTTCATTAGAGGGGAGCGCGTCCAATTCTTTCTGGAATGCTTCGGTAACGGCTACTTTTAGCAGAGCATCAAACAGCATTTCACTTCGTTCTTTGCCGGCCATAAAAGTCCCCCTCCTTTTTAAGCTGTTTTTTCAAAGCCTTTCGCGCCCGGCTAAGGCGCATTTTAACATTCTCCTGGCTGATACCGAGTATTTTAGCGATTTCCTTATTCGAATGCTCCGATCCCATTTTAAGGTACAGAATATCGGAATAATTTTTATTCAGCCTGGCTATGGATTTCGCTATTTTATCACAGGCATCCCTTGCGGCAATATCATCAAAAACCGGCTCGTTATATTCCGAGTATCCAATATAGTCCTCAAGGGGTTTTGTTTGATTGCGGTTTTGCCTTCGTAATAGGTCAAGTGAAATATTTCTAACTATGATAACTACAAATGCCCTTGTTTTTCGATCGTCAATTGTATCAATTTTTTCCAGGTTATCAATTATTCTGATAAAAGCTTCGGATACGGCATCTTCCGCCAGATGGGGTTCATGTAAGATGCTGTTGGCTATGTAAAGCATGGTCCCACGATAAAGCTTATAAATCTGGGTAGCCTTATACCGGTCGTCTTTATTTTCAATTGTTGTTATTAGTGCAAGCATAACCTTACCCCTGTAACCAAATAGAATATCTGTATTTATGTGTTCATTATACTGTAAATTTTACTTATTTTCGCCATGTCTTTAAGTTGTTGCAAGTCTGATCAATACATTTGGTCACTGAACAAGAGTATCGGGAAAATTTCGCCGGGAAAAGATAGAATACTTCCATACCATGATGTTGACGCGCTGACACGCGTTTATCCGTTCCGGAAGGCGGTGTGACCCGGGCCTGCAAAGAATTACGACGGTGATATAAATGCCGGACCCGGTGACTGCGGCATCTGGCGATGTGATCTCGGTTTTGATGTTGCCCGAGAGTATCGGCAAGCTCACGGAGATACAACTAAAACAGTATAATAACGGTTCTTGAAAACCCATATTACACCAGAATAGACGCCGCAGAAAAAAGAACAAAAGAAGGCGGAGTTTATGCTGCAAGTTCATCACTAGGAACTGCAAGCAGATCACACTTTCAGCAGTCTCTTTTAAACGTGCCATAATACGTGCCAAACCATAGCGACGTTTGCCTTCTCGAATTTAGCCGGTTCGACCCTCTATTATATAACTGGAAGTTATTATTATACTAAAGTGCATAAAGCGGAACTAGGCATAAATCCTTGTGCGAGCCGGTTTATCAAACGGATTTAAGAACATCTGCTACCCATTCTTTAAATGCAACTTCGGTATCTTCATCTGCCTTTACGCAAATCCAACGTTTGTCCAGTGGTATTTGTGCATAAGCATCTAACTGATTAACACTAAACCACTTTTCCTCATTTTCGCAGTATTCATCCAAGAAGATTATCTTTTCTTCGTTATTATCTAAGTAAAAGCAATAACCTTCATAATCTACACCTGCCATGGTTACATGTAGATGTTCATGATTTTGTTTACATAAGCATACATTTCCATTTAACTCCTTAAAGATTGCCATAAATTTAGAGAAATATTCTTGTTTCACCGGCACAACAGTTATATAGTTACGATTTTTCCTATAACTAAGTCCTGTATATCTTTCCTCAACCCAAATTTCATAGTAATTATCTTCAATAAAGTCTCCTTTCCTTTTATCATTCAGATAGTATTTGTAATATTTTCTTATAATTCTATCAATATGTTTAAATGGCGGCAATACAGACCCATATAATAGGAGGACTTTTACTTGCATAAGTTTAACACTCCTGTTCTCAAAAAGGGAGTCAACCAAACCGAGCTGGAGAGCCACAAGCTGGTAGTCTACTGAGCGCGTGCATGATCAACCAGCGGGAAATGCTATCCCGCATGATGGCCGCCGGCGCCGCGGGAGTGCTGATGGTTAACTACGGGGCAATAATTGCTTATATGCTGGGCATTTTGCGCAGAGCCCTGGAGCCTTTGAATTAACAGTTTATTTTAAATACCCATATGAGATCCGTAAAATGATTTATACTACCAATATCATCGAGGGCTACCACCGGCAACTACGAAAGGTAACCAAAACTAAAACTGCCTATCCAACAGACGATGCACTGAAGAAAATTATTTACCTGGCTACCATTGAAGCAGCCAAAAAGTGGACTATGCCAGTTAAAGATTGGAAAAATTGCATCTCCCAATTTGCCATATACTTTGGTGATAGGATAGAATCAGAGATGGCTATATAAAGCTATCAATAACAACAGCATATGTTTAAAAAATTTGCCCTGTCATGGGGAGGGGAAGTTATGTCTATTTCAGCATGATTAACGCTGCTTTGATACATTTTGCTATCAAGTTTCCCTTAATGCTATCTAAAATTAGACGGAAAAATAAATATTTAATCCCCATAGCGGGAGCATCAATCAGCGCGGTTTCGTGCAATGTAATTATCCAAAGTTAGGGCTAGCAGCTTCTCCACGATAATCTGCAACTTTACTCAAACTCTGAAGTGGGTTTGAGCTTTTTTACGCCTAACTTCGGATAATTTGCTAGACATAATGCGTACTTATTTTTTATCGCTTCCACCTAGTAATTTAATTTCCATATCTTCTAATGCCTCTATATAGTCTTTCTCCGCCTTGGAAACATCACCTAAATATAGCTCCTTATATTTCTTATACTCTTCCTTTGCTTTGAGTTCAGCTGTCTTAGCACTGATCTTCCCAGCATGGGTTAGAATTTCATGCTTGGACAATTTCAGAAATCCATCCAATGTTTCAATCCAATCTGACATATACATTGGTATTCTTCTTCTTGCTTGCATTTCAGCAAATTCAAGATAAGCAGAAACTATGCTGTTTAATGCAGATAACTCCTCTTCTGTACAATAGTTTTTTGCTACTAATGCATCCGCTTGTTTAGGCTGTTCTCCTTTAAAACTAAGCATTCCCATATAAGGTTTATCTGCATCCGCCGAGTAATAAATCTTTTCTGCTGCAGTTTGCCCATGAGCTGCCCAATGCATCTTATTCTGTACCGTCTTAAAAAACAAAGTCGATACTTCTGTTCTTGGGTCATAGTCAACACTTGTCGCATAAATATCAAGTACTTTTCTCCAGAATACTTTTTCTGATGACCGAATATCACGAATTCGCTCCAACAATTCATCAAAATAAATTCCGCCACCATTATTTTTTAAAAGGTCATCATTCATCGCAAAGCCTTTTTTCATAAATTCTTTAAGTACGCTACTTGCCCAAATCCTAAACTGAGTTCCTCGCAAAGATTTTACACGATAGCCCACAGAAATAATTACATCTAAATTATAGTAGTCTACTTGATATGTTTTACCGTCAGCTGCAGTTGTTGCAAAATTTGCAACAACTGAATTACGTGTCAGTTCACCTTCATTAAATATGTTTTTTATGTGACGAGAAATTGTAGACTTATCACGCTGAAATAATTCTGCCATTTGGTCAATAGATAACCAAACGGTATCACCGTCAAAAGTAGTTTCTATTTTAGTTAAACCATCTTCTGTATAGTACATTATGATTTCAGAGTTCATATTCATTCCCCTTAAACACTTTTCCTTTATTATACATGTTTCAACAAAATATTTCCATTATATTACTTTTTGCAAGATTTAAATTTTCAGTTTTTTTACTATCCTATCAATAGGAATCTGTCCTTCCTCATCATCAAACTCTACATTTATGTTGATATGTGTGTCTGCTTTTTTGTGGGAGAGCGATACAACCGTCTCCACATGCCTTCTAGGATACAAAAAAGATGCCGCTGGAAGCTGGTTGGGCCTTGGTGTTACAAAAGTTGCCGTAACTCATTCAACTCGTGTGCTTTTCTTAAATAATCTTCATTAAGCATTTTTTTATCGCTATCACTTAATTTACCATTGAGTTCTCCGCCAATAAAGGCCAGGTCACATTCAAGCTTAAGAATACGGGTGCGAATGTTTTTTAAATCTATCTCTCGGGTATTTCCGCTATATTCATTTTTTCTCTTGCTCAGGTAATAATCATAATTCCCGTTGTAAAGCTTAAGCGAACCGTGCTCAATCAGCATAATTTTGGCCGCAATCCTTTGTACAAAATAAATATCATGGGAAACAAACAGGATTCCGCCTGCATATAGCTCCAAAACTGCTTCAATTTTTTCCTTGGCATATATATCTAAATAATTTGTAGGTTCATCTAAAACAAGGAAATTGGCACCTGATAAGATTAACCTGGCAAATGCTACCCGAGATTTTTCTCCCATACTCAACTGCTTTATCTTCTTAAAAACATCATTTTTCCTGAAGAGAAGACAGGCAAGAAGGGTCCTTGTATCTTCTATTGATTTATTTGCTGTCCCAACATTATCAAGAATAGTTTCATCAGCGTTAAGTTCCTCAAATCCTTGTGAAAAGTATCCAATTTTAAGTGCCGGATCTAAGGATAATTCACCTTGAAAACATTGGTCAATACCGCAAATTATTTTCAAGAGCGTTGTTTTGCCTGCTCCGTTATCACCTAATAGGGCTATTTTATCTCCCCTGCCGATCGCAAAAGACAGGTCCTCTAACACGACCTGATCTCCATAGGCCTTGGATATCTGGTTTCCCCGTATGATAACAGGGGACAGCTTATTACTCTGACCATGAGATTTGTTAATAAAGTCAAAAGCCGGCAGTGGAATTTGTAACGGTTTTTCTATTTTATTATTTAATAAACGCGCAAGTTCTTTCTCTTTGGCCTTTAAGGCACTGGCTTGCGTTCTGGCAGCATTTTTATAATCGGAACTTTTCTGGGCGCTTGCCAGCCAGTTTCTTCTCTTGCGAATAACCTGATTTAATTGTTCAATCCGCAATTGCTGCTTTTCATATTCCTTGGCAAAATGTTTATCTTCATTTTCCTTTTGTACTTTATAGGCAGAATAATTGCCTTTATAGGATTTTAAACCCACGGCAGTTAATTCCCATATGCGATCCGCTACCTGATCCAACAGGTATCTGTTATGCGATATGATTAAAACGGATTGTTTAATTCGTTTAATCGTCTTTTCCAGTGACGCGGCACTATCCGGATCCAAATGGTTGGTAGGCTCATCGAGAATTAATAAGTCAAAATCTCTGGTAAGAACTTTACAGAGCATAAGTTTTGTTTTTTCTCCGCCGCTTAAACTCGTTGCTTGCTTCTCCCAGAAAGATTCGGAGATTTCCATTTGATTGAGCGATTTCTTTACAATGGTGTCAACTGATTCATTGCTGCCGTAATTTTTACTAACCGCTTGATATAATTCTTCATACACAGACGCGCCCGGCTGAAAATCCGGGGATTGCTGTAAATAGATGATTAACGCGTTACGTGGCGTGTACTCAATATGGCCTTTATCCGTAATGTCTATACCTGCTAAAATTTTGGACAGTATTGTTTTCCCTATGCCATTGCTGCCAATAAGGCCAATCTTCTCACCATTGCTGATTCCACCGCTGATGTTGGAAAGTACCATCTTGTCATGGTAACTCTTGTATAATCCCTCAAATATTAAATTCATTAGCCCTAACTCCTTTTCTAACAATCTGCGGAGGAGGGCATAAAAAAAAGACGACAGAGAACATCTTCGCCTTTAATCCTGAATTTGTTGATTAGATCTCAGAGTATAAGATAAACATTCAGCAATAAAGATGTGCCTCCTCCTGAATTTCAAGATTAAGTTTGTGTTGATTCCAGCGAAATTCAGTTTTACCCATCTTTTTGTACCTCCTGTTCTCAATGATATATTAACAATACTACATTTAACTTTGCTTAGCAAATGGAGTAAAGCATGGCACCAACTCACTATCAGACACTAGGCATTTCGGCAGTATGCTACTGCTCACAAACGTACTTTTTCTTTCTTACTGCCGCCCCCGAAACACCTTCACATTATAATAATTCAGACATTTCACCGAACAAAATTTACTCCGGGAGTTAGCATAATAATACGCTTCTCCGAAGCACTTGCAAATCTTTATTTTCAATCCTCAAAATACTTATTTTTTCCTATCAAAAAAACCAATATCATCTTTTTTATCTTCTCAAAGGTCTCAATACTTCTGGGCGTGGCAAACTCGCCCAAACCCCTTTTCTATCAATGCTTTTCCCTCACTCAAGCAAGCAAACCGTTTCTGTATGCCTTGAGGAGATAAAAAAGATGCCGCTTGAGCCTGGTGGGGCCTTGGCGGACAGTGCTATTTTGACTACAGTTGTTCCATCTGGCCCAATATCTACGCTAAAACTTTATCCGTTTTTTTCTCTTCTGCTTCAAGTTCAGCAAAGAATTCATCAAGTACTTCTTTGTTGCGTTCTTTAAGTACTACGATGCCGTGCCGGTTAGGTGTATTAATTACTCGTAAAAGCAAGCCAAACTCACTGAGATAGTTACGGGAACTACTCCTTGGCGTAATACTGATAATTTTCTTCCTGAGTTTTTTCAAAACCTGAAATACAGTTTGCGCTTTTAAGGGGTCCAGATTGGCATCCCATTCATCAAGCAGTAAATATCCACCGCTCTTACCTTCCATTTTCTTTTCTTCTTTCACGCTAAGAATAGAATACATCATCATAAGCGATACAATGGCGTGTTCACCGCCGGATAAACCACCACGCTCGGTCACCACCCTCATCTGTTGTTCATGGGTCTTTTTAAACCACATTACCAGACGGCGATGGCCACCGCCCTCTTCTTTATTGCGATATTCGAGTTGAACCGTGTAGTTCATAGGAACGAAAACTTCATTCAGTCTTTCAGAAATTGCCCGGATAGAACTGGTAATGATACCTTCAACCGTTCTATAATCGGACTCAACGATATTTCGGAAAGAGGCAAGTTCCTCCTCAAGCCGTTGTTTGTCACTCATATTCTTCTCAAACTCTAGTTTTAGAATTTCATAGTCTTTGACTGCGGACTCTTTAATTGGCCTCATTGTCAGAATGCGCAATTGCTTTAATGAGTGATTAATAACCAGACGGCCCTGAGTATATTTTTGTTCTTCAATAATTTCCTGACTTTCAAGGTTGAGTAATTCCATAAACACATCGAAGCCTGGCATATACTCTTGTTGAACAGCTTCATAAAACTTGCCATTATACAGAAGACGAAAAATCGGCAAACAATCTCCTAACGTAAT
Source organism: Desulfoscipio sp. XC116 (assembly GCF_039851975.1). GTDB lineage: Bacteria > Bacillota > Desulfotomaculia > Desulfotomaculales > Desulfallaceae > Sporotomaculum. The sequence goes on from NZ_CP156660.1 coordinate 3,137,069, forward strand.
CTGCGAAAAGTTATCTTCACTAAGGCGCCGGTAATCGTATTCATCGTCCAGAGTCGGCGTAACATCTTTTTTAAGCTCCTCTAATTGCTTCGCTAAAAGATTATTATCCTCGTTTAGTTTTTGAATAACACCGTCTATCTCTTTTAATTCCTTTTCAACCGGGGCAATTCTGAGTTGGATTTGTTCAAGCTGTTGACGATACTCGTCTTGCTTAATGGCCAGATTATGGAATTCTTGCAGCAGCTTACGATGTTTCTCCCGTTCCACCTTTAATCTTTCAAGTGCAAGCTCATATTGATTTAAAAATTCAAAATCAATTTCCTGGTGCTTGTTAAAATATTCCTGGTATTGTTCTAAACTCCTTTGAAATTTCTCCTGATTTTCCTTTAGCTCATTGATCTTCTTTTTCAAGACTCCAATATCGATTGAACAGTTATTGGCCTGATTGCGCAGCTCTGTAATGGACTCTACCAGTTGCTTCTTTTCAGGCATACGATCAATTACTTTTTGAGCGTCTACAACTTTAACGCGTTGCTCTTCCCGCCGCGACTTTTCAAGTCTGAGATTTTCAATTTCCTTAGTTAGGTTACCACTATCAGTCAGAATTGCGTTAAGCTGCTGCTCATAAAGATATAGATTTTCTGACTTGGCCTGAGTTTCCTCCAGAGATAAAACGCCTTCATCTTCCAGCAAAGAATTCTCGATTTCAAGATAAAAAGTTTGCCGGGAAAAGTATCTGTCAAATTCATTGTTCCATTGCTCAAAGCTACTTAAAAGCTTATTCTTTGCTTCATAGGCTTGCTTAAGAGTTGCCAGCTTGTCTTCCTCCTGCGCCAACAACCCAAGCCAAACTTGAATATCTGAATTGACTTTCTCCAGTTTTTCTTGATTTAACTTGTAGTCCGCTAATCTTGATTCCAGTTTAGATGTTTGGGCAATGTTAGCTTCGATCTTACTCTTTGTCTCTATCTGCAGTTTTTTGCTGCTTTCCAACAACTCAATCTGCTCTTTTAACTCTGTCGCTTTTGTAAGGATCTCATTTAATTCAAATGATAAGGTTGGATTTTGTTGATCATACGCTTCTTTAAATACATCTTTAACTGAATTGATTATTTCTTGGAACCCGCGGCATTTTGTTTCCTCCACCTGAAAAGCATCTTCGTTCTTACGATACTCTTCAAGATTTTTTCTTAATTGAGCGGTTTTTTCTGTTAATTCGCTTAGTTTGGAAAGTAAATTATCAAGATCATGCTTTTGGGCTTCAAGCATTGCTGTGATTTCTTCTTGTTTAGAGTACCGAGCACTTAATTCGATGGTTCTTGCTTCTGCTGTACTGATTTTTGCCTGCAAAATAGTCCTGGTATATTCTCTGGCGGCAGTACTCAGAAAATAACTTACCTTGTCAGGATCATACCCTCTTATTCCGATGTTATCTTTAATAAGTCCGTTATCACTGAGGTACCCGCTGATTTGCCGCAACCAGGAAACTGCTTTCTTGGCATTCGCGGGATTAATATTGTTTTTGAACGAAAGGCCAAATGGTAAAGGCTCTAGAGAATTGTCCGAGGCATACTCATTCAATGGAACATGATAGTGCCCGGAAAAAGGAAGCAAATCCTTTTCATCCGCCTCAACCAGGATGGTATATTTTAAGAGGGATAAATTCTTCTCTTTCTCTTGATTAAGTTCACTATCCTTAAATTCGAACACATCTTGAAAAGCATAGGTTTCAAAACCCTGTTTAGCCATCGACTCCCGTTGGGAAGAGTCAAATATTCCTTGGTCAATTGTTTCAAGTTGATCTTTAAACTCAACGATTTGTTGATTTACCCGTTCCGTTTCCAAATTCAACTCATTTTCTATTTGGCGGGATTCTTTGATCTTTTGCGCATATTCCGCTGAACCCAGAGGGTATTTTTCTAACTTTGCTTGCGCTTTTTTTTGCTCGGCATAAAGATCGTCCATCGACTGCTGGGTCATATCAACTTGTGTTTTTACTTGCTGAAGGCCGTCTTCGATCTCTCGTATTTGCCTTGCTAATTCTTCGCCCGTTTTCTGTATACTGTGATATAAACCGACTACCGTTGGGCCATTCTGCTCAATAATTTCTTGATAACCCTTTTCCTTGACATTAAGATTCTCATTTTCATTGGTAAGGAACGAGATAGCGGCACGCAATTGTTCGGCAGATTCCTTAGATAATTCATTTTCCAAGATAATCTTGTCCCGGTCTAACTCTTGGAGATCATCGCGGCATTGCTTAATCTGGGTTTCTTCCTGCGTGATATCCTTTTGTAAACTTTCAGTATCCTTTTCCAATACCTTTTCATGAAAACCAAGGGCCCGGGCAATTAAGGTTAGTTCCTTTTCAAGTCTTAATCTATCGTTCTCCCTATTGGAAAGTACTTCTCTTTTATCTTCAATATCCCATACAATACCTTCAATCCATTCCAGAAGAGTAGCTGCGTCCGGGTTTTCTTCCAGGATGGATTGGGCGCGGGCAATTTTCCGTTCAAGTTCTTCTTTCTCCGACTCTAAAGCTGCGACTTTTTCTTCATATTCTTTCTTAGCCTTTTCCTTATTGGTTGACTCTAATTCGTTTTGTTGAATCGCTAGTTTAGTCGTTACTAAGTCTGATTGCAGTTTTTCGATCAGTCTTTGCAATTCTTCAACGCCAAGTTCCTTTTGCTTAAGAATATCGAGAAATTCTTTAATTTGATGATACTTACTCTTGCCTTCGTCAATTTCATGTTCAAGATTCGATACTGCTTGGCTTACGCTCACCATTTGCTCATTGACTTCCTGTATTTGGGATATACACTGGTCGGACTCAGTCTGAATTGTTTCCTTCTGCTTCAGAATAGCATTCAATTCTTCTTCGACTTGAGCTCTTTGGACATTCTGTTCATTTAGGGTCTGGTCATTTACCGAAATCTTGACTTTGATGCCTTCCAATGTTTTTGTATTGTAGTCAATGAGCGCATATAATTTACCGACAAAATCAGCGGAGCCGGCCATGAGTTCCTCATCACGCCGTTCCTTCTCCTTCTTGTCAATTTCTTTATTCCTGAGATCGAGTTCCAATTGTAAACAGTTATTCGAAACAGTTACAACATCCTTCTCTTTCTCGGCTTGTTGCTGGATCATCCGATCAAGGTTCGTAATGCTTTCTTCAATACCCATCATCCGTGCGAATTGGTTGAAGCGCTCAACATCTTTAATCTGGGTAAATTTACTGGTCTCCCCTTGTTTCCAATACAAAAGATATTTGTCCGGAGATATGCCCAAAGCCTCGATTTGTTTCCTATACTCATCCAATTTACCGTACTTATCATTTTTATTACTATACACATACTCGCGGACAGTCTTTAATCCTTCGATTGAATCCGATTCTTTAATTGTAAAATACTTGGAACGTATTTTAGGTTTTTCATGTTCTGTAATTCCCTCAAAGCGAGCGTTAATCTCGATAAACATCTTATTATCTTCCAGTGACCCGTCATTATAAAAGATCAAGCGTCCTTTGAAGAGCCAGGGGTTCTCATCAGAATACGCTTGACTTGAAGAGATTAGATCAACTGGATCCGCTTCATTGACATCAGCGTTGAGAATACAAATAAACACAGCCGCAATTGTGGACTTTCCCGTACCATTCAGACCGCCAATAAGGACGTTGTCCTTATAATGGTTGGCGATTTCAGAAATAGTTTCAAACCCTTGGGGATTGGCAAAATAAACCGATTGCTTCTTGAATTCCCGGGCATTTTCAAACGTCAACTCAATAGGATAAAGCATCGACTAATACCCCCTCTCTAGAACAGTGCTTGCGGTTTAGGATTGGGAACTTCTTTTCTGAAAAATTCCAAAACAACATCCAGCGAATAGTTTTGCGACATGGTCACGTCAGTAAGTCGTTTAAGTAAAATCGGTGTCATAAACGCTTCACCGATACGGGTTATCTTATAACTTTGCGTTTCCTTGTCTTCTTTTATCAGGCAATAGTCTATTAAGGGTTGCAATATGCTGACAATCTTTTGATCCGGTCTGTCTGTTACGGAAGAGTCGATAACTTCAAGCAACTCACGGACACTGGTGGAAGGGTGCCCAAGCGTGATCTGGTTGTAATACATCAGCAAAAAAAGCAGGATGGGTGCAGTTTTTAAGCGATCTGTCAAAATGATGGGATGAACCGTCTGGACATAAACGTAACGATTAATAATGTCATCATAAATAATCTTAGCCGGTATGGTTTCTTGTTCCAGACGCATATTACTGATCGCTATAAAATCTTTAATTTCCTGATCACTTCTGGCGTCAAGGGCTCTTTTTAATCCATCTCTTGTCAGTCCAATCCAGTCCCGCCTTAAAATAATGCTCGAACTGGCGGCAAGTAACTGAATAGCATTTTTATATTTGGGAAGTAACGAAACGCTATTACCTGTTGTTTGTTCCATTTTCTTCACTCCTGACTAATCCTCTTAATTCTCCTAACGTGTTGCCTGCTTCCAGTTCATCTAATTGGGGGAAGCGTACAAGTTCATCTCCGCTCAATAAATTACTGGCACCTTTTACGGTTAGGAACTCCCAGTTACCGATTTGTTTAGTTTTTGAGGTCCCCGTTTTTAAAAGGTTAAAATAACTGGGCATTAGTGTTGATAGATAAGAGACAAGGTCCATAAAGGTTACCGCTTTCAGACGATCCGGCTTCTCAAAAAGGTAAATCCAGTCTTTAATCGTTTCCTCTCGTCCGGCATTTAGAACTCCCATCTCAAGCACTTCTTCAAACTCTTGAAGGTAACTGCTGTCTCCTGCTGTATTTGGATTGTATTGTCCTTCTATTTGGGCAATTTCTTTCATATCGGCATATTCAGGAGCAGTGTTTTCAATTTCCGTATGCAGAATATCCAATCTTTTATTCGGTGTAAAATCAAATCCGAAATCACCTCGTTCACCGTCTTCGATCGCCTGCCATACATCATTCGGCGATATCCCGCCAAATATCTTCGCCGGCAAATAAGCTACAGGTTTATCCTCTGTTTCCATTTGGATCATGATTTCATAAGCCGATTGGATTTCGCTTTCTTCGTAATATTCATGTTGAACGGCCGACTTGATCTTTTCCCGCAAGGCTATGCTGAACTTTTCTCTGGATATACTTGCAGTCCAGACTTGCAAGGCCGCGATACTTATCGCTTTGGCGACTTCTCCTAACCCTTCTTGGCCAATCAGAATAGCTTTTTGGATAATTCCCTCAATATAATGATTTCTCAGGCGAAAATCATCGAGCTTTTCCGTTATGGTCTCTTCTCTGGTATAATCTTCAATTTTATGGACAGATTCAAGGATCAAATCTTTAAGCTTACTAATTTCCTCAAGGGCATTTTCCTTTTGGATATAATAGGGTATATTGCGCTGAACGAGCTCGGTCATGCGGTGAACCGAGTTTAATAATTGCAGGAAGTTTGGCATACTGTCCAATCTTAACTTGCGACTCGTTTCAAGGTTTAACGAAGATAACTCGGCGATAAAAATCTCTTTTTGCAAGTCATCCTTTTCATGATATACATAGTTTCTTTGCACCATATCTAAAAGCAGCGTACCCATGCGGATTCCTGCATTGGTGATCCTAATTCCGTCCTGCTTTGTTTTATCAACCCATCCTGCGGAACGCATTTGATAAAGGACCTGCTGGACAAATTCGTCAGTGATGGGACGTTTAAAACGATTTCTTAAGCGATTGGCCAACTGATCTTCTGTGTCCAGCCGCTCATCCGGATCGAAAGCGGTTTGAAGAGCTAAATGAACCAAAAGCAAAAAGTCTAGTTGAAGATTATACTGGTTGGTTTCGCGCACCAGAAACGATAAAACCCGGCTCAAGTGTGACAGTTCATTAAGACTGCGCCCCAAAATATCGGTATCACCCTCTGAGTTAGGCAAGAATGGAATAGGCTCAATCATTGGCGTTTCCCTCCAAAACAATTGCCTCTAACAAATCAAAATCCCATAAAAAATCTTCTTGCTCCGTTAAGTGGTTTGTACCGGTCAATTCTTTTAATTGCTTTAAGCCTTCCGCATAGGAAACCAGGAAGAGCGTTCCTTGTTTTTTGGCAACGAACTTAAACTGTTCAAATCCCAAAGCATAAAGTTTTTCAACCATAGCGATTGCAGCCCTGTCATAGTCGCTCCAAATAATAATTTGACCGACACCCGCATTTTTGAAATGACGCAGCAAATCATAAACAGCAGAGCGTACTTGCCCGTCAAACCCAACGATGCCAATATGAGCCCTCTGTTCATAGGGTATATGTTTAATCAGCTTTCGAACGACCGCTCTGTTCTCAGCAGCAAAAATAGTTCTGATATTCTTGGCGTCTATTGATTGCAGATCATGCACTTCTTCGTCAGTCACTTTAGATAAAACAGGAGCTTTTTCATAGTTATACATACCAAATGTAAAAGCCAACCGGCACTGGACAGCCAGTATGATATCCCTGTTTCCCGGCCGTGTTGTCAGGTGGATACTGCTGACGGGGTCGCCTATAATTTCTTCCAGTTCTTCCAACAATGCAACCATGTTTCCATCAAACATTTTTGACGCGGCATGAACTTTTTCTTTAAAATAAGAGTTTGTCCCGATCTCTTTCCAATCAAAAAAAGGTGCTTTAGAAGCGGTTATGAGAACAGAAAGGAAAAAATCTATACGTTTAATTGCAATTTCTCGTTCGTTGACTTGCTTCAAAAGCCATTGCCTCAATATTTCAAAACCCACATGCCCATAAGGGTTGGTCAGGTTGTTCAGAATTTCGGTAAACGCTTTTATAAATTTCTTATTTTGCTCTTCATTTTCCCGCGCTTGAGTTTTCCAGTAATTCAGCAAATTGAAACCCGGAACATAATATGTATTTTTAAGGTTAATTCCCCGGTCAGTAAATTCATTAACCTGGATAAGAATACCCAGGGTTACCCACTTATTAGTCTGATGAAAAAATGCCAAGCCGCTTGACTCGGAACCTGACCAGTTTTTAAGTTGCGAAGCAGTCTTCTTTTTAATCCATGGAGTTTTATTTTGCATTTCTGGTGGTATATCGTTTTCTTCAAGAGAATAAATCAGTGTTTTTGTTTTGTACTGAACAATTTTTTGCTGCTGGTGTATCACTCTCTCATGAATTCCTCTATCGTCTGCAATATCGGAAACGACGATTTCACCATTGTTCAAAAATATATTTAAATAGCCGTCATGCATTTACTCTTGAAGCCCCCCTTCGCCTGGAGACTTCTCAAACTTTTTCAATTTAATGATATTTCCCGGCAAGGCTTCAAACAACTCCGGATAATGTCCGCATCGTGCCCTTATTTGATTATACTGAACCTTGCCGCCATTTTTCTGTCGGTATAATCCTCTATTAGAAATCTCGTCGGCAAGAGCAGCAGCATGCATTGTATGTTCTTCCGCTTCTAAAAGTACAATTTTCATCGCTTCCTGCAGAGTATATTTTGGTGTCTCCATATTAGATTCCTGTTCATAATTGACCATATTAGCCCCATATTTCAGGATAATATAAACAGGTTGATTGTCTTTGAGCAGCACTACCTTCCCGTTTTTTTCAACCATTTCAAACACCGAATCTGCATCCACTCTTATCTTGTCAAACGAAATAAGACTATCCAACTTTATTTCCATTATTTATCACCTCAAGATTGAGATTAACAGCCTGTGCAGCATTTGTCAATACATTTGTGCGAACATTATACGCAGTTTTGTATAAACAAAAAGTAAGCGTCAAATTACAACGTGTATAGAAAAAAGCCAAAAACCATGTCATGAACTGGTTTTTAGCTCTATTTGCAAGCGACCTGAACTTCCGGACTCCATGGCAGAAAATCCTCCAGGAGTTCAGGATATTGGCCGAACTCTACACCCGGCAGCTGGTTGAAAATATAGTAAAGGTACTTATATGCTCGGGTAGCTGTTGGGCCTGGCTTACGCCATTTCCAACAGCTACCAAAAAGGGACAGTCCCTCACTAAACCACCAGGTGGCCGATGATATAGGCACGGTCAAGATACCCCGCTGGCTGCGCCAGTCAGTAGGCGGCGAGCTTGATTTTCACTGGTCCAGCGGCATTGAAATGCCCTCCGACCTGGAGAGCTACAAGCTGATAGTCCACTGCGGTGCCTGCATGATCAATAGACGTGAAATGCTATCTCGAATGATGGAAGCCAGCGCCGCGGGAGTGCCCATTGTTAATTACGGGGTAATAATTGCTTATATGCTGGGCATTTTGCGCAGAGCCCTGGAACCTTTTCCGGATGTACTGGCACTGCTGGATAATTAAAACCCCCATTGCCCAATAAGCCACCGGCCATTTCAGGAATCGATACCTGCAAGCCGGTGGCTTTTGCTGTAACCGTTTCATTGCTACTTAACAACGACACCCCAAAGGCTAATCAAATTTGCTGCCTGAAACATATTGATAATAGCTCCTTTTAGCTCAATGGGAGGAGTGGATACCATCGGTGCAACAAGCTCATTACTGGTAAAATCTACTTTTGCCAACATCGTTTTGCAAAAGTTATTCTTCACAAATATTGAATCCTCTGCAACAAATCGTTTTAGCTTTGCTTCAACCATAGACGATTCAGTAAAATCAATGTGATCAAATAAGACATCAGTTATTTTCGTTTTATCGAAATATGAAAACCGAAAATTTGATTGCTCAAAGGTTGTTTGCTTAACAACCGTATCGCTCATATCCACGCCAATACATTTACAGGATACAAACCGGCATCGTTCAAAATAGACTCCTGCAAATTTACTGTTTGACAAATCGCAAGATTGAAATACAACATCAACAAAACTTGCTTTTTCAAAGTTGCAATTATGAAAAGTGCAATTCTCAAAAATGCTCTTGCGGATTTCTATTTTAAAAAATCCTGACCCTTCAATTTGTTCTTCACAAATTTTAATACCCGATATTGGCAACTCTTCCAATAAAAAGTCCTGAGTATAGGAAGAAAAATCATCAATCTGAATGAGTTCTTTTGATATTTGTGGACGTTTTATATTCATATTGTTGTTTCCTCTTAGATTAACGAGCTGACTCGCTATAGTTCTCATATTTTACGGTATCCCAAAGTGGTTTTCTCTTAGTGTTATGGCGGTTAGCCATCAATACTAATATCCTTGCCATCAGCGCAACCACCGCCAAAAACACAGATAGCCAATTATTTTTCATTGCAGACAGCATCTCTCAGGCTAGTGCGGTGTGTATAAATGAAAGTGATTAGTTATAAAAACTTGCTATGATTTTCGCAGCCGGCAAAAAAATCACCTGTCCCAATAATGTTCCTATAATTTTAGTTGTGATGAGTAAGACTACCAGGGCTTTTACATCCTCGTACGGTCTTTTTTCCCTTAGCGCCTGATCCGTAATAATTGCAGACTTTGGGTCAATGAATAAGGTCAGCAAGATCGCGGCAATTCCGTTAATCATGCCCGATGATCCCGCAGCCGCTAAACGATGCTGCTCGGCGACCAATAACGCTGAATAATTGGCAGCAAGTACACCTATAGTATAAATTCCTGTAACCAGGGCGTTTAAAATAAGTAATCTTTTGGGGATTTCCCGATATCTCAGCCTTTCCAGCATTTTCTTTGTAGGTCTGGCAGCACGCCTTACAATTTGCCTGATATTGTTTACCTGCAATGCTTCCACGACCAGGGATGGAACAGAACCATTTACCTCTAATCGTCTAACAGCCACTTCAAATACCCTAAGAAAGGTTGGGATAAATAATATCCCGACTAATGTACCTATTGTTGAAGCAAAGATTACTTTGCGCATATCGGCAAGGGGATCCAGGCCATGTAAAATACTTGTTCCAATAATACCCCCGATGAGCGGGGCCTGAAATGTATTGGCGGTTCGGGAAATTAGAACGAACACGTTAAAAAGAGAAAACGACAAGGCTACTCGCCCGCTTTTAACTGAGTTCAATCTAACCGAATAAGCCAGAGTATCTATCAAATGAATGATAAATGTCAAAAGTAATAGTTCCAGCAGCGTTCTTTCCATTAATAAATCATGCCTTTTCAGAAGTTAAAGCTAACAATTTCCTTTGATTATAACATTAATATTAATGCTTTTTTAGTGGTGTATTTATAATTACTGCCAAATTAGGATGATTTTCATAATAGGATGTCCGCTTTTAGTTACATTATATGGATAATGTGCAGTTCGCAACGCGACAGAGTTAGTCAGTTATAAACATTAAGCGAAGTCGGCAAAAATGATTATTCTTTATCCATGGGTTCGATTGTAACGTCACTCTTGTCAACGATGCGTACTAATTTATTTGTTTCATCCAAAAATACGCTCATTCCGGCAGGCGCTTTTGCAGAGACATCTTGCATTTTTCCGCTTACTTCATCATATATGGCGTTCAAATAACCACCAAACTTGAGAACGTATTTTTTTGCATGATACTCGACACCTTGAATAATCGTTACACCCTCTTGCTTATTCACGATAACACTTTGAGGAATATCGAGAGAGTACTCCTGCGGATAACCTTCGATTACAATATTTTTTACCCCATTACTATTAATGTCGAATTCAGCATACATGATTTTGCCGTCAGGAGTTTTAGTTTCGCAACGGGCTTCATCGCCATCTATTTGGAGCATGGTATTGCCTTGCTTAATTAGCTCATTTGGTGTAACAACTTTTCCTGTATCCGAACGAGTCCATGTCTTAATCGTTTGCATGTTATTATCATTGATATTTTTATAATCTTTTTCCTTTAACCATCCGATAATCTTTTTTTCATATTCATCTTTACTTACAGTTTTACCTTTAGTTCCCAAGAACATATGAAAAGATAGTAATGCATAAGCAATCACTTCCAAAGTAGGATAATCTATATCGTAGTCCCTTAAAGAGATGAAACGATTTAATGAATCCCTTATTACACCCATTAGATGATTTTCGTCAAACGGCATCAATATGATATTTATGGTTTTAGCGTTAAGATATTTCTCAAATCCATTTATGCTGGAAGTAGCTTCCTTATCCATTTTATTTGCATAATATTTGTCAACTGATTTGATAAAGGTATTAGCTGGTTCTTGACAGTTACCAATGAGAATTAATTGATATACTTTAGAGGGGACATCATTTATTAGACTTATGAGCCAACCCCAAATGTCATCTTTAGAAAAGAGATTAACTGACGATTTGACTTGTATTGCCCTAAGAACAGAGCCATCGTCATCTATAAGTGCAATATCAACTTTATCATTCGGAGTTGTATATTCAACAGATATTTCATGCCAATCGTTTTCTGTACAAGCATTAAAAATTGAGATTATTCCTTGATATATGTATCCACGACTTCCTTCTTGTCCGCCCATAACTACAACTCCTCATAATTAATTTCACCTATTTAATGATTTCGCATTATTGCTATAATTACTGCTTGCACGAACTACGTGTTATTAGCCTTATTTCCAGCTGCGATTTGCCTTACTTACTGTTCACTCAAAACTCTCTGTATCTTTTCCCGCTCCCTACTGCCATTGGTAGGAAGCCGCAGCATTGGCACTCCGTATTTCGCTAGAATTGCATCCTTCAGCGCGTCACGGCGCTGCTGATCCGGATTGTTTTCATGAAAGGCAAAGCCGTCTACTTCAACCACAAGGACACAGGCCTTGTCCTGCTTATAGTACACAACAAAATCCAGCGATGCTCTGTTGTTGACCAACTTCACCTCTTCAGTGGTAAGCAAATCCACGGTGTTCAACAGGTTCCGCAGCAGCATCCCTTGCACATAGCTGTACCGGTTATATTGCGGCTCCGCAAGAATCTCCTCCAGAAGCACACGAAGAGCTTCTTCCGACTGATACCGGGCACTTTTATTCATCTTTGCTTTCAGCGGGATTAACTTGCTGGAATACTGCCGGTAAAGCAGGTCGAAGACCGATACGATATTGCTCTCAATCACGTTCTCGTCAAGGGTGCTGTACTTGATGTAGCGAATCAAATCGCCAATATCCTTGCCTTTCTTGAAAAAGAGGTCGTGATCCGTTACCAGCACAAACTGTCTTATAGCTCGGGAAACAGCCACATTGACCATCTGCGGGTCATCCACAAATTTAAGTCTCATCTGGCCGTCCCGAGTGCTGTCCAGTACGGTGGACATAATCATAACGTCCTTTTCCCGGCCCTGGTATTTATGTACCGTATCGCTTTCGATGCCGTCGGGTAGCAGTTGCTCCGCCTTGTTGGCCTGTTTTCGGTAAGGGGTAACAAAGCCGACATTCTCGCGGTTCTCCGCAAGAACGGGATTTTTCAGGATTTCCTCAACTGTAACATCAAGCTCCCGCTGGTTATAGTTCCCCTTTTTTTCACCCTCTGTAACCCGTCGCAGATGGTTTCCTTTAGCGGTTTTGTAAAGCGCCAGGGGGCACTCCGACAGGTTCGAGTTGGTATATGGAATCAACTCTCCGTCATAATATTTCTGGTTGCAGAACTCAATGATTTGGGGATGGCAGCGGTAATGCTCCCGCAGGATTTCGCAGGGAAGGCTGCTTCCATAGAGGCTAATAATAGATGACAGGATATTGTGACGAAAATAGTTATATACAGGATTAGGCGGCGATGTTTTCAGCATTGGTTCAATTTTTTCGTCGGTAATCTGGGGAAGTTGCTTCACATCTCCTACAATAATTACATTCCGGCAGCAGGAAAAGGCCAGTGTGCCGGTGAGAATATCCACCTGAGAAGCCTCATCGATAACAACATAATCCAGCAGGTAATTCTGTGGAATAGACCGGCGCAATGCGTGGGTTGTACTAAGGATGACAGGGAATGTCTTGATAAACTCCTGGAACCTCACCTTGAAACTTTTTCTGGTAAAGTCAGGCTCCGGCAGCCCGCTGTGGCTTTGATACAGACACTTACGGAACAACCTTTCAGAATACTGCTGGTGCTTTTCGAGCAGTGCATCAAAGGAGGCGCTGTCCAGTTGGCTTTCCTGGACAGCTATTTCGTTTTCCAACTGCCGGGTCTGCTGCCGGTAAAATTCCCTCTGAAGTGACAACAAAATAGACAATTCTTGCTGCTGCAGCCTTTTATGATCAAACACTCCATATTTAAAGAGCAGCTTCAACTTATATAGAAGCCTGTTGGTTTGATTCCGTTCTTTCACAAAAGAAGTTTCAGCCAGGAAAGAAATGATTCGGTCCGGAGTTGCCCTGAACAGGGGAAGCTTGCCAATTTTCTGGACATCCTGTCTGGCATAGTATTCCTCAAAATGCTCCTGTTCCAATTGCCAGGCCCGCAGCTCCTGCCAAAGTTGCGCCCGTTTCCGGTCTACCCTCAATAACCGGTTCAGCTTAATGTTCAGGGCTTCAATCCGCTGAATCAACTCTTCCTTATCTTCTTCGCAATCCCATCCGTCCACCCGGGCTACGGGCATATTGGCAAAAAAGGTATCCTGATTGCTACTTTTGCCTAGCAAGGCCGTTAGGAAGCCGTAACCCTGCTTTGCCATCTTTTCAATGACGTTCTTAACTGCCTCATTATTGTTAGATACAACCGCTACGCTTTTTCCTTGAACCGCTACGAGGTTTGCGATAATATTCAGGATTGTCTGGGTTTTGCCGGTGCCGGGCGGTCCTTTGATAACTGAAATAGAGCTTGTAAGGGCATTCTCCAGTGCAGCCTTCTGGCTGAGGTTAAAACTGAACGGAAAGATGATATTGTCGGTGTCGGGAGTTTGCAGATCAATCGCCTGACGGTTCAGGTAACGGCTCAGTACACTTTCCGGATGAACAAAAGTAAGGTGCTCCATTTCCCGTTTCAAAAAAGCCTCTTCTTCCGGGTTGTCTGACGTATATTGAGAGATATCCCTTAGATAGGCCAGTATTTGTTGGGCATCCTGGTCAGCGGCTCCATTCTTGACTAGCGAGAATGATTGTGGCCTTACTGTAAGGGATTCACCGTTATATCGGATAATTCGGATACGTTCCCGAAAATCAAGAATAAGCTGCGGATCATAGACAGGCATGCCTTCCACATAAGCAACTTGTCCGTCTAGTTCAATTACTTTCGGTTTATTAATAACAACCACATTATTTTTATTATATGGGTAGATGGTACTTATTCCTCGATAAGTAATTTTCACCTTCTTATTTTTGAGGTCATAATCGATACTATTTATTTCTTCGGTTTTATCTTTTCCTTTAACCAGAACCATTATTTCTTTTTTGTTCATACCTTTTATGCCCCTTGCAGAAGTTCTAAGTTATGTGCTAGCGATATAATCCGTACTTGACCGGGATGAACATTATTAGCTGTATATGAATAAATGTGAAACACAATCAAAATATTTTAACACCCCATAATGCTCATTTTCTTGGAAACTCAGTCTCTTTGGGGCTTCTACAATAAACCTTCAGTTCAGGCATTACGGAACCGTATTTTACATAGTTCTTTCTTGCTTGGGATAAAGACAATCCATGATTTTGGTCGCTTGGCTCCTTTTCCGACTGAATAAATAAATCAATTTCCCAAAAGCAAACAGGGCAGATGTAAGCAAGAGCATCCCCACCGTTTGGAATCGTAATAAATCCGCAGCATGGGCAAGGCGCATTTCCTGCGACCTCTGTTTTTCTTTTTCTTCGGATAAATAGGAGCAATTGCTATCAGGGAGATATAATTTAAAGCGTTTTTCCATTTTACCTCATGCTCCTTGCTATACAAACAATGGTAAATTTATAAATAGCAGTTTAGATTTCCATTATTAGCTTATATGGATAACTGGAAACTTAACGTTCTCTAAGACTTGGTATATTTAAACATAATGAGCAGTTCATTTCATCCAGCAAAAGTTCAAAAATGTAAATTATTGCTTTTGAAATATTGAAGTATCGAACTTCAATTAACAATTCATTTATTGTATAAGATTAGTTAATACGCTTTCATTAATAGTACAATACGAACAGTATTTTTTTACCAATAGTTCGACAAATACTTTGGAACTTTCTGATATATCCGGTGCAAGCATAATACTTATACTGTCAAAGCTTTCATCTCGAATTTTCAGGTCATAGTGGCTAAACGGAAGTGCGGCTTGCCCAGTCATAGTTCGCAATTGCAGTTTTGCCATCTCAGTATTTAGACCCTGCATGTGTTCCTGCATAAGTTTTGGTGCAGATATGGGTAAAAACATTAACCGATAACGCCATTCCTTTTGAAAATCCCAGTATTTGTTTTTATATATTCCTATGTCACTTAATGTGATAAAAAATTTATCATCAACAATTTTAAGTACTGTTGGCTTTAATAAACTATCGTCGTCAGTATACTTTACTTCAAACAACTGGGTATTTATCGCATAATTCGTTAGAAAAAACTCTCCATTAAACACTTCAGATGTTGGAATAATTGTCCTCAAATTAGATTGTGTCGCCCCGTCCCCTACGAAAGTGCTATTGGTATACTTCGCCACCTCGCCTAATGTAGGGTGGTAGTCTACAAAAGGATTTATCGGAAGTTTTATTCTAACACCTCTTTGTTTAGGCGTATACATTCTCCACATTGGAATACTTTCTGCTTCCTCGGCAGTCCATGAACTCACAAAGACAAACCTGCCAAAATTCTGTTTATCTACAGACATTTGCTCTTGCAGGTCATCCATTTTATCTAAGGAATTCAAGCGAATTGTTTTGTTTTTCAAAATTAAAGCAAGAGAGTCAACATTAGTATAGTGATACAAATATTTAGGAATGTTTTGATTTTGATCCATATCAAAATCTCCTTTTATAGAGCGTTTGTAATGTGAATTTCGAACTGTTTATTTCTCATTATACTATAATCTGAAACCTTTTGTAGATGGATGCTGGTATTATCTAATCCTGCACACATTTACTACAAAAAACATTTCCACCGTCATTTTTAAACGTGATTTGACATCCACAAGTTGGGCATGTCATATAACCTATCCATTCTTCGTCGGGACCATTAAAGGAGATATCGTCAACCCGTTCGCTTTTAATCAATGTCTCCTCGTCAAGCGATAGGAGAAGCCTCCCATCTTCTACATCAATCTTATCTATATCTATTGTATCGTCGAATAGGCTCAATAAAATGCAAAAAGGAAAACGCACCAAATGCTCCTCGTTGACTTCCCCAATATGCTGATAGGCATATTCATGATCTATGGTATCATAGACGGAATTTTCCTCATCAAAAAAAGTGTAACTAATATTGATATTACATTCAGCCTCCATCGAAACAACTGCCATTTCATTGTCAATTTCGTCAATAGTATCCAATCTGTATTTTATTGAATCGACGGCAATAACCTGCGCATCATCAAATAAGTCTATATCTGGTGAAACAGCCGCATCAAATAAGACTTCTTCCAGCCGATTCACAATATATCGCATTCCGTTTTGCTCATTGATATATTCTTTTATTTTAATATACTGATCAGCCTTAACCTTTGCATTCACTTTGTTTAGCATATCCTCTGTTGAAGTAAAAAGTAGAAAATTAATATCTCCTTCTAATGCCTTGCGAAAGCCTGTGTCATCACTAACCGCCCATATCGGTATTGATAAGGCTCGCTGGTAATCGCGTAGCGAATAAAGAATAATTGAATCCTTAAATTCATCCTGTTTTTTTGTTTCAAATGGTGGACGCATGGCAAACAAATCAGATAGTACGTTTTCAACTTGAACAGCACCAGTGCCAATTATCGTGCAGTGCGTGTCCTCTAAAAAATCAGAGAACTGACTAAGTACCTTTTCAACCATCGTTTCAGTGGATAAAAAGGCCAAAAAACGGGAAAAATCAGGCTCACTTCTTAAAGCAACAAGTCGCCGTTCTGACAGCAAGTGCTTGATTTTTCCGTAGCATTCTTCTAGGTCTTTCTTTATATGGGTCTCAACTTCCCTGCAAACAACCGAACTGACAACTAGATCAATGAATCCTTCATCGCAATAACGTCTTATAGTGGCCAGTTTTCCATTTTGAAAATTATACGATGCCTTAAGGAATATGTTTGTATCTAAAAAAACAGTAATTCTTTCATTCTGCATAGTTGGGTCTCCTTTGCAAGGACATTACCGTCTTGGTTTATAAAAGGTTTGCGTTCTTTACTTTCTGGCCATACCATCTACTATTTTGCAAACTTCCCATTATAGACATAATTGAATATATAAACTACCTGAAGTAAATTCTATCCTTGGCCGACAAAAAACAAATGCCAGCATTCACGAAGATGCTGGCACTAGTTGATAATGCGTTAATTCGCCAAATGATCCTAATTTCCTTCAAAAAAATACACTTTAAGAATACAGTTTTTTAAGAAATTGGTTGTGGGACTGATTTTCACTGGTCCAGTGGCATCGAA
This sequence comes from Desulfoscipio sp. XC116, assembly GCF_039851975.1. GTDB lineage: Bacteria > Bacillota > Desulfotomaculia > Desulfotomaculales > Desulfallaceae > Sporotomaculum. The sequence goes on from NZ_CP156660.1 coordinate 3,154,489, forward strand.
ATGCCCTCCGACCTGGAGAATTACAAGCTGATAGTCCACTGCAGCGCCTGCCTGATTAATCGGTAGAAATATTATCCCGCATGATGGCCGCTAGTATCGATGGTCAATTACGGAGTAGCCTAAGTACTGGACATTTTGCGCAAAGCCCTGGAGCATTTTCCCGATGTGCCGGCGCTGCTGGATAATTAATTAGCCATACTTACGCCCCATCGCCGCCGTATCCCAGTACAATTAATGCTATCGCCTACACGTTAGCTTAATATAATCCTGTTTATTTATGTTATAATTAAACAATATTCTTTACTATAACTAGAAAGGGGAATTGAAATGTATTTCTTCGACTTGTTTGAAAACGATCAACCCACTGTTCATTCCTAGGACGGGGATGAACAGTCAAGTTCTAAAACTGCCCCGTCTTAGAGATTTGTTTATAAAAATCTCATTAAATATGGCGGAGGTAATAAATAGTGAGAAATACGCTATTCGGAGCAATATGTTTATCTTTAGCGGCTAGTATCTGGGGCGGCATGTATGTTGTTAGTAAATATGTACTTGATTTCATACCACCGGTTACGCTGGTCTGGCTGCGATATGTCATTGCGTTTGCTTTATTATACGCAATTCTAAAAATAGCACAGCGTAAAACTAAAACAGCTGCCAAACTAGAAAAAAAAGATTGGCTGCTCTTAAGCTGGATTGGCTTTATCGGTTATTTTGTCTCTATCTCTTTCCAATTTATGGGCACCAAACTTTCCGATGCCCATACCGGTGCTCTGATCACATCGGCAACACCGGCCTTTATTGTTTTTTTTGGCCGGTTTGTCTTAAAAGAAGCCCTAACTGTACGCAAGATTGTCTCGCTTGCAATAGCCACCACCGGTGTATTAATCGTTGTAGGTTGGAGTCCCAACCTGGGGAATTATTTTTGGGGCAGCGTCATTTTAGTAGGTGCTGCAATAACCTGGGCATTGCTGTCTGTATACGTTAAAGTGGCGTCCTACAAACATTCCTCTTTAACTATCACAACTTATGCCATTTTATTCGGCCTGCTCTTTACTACGCCATTCATGTTTTGGGAGCTTGCAGCGTATGACATTCAAGCTGTTAATTCTTTAACTGTCTTGGGAGTTCTTTATATAGGTATAGTATCAACTGCCGGCGCTTTCTTTTTATGGAATAAAGGACTGGAACTGATGGATGCCGGCATTGGCTCGCTGTTTTTCTTTTTCCAGCCGTTAGTCGGATCATTTTTGGGGTGGTTACTGCTTAAGGAACATTTGGATCTAAATTTCTACATTGGCGGAACACTAATTTTGTTGGGAGTATTGATTGTAACCGTCCATAAGAAGAAAAGCTAAAATTAAGATTCGTAATAAAGACAGGAAAAATTCCTGTCTTTTTACTTTTAATTAGAACAATCGATGCCTCTGTGCATGGCTGACGCAAAAGAAATAGCCGGCATCTGCAAGGATGCTGACACTGGTTGATAGTGCAAAGCCTGTGCAAAAACAATAAATTTATGTAAACTATTTTACTGCACCAAAACTTATATACTTTTATGCTATAGTAAAAATGGCAGGGGGTAAGAACAATTTGTCTAAGAAATTATTATGCTGCGCCATAATGCGTCACGAGTTGGAACATCTGCTGAGGGAACAAAATATAGATATTACTTATATCAACGCAGCTTTACACGTCGACCTGGATAAGCTGGCCCAATCTGTAACTAATAATTTGCGCGAAATAGCTGGAAACAATATCTCGCTGATTATAGGAAACCAATGTCACCCCGATATGGAGCAAATAGCGGAAGAGCACGGTGGACGGGTGATCAAGGCTAAAAGTTGTATCGAAATGCTTCTGGGAGAAAAAATGGCGGAGCTGGATGCGGAAGCCAAAACTTTTTACCTTACCAGCGGTTGGCTTAAAAACTGGCGCAATATCTTTATGGAAGGACTAGGTTGGGACGCTGTTGATGCAAGGCAAAATTTTGGTTATTACGATCGTATATTACTTTTGGATACTGGGATAGTACCTATCGATGACATGACTCTGCTTGAATTTTATGACTATGCCCAAGTACCCGTGGAAACTATGGCAGTGGACCTGGACAATTTGCGCAGACTATTAAAACAACTATTGAATGGGTGAAAAATTATGTCTAAAATCAAGTGTATGAAAGAGTTAGCCCTGTTTGCCACTCTTAATTTTATCGAGCAGGAAAAAATCGGTGCGCTGGCCGGGAAAAAAGTCTACCGTAAAAATGAAATAATTTTTCGAGACGGGGAAATCGCACATACCATTTACCTGATCAAATACGGACGAATCAGGCTTTTCAAAGTTTCGGAAAGCGGCAAAGAAATTACCCTTGATATCCTTAAAGAAGATGATATTTTCGGTGAAAATACTTTTTTTGAAGAAAATGCCTGCCATTCTATGAATGCTCAGGCAATGGAAGACACCTTCATTTGCTCCTGCAATAAAGAACACTTCGCCATTTTACTGCAAAACCCGCAAACCGCCCTTAAGATAATCCAATTGTTGGGAGGCAAATTGAATAATTACACCGCTAAGGTTGCCGGCATTGCCTTTCAAGATGTAAAAGGCAGAATTTCGGCCATGCTGCTGAGATTAGCCGGTGAATATGGAAAACCTTCTCCCGAAGGAACCGTTATCGATATCAACCTGACTCATCAGGATACAGCTTCACTGGTTAGCGCCTCGCGGGTCATGGTGACTAATGTTCTGGGCGACTTGAAGCAAGATGGGGCTATTACCACCAAGGGACACCAATTTATTCTTATAAACAGAGATAAACTTACTAATGCAATCGAAGCCGTGTAGGGGCGGTGGCATGATCAAAGAAAAATTTGATTACCCCAAGTTCAGCGCAGACCAAAAATAATTAGATGCCAAAATAAAAAAAATGGTCAGCCAGATAAATTTGATGCAGAATTTGTTATTTGAAGTCAAGGCTGACAGCCCTATCGGTAAAACAGTTAAAATACTTTTAAACCTGTTTATCTGCGAAGACAAGCCTGATGGCCTAACCGATATCTCTTGCTACAAACTCGCTGTCTGGACTGGTATCAGCCTTACAGAGCTGCATGAATCCCTTAGGTACTTACAACAACAAGGCATAATCTCATATGAACAAAAGTATTAATCTTTAGTTGCCTATATTAACGGCAACTTTTATTTTTATTAAAAAATCATTAATTCTGTAAAGCAGTTTACTTATTTCATTTACTTGTAACCGTCCACAAAAAGAAAAGCAAAATTAGAATTTCCGTCGCAGTTTGAAATCCCGGCCTTATTTTACTTTCAGCGTCCGCAAATACGCCTTTGCTTCGTCACCGATCCGATAGCTCTCAATCGCTTTCTGGATAGTTTTGTTGTGCGTCCACTTCTCCAAACGCTGTTCCTGAATGTACGGCAAAGCCGCTTCGTACTGTTTGGCCAATGCCGTTGCAAAATACCAGGCGATCATCATGTTTACATAATATTCTTCCGACCGTATACACGCCACAAGCTCAGGCATCTCCGGCCGGAAACCGTCATCAAGATAAAAGCTCATCAGCATTCCAATCCCGAAGCGCACCGTATAGGTCCGGCCGGATATCAGCCAGACTTTGATTCTTTCATAGAGCTTGGGCAGGTGCTTTTTAAATATCTTCGGTGAAATCAGGTCACAGGTCGCCCAGTTATCTATATAGGGCAGGAATTCGTCAACGGCGGCAACAGCGGCATCATAATCCCTGATCGTTTCAATCAAGAAGCCGTGCAGGTTATTTTCTTCGTAATATGCGTGCGGCAGGATTTTGAGAAACTCCGAAGCCGCCGGGGTTTTAGAAAACTCCCGGGCGAGCTTCCGCAGATCCGGCGTACGAACGCCGATCACGGTTTCCGGATTCACCGTCGGCATAAGTTTGCACGCAAACTCTTTGTATTTCATATCCCGCAGCTCGAATAGCCGGCGCCGGATCTCTTCTTCTGTACTGCTCATATCGTTTCTCCTTTTATCAGTCCACTTTATTCTCTGTGATAACCAACTAAGCATATCTTTGCTTATCTTTTACATTCTCAGTACTTTTCCTTTGTAAGCCGGAGCTTAGTATAAAATTAATAAAAATCCTGCTAAAAGTAGTACAATTGCTATTGAATAAGGTGAGAAAGATACAAATTCAGTAAATATATATATGTATTTAGTTGTCTTGCGTTCATTTTTCATATATTTTTGGAAGTAATCCTTATAAAGGTAATTGCTATACAGTACAATTATTAGTAAACCGGTTATTATTAATAATAAGCCAGCGATTTTCATAAAATCATCTTCTTTACAATGTAAGTAATTATCTGTATCTTAACATGCAACGCGTGCATGGTTACCCGACGGGAGATGTTGTCCCGCATAAAGTGATTAATTAATAAAAACCTGCTATAATTTTTACAGCCGGCAAAAATATCACCTGTCCTAACAACGTTCCTATAATTTTAGTTGTAATGAATAAAACCATCAGGGCTTTGACATCCTCGTACGGTCATTTTTCCCTTAGCGCCTGATCCGTAATAATTACAGACTTTGGGTCAATGAATAAGGTCAGTTTTGGGTTACCCTACTTTGAAAATCAAGCAAGTGCTCACCCCGTGAGCATATAATTCATCATTTCCGCCCTTTATGCGTCCTTCAACAGTGGCTAGTTTTCTTCCGATATGGATGGTCCTGGCCTCACAGCGCACCAGTTTACTTTCAGCACTGACTGGTTTGATAAAATTCACTTTAACCTCAACCGTCGAACAGGTTATGTTCTGTGGAAGCGTTGTAAGCACCGCGGCGGTCATTGTAGTATCCAGCAGCGTGGAAAGAATTCCCCCATGAACGGTGGCAAAAGGATTATAGTGGTGCTCTCCAGGACGAAGTTCAAATACCGCAAAGCCATGGTCAACTTCCTTGATCCGGTACCCGATCAGTTTTGCAACCGGTGGCGGGCTGATTTTACCATCCCTTATGGCCCTCAAATAATCCAATCCAGAAATGGATGACACCGCATCCCTTTTGTTTATCTGAGGATCATCCCAGACGATGGTCCGCTTTCTTTCCATACCTCCTCACGCCTCCTCCCGAGTCATACAGATAGATTTTTTTATCATACCAATTCCGGGAAATGGAATCAAATCCAGATAAGTGACCGAAGTAAGTTCCCGGTAAAATTATTCATTCGTCAAAATAGAGCTCACAACACGTTTAGGTCATGGTCAGGTTCACCGTCCGAAAATCATCATCGAGATAGAAGCTCAACAGCATTCAGATCCCGGAGTGCACCGTACCGGTCCAAGCAATGTCAGTCAGACTTTTATTTTTTCATAGAGCTTGGGCAGATAGGTTTACTTATTTGAAAATTGATTCTTCCTACTTTAATTTTAACATAGAAAATTGTAAATGTACCACAGGCGGCAGGAATTATGTTTACTGCCGATCCCCTCACTTCCAACAGAAAGGTATTATCTATTGATGCCGGCTTCGGACTTGGTGAGGCCTTGGTCTCCGGTCTAGTGAATGCTGATATCTATAAAGTGCGTAACGGAGAGATTATAGATAAGAGGATATCTACCAAGAAGCTGGCTATTTATGCCTTAGAAGACGGCGGGACGAAAGAACAGGAGACCCCGCCGGAGCGGCAGAATAGGCAAGCGCTGACGGATGAGCAGATTTTGAGCCTCACGCGCATAGGCAGAAAGATCGAAGAACATTTCGGCTGCCCCCAGGAAATCGAATGGTGTTTGGCTGATGATACATTTTATATTGTCCAGAGTCGGCCGATCACTGCTTTATACCCCATCCCCGAAGCAGAAACCCAAGAAAATCATGTTTATGTATCCATTGGGCATCAACAAATGATGACCGATCCTATGAAACCGTTGGGAATGTCTTTTTTCCTGCTAACAACAAATGCACCCATGCGCAAAGCTGGTGGAAGATTGTTTGTTGATGTCACACATATGCTGGCTTCACCCGACAGCAGAGAAATTTTATTAGCTACTATGGAACAACACGATCCGCTTATGAAAGACGCGCTCATGACCATCATAGAGCGAGGAGATTTTATAAAATTGTCGCCAAATAAAAAAGAACTGAGTCCCGTAAAAGTAATAAAGTTATATCGCCCGCGGGTTTTAGAACACAAATCGAAAACAATCCGACAATCGTTTCCGATTTGATTAAGGGTAGTGAAACATCATTAGAAGAGCTAAAACAAAACATCCATAAAAGGCTTGGTCACCGAAGTCGGTGGACTGATGACCCATGGAGCGGTTATCGCACGTGAATATGGCTTACCGGCAGTTGCCGGGGTGGGAAATGCCACCAAACTGATCAAAGATGGACAACGAATTCGGGTAAATGGAACCGAAGGGTATATTACCTATATTACCGCCGGTCGAACAACCTGAAAGTATAATAACTTTTTATGTTCGGCATATCCTTGCCATCCTAATCTTAAGTTTATTTCTTGGCAAAAGATGCATTTTGTTAATTAAAGGACATAAAATGATTTTCTATGCTATTAAATACTGCGAAGTTGCTCTTTAATCCAGCGGGTGACTAAGTCATTTAGCCTTAATCCCTTTTGGCCGGCGATTATACGCAGACGTTTCAGGTCTTCTTTTTCCAGGTCGAGGGGAATTAACAGGTTATTTCGCTTGGTAAACTGAACATCATTGGCTACTTCAACTTCATCAGTAAAGTCGGCAAGGGAATGTGTATCCCAAAATTCTCTTGCCTCTTCAATTGTTTTGAAATCGGGGATTTTATTTTTCCGACTCATTTTGTAAATCTCCTTTGATAGCGTTTTCTCTCGCCCTGCTCCATGTTTCTTGCGGTAATCACCATAGCCGGCCCTGTTTAAAATAAATTATCACAATAAAGAGATGTCTGCCGGAATCGGTTTGACCGAGAACATAGTAAATAGGGTTAATACCTTTGGCAGCTTGTTTGCTTTTTATGATTAGCAGGTAACCGAAACAAACTTCTTCTATTTCCTCGGGCGTAACATTATGTCCGGCAATATGCTCAATAATATTCTCATCCCAAACGAATTGCGAAATTTGCACATAGACCACTACCATTTATTTATTTTATTTCAAATAGTTTACTGATTTGATATTTCTAATTGTAAATATTAATATACCATTCTCTTGTATTTATTGGTAGCCCGAAAAAACGCCAAAGGTACGATTCGATACTACCTGCCAAAATGTCTAATAGTTTGTTCATTTAATAGATAACGTTCGCATTAGTGAAAATCCACTATCTATCGATAATCATCGAAATAGAGCTGGCACAAATATCCACTGCTTTGTCAATTTCCTCTTCGTTTATGATAAGCGGAGGATTAAAATATAACACGTTACCAAGCGGTCTTAAAATCAAACCGTTTGCGAGTGCCTTTTTGTAAATTTGATATCCCATTCTAAGGTTGTTATCAAAGCCTGTTTTGGTATGCTTGTCGGCAACCAATTCTATAGCATTAATGAGGCCTATGTGGCGAATTTCACCCACGTTCGGATGGTCAAGCAGTGTTTGTTTTAACTGATTAGTTAAATGCTTAGCACGAGTTACTGCCGTTTCAATAATATTATCTTCGCGGAGAATTTTCTGAACGGCGAGCGCGGCTGAACAACCAAGGGGATTGCCACTATATGTATGGCTGTGCATAAAAGCTTTACCTGCAGAGTAATCCGCATAAAACGCATCGTATATTTCATCAGTTGTGATTGTGATCGCCATTGGCATATAGCCGCCGGTAAGCCCCTTCGAAATACACATAATATCAGGACTAATACCGGCATGGTCAAAAGCAAACATTTTACCTGTTCTGCCAAATCCCGTCGCAATTTCATCCGCTATCAGCAAAACACCATATTGATTGCAAAGTGCCCGAAGCTTTTTAAGGTACAGCGGCGGATAAATTCGCATACCGGCACTACCTTGCAAAAGCGGCTCAACAATCATAGCACAAGTTTCTTCTCCATATTCAGCAAATGCCTTTTCAGCGTGTTCAAAGCATTCACAATTGCAATTGTCCCGGGATTTATCATAAGAGCAGCGATAACAGTCCGGGGCCTCTATGCGGATAGTATCCATCAGCATAGGTTTGTATATTTTTGCATACAAATCCATGCTGCCTACCGACAAGGCCCCAATGGTTTCGCCGTGATAGCCCTCGGACAAACACATAAATTTTGTCTTTTGCATATGACCCGTTTGGTATTGATACTGAAAACTCATCTTCAGCGCGCATTCCACGGCCGCAGAGCCATTGTCCGAAAAGTTGAACTTGGAAAGTCCCTTTGGAATAATGCCCATAAGCTGTTCACACAGAGTGATTGCCGGTTCGTGGGAAAAGTTGGCAAAAATCACGTGTTCCAGCTTATCTAACTGAATTTTGATGAATTCATTGATCTTTGGGTTACAGTGTCCCAGCAGATTACACCACCATGAGCTAACAATGTCAATATATTCCTTGCCGTCTTTGTCATATAAATAAACACCCTTACCGTGGTCGATGATAATTGGTTTTAGTTCCTCATAATCTTTCATCTGGGAGCAAGGATGCCAGATATATTGCAAGTCCCTTTCAACTAGATTCATTTCCAACCACCTATTCATATAATGCGGCAAGAATGTCCGCATCAATATTTATTTCCGCATCGTTTTCTCTCACCAAGGCAATCACAGGGATCCCCGTAATCTCCTCAACCATTTTCTTGTTGTCTAATTCAATCACGTTACCTCCGTGAAAATGGTTGAAGATAATCCCTTTCACTGGGATATTGCGGTGGTTCATATATTCCACTGAAAGTACAACAGAATTGATCGTGCCAAGTCCTGCATCGGCAACAAGGATAGTGGTTAGGTTTAACTCTTTGATAACATCTTCAAGAAAAATTTGTGACGTACTGTCGTAACGAATAGGGCACATAATACCCCCGCTGCCTTCCATTGTCAAATAGTCGTATTGGGATGCCGCTTTTTCATATGCTGCTTTTACAACATGCATCTCCACGGGATTTCCCTCAATTTGGGCTGCCAGGTGCGGGGAAACGGCATTTTCGTAGACATAAGCAACAAGGTTTTTCATGTCCTCGTCAATGCGCGCGACCCGGCTTACGTAATCGGCATCACCGGCATAAAGTCCATTTTCCTTTTTCTCCGCCCCGCTTAGTACAGCCTTATAATAACCCGCGCTGTATCCTGCATCACGCAGTTTTTTAACGATAAGTGCAGTCACAAATGTCTTGCCCACATCCGTACCGGTTGCTGTGACAAAAAGACCTTTACTCATTCCACAACCCAGCCTTATATCCCAATTCACCTAACAACTTCATGTCTTGCTCACTTTTTTTAAAATTATGGTTAACAATACGGTGTTTTTATATTATCATAAATGTAAACCATTTTCTATAATGAGGTTGACAATAGAGTAATACTGGGGGAACCAAGTTATGAAGTTTATGGTAAATGAGCTAAAAGAACTTTATCGCAAAAACCTTTTTCGGCAGACGCAACGCCTTGACGGACCCCAGTCTCCCAGGACAGTAATAGAAGGAAAAGAGTGCATCCTTCTATCATCCAACAATTACTTAGGACTGACCGAGCACCCGGAGGTTAAAGAGACCGCGAAGAAAGCCGTTGAGAGCTGGGGCTCAGGGGCTGGCGGGTCGCGGCTGACCACTGGCAATTACGCCCTGCATGAGGAACTGGAGCAGGAAATAGCTCAATTTAAATAGGAAAAGCAAAACAAGTGGCAAAAAGTCTGGGAGCTAAACTACGCGTTGGCATGCGCCCTGGACCATGCCGGATTTGCCGATAATCCAATCTTAGAGTCTATCTATACTGGATGCGGCAGCAAATAACACAGCCAACATTATTCCAATATTTTTTCCAACAAATAAATTAACTCTTGAGGATATTTTTCTTTGCCATTTCTTAGTTCTCTTATCGCAGCGTCCATATTCCGTGGCTGCCTATAAGGCCGAAAGGATGTTATTGCATCAACAACATCGGCAATCATTACAATTCTGGCGTTGTGGCATATTTCTTCTCCCTTTAGGCCTTTTGGATATCCACTTCCGTCGAGTCGCTCATGATGTTGCATAATAATATCCGCATATTCCTTTGGGAAATCAAATCCTTCAAGAGAACTCATACCCAACTCGCAATGCTGTCTGATACATGAAGTTTCCATACCGGTTAAATTTCCAGGTTTTTGTATGATAGATTTTGGCACTAGCAGCTTGCCTACATCATGCAATAGTGCACTCAACCCTATATTAAAAAGTTCTTCACCGCTGTATCCCAACTCCACAGCCATCATCAACGAAATCATGGCAACATCAATCGAATGTGTATATAGCCAGTCCACGTAATTACTCAAAGCGTTGACATAAATCCACCAGGGCTTAGTTTTAGACTCAAATATTATAGTACTTAATATCTTATTAGGCTGCTCCAGAAGGCGATCATCTCGGATGTTCATTCTCACTCCTAATTCCTTGGCTACCGGAGTAAGAATGACACTTTGCCTGCTATTAAAATCAACCAGCTCTTCCTGTTTATAGTCTCCATGTCTTCTTAGCCTTGTAATAGTTTCATCCGTCATTTTTTGACCTTTACTTAGTAGCAATACCCCATTTTTATCATAGACATCATTCTTTGTAAAATATCCAGACATATTACCAGCTCCTTTGCTACTATAAATTTAGAACCGGAACACAGCACCAGCCGCATTTTTCACAATTCTATGCACAAGGTACAATGAGAAGAGTAATTGGTCTGATGGCAACTCCTTTGGGCTAACGCTATCCGTATCAAAGGCTGTCAGCTATCCCTTTTGTGCTGCATTCGTTTTAAGCAGATCAAATCACCGAATTCCAAGGCGCCTATATCAGTAAGCAAATAAAATTGGCAATGAGATAACAATGGACACCGATTACATATCATGATTAGAAGAATACCGATGAATCCTGTTACAATCGGCCTCTCCAAAGGGAAAAGAATGGTGGCATGGAAATAAAAAAAGTAAGCAGTATACAAGCTGCCTACCTTAAGTTGTTATATGGTTTAAGCTACAGCAATGCTTCTATATAGAATTTAGTTCCTTAACCCATATTCCCATCTATTGGCATCCCAACTATCAAGGCAATTCTTGTTTTAGACTTACGCTTTGCGTATCCGTCTCTCTACTGATTTACTTTATTTACAATTTATCTCTCTTTCGCAAAGTATAATAATAATTCATTATAAACATATCCAACTTCCGGCTTATATCCAGAACCTCCTCGGTTATATTTAGTGCATTTTGATCTACCAGAACATTTATTTTTTCCCTTATTTCTTCTATGATTTTTTCAACTTTTGCATTTTTAATTCCCAAATGTTCATTACAAAGAATCCCATTCTTTAACCGCATTAGGAATGTATCATTTTAGAAATTTTGTTTCGTTTTAAATATTAAAGGAACCCATTTATATAAGCGATTTACTCTAATAATTTTGAAATATTCACGATTTTCAAATGTATACTAATGTATCTTTTTTTATAATATAATATATAAAATAGGCTTTCGTAATTTAATAGGAGGAACCGTTACGTTGCGAGAATTCAATCAAACTGACAGCAAAGCTAACCGCATCATATCGTGAAGTTTATTCGATGATAAATTTTCCAACAAAATTTTCAAGCGAATTTTCAGTTCAATGACTACTAAAATAAAAATCCCCCCATACAAACGGTAGGAGGAATTTAATGTTGACGGTTCAAACTGAGCCTTGTGCTATCTAACTCGGCAAAATGCCGAAAGCCTATTAAAGATATATTAGGAGCATTCCTGTAATCATTAAAAACGACCTTTGAAAAAAGAGACGCCCATCAATACAATGGTAATGTGCTAATCCCGCAAAAGAAGGCACAAAACCAAAATTGAGGAGGCGCCTCTACATGAAGCGTACACAAAACGAGAAGATTATGCAAATCAGAATTGAAACCTTGGTAGTCGGAATCGACATTGGGAAAGAAACCCACTACGCCAGAGCCTTTGATTACAGAGGGATTGAACTGGGTAAGCTGCTGAAATTCAGCAACACGGCGGAAGGATTTAAACTCCTGGACCGATGGATGCAGGACATTTGCAAGCAGCAAGGAAAGTCGGAAATCATCGCCGGCTTTGAGCCCACTGGACATTACTGGTTTTCATTGGGTGACCATCTCAAGCGCCAAGGCCATAAACTGGCCATAGTCAACCCATTCCATGTCAAACGCACCAAGGAACTGGATGACAACAGCCCCACCAAGAATGACCGCAAGGACCCGAAGACAATCGCCATGCTGGTGAAAGACGGGCGTTACCGGGAGGTGTACATCCCGGACAAGATCTATCAAGAACTACGGGAAGCGGTGGATGAAAGAGAGCGGCTGCAAAAGCAGCTAACTGCTATCCACAACAGGGTTGTTCGCTGGCTGGATATCCGGTTTCCAGAGTTTGACGGTGTATTCAAGAAATGGACAGGAAAAACGGCGCTTCTGACGCTTCGGATATATTCTACACCAGCCAAGGTTTTGGAAGCCGGCGCGGACAAAATACTGGCCACCTGGAGGACAGTTGTAAAGCGCTCTGTGGGCATAAAAAGAGCACAAGCGCTGGTAAAAGCTGCAACCAACAGCATTGGCAGAACCAACGGCCATGTAGCTTCAGAAGCCAGCTTGCAGAACCTGCTTGCTGAGTACGAATTGTACTGTGTACAGCTTGAACGCTTGGAACAACTGATATTGGAACTGTTGCTTCAAGTTCCGAACGCAGTCAAACTCTTGGGCATCAAGGGAGTTGGTTTGGTTACAGCCACAACCTTTGTCGGTGAAACCGGTGATATCCACAGGTTCGAAGACCCACGGCAGATACAAAAGCTGGCCGGCTTCAACCTGGTAGAGAACAGTTCCGGCAAGCACAAAGGAAAGACCACCATCAGTCACCGGGGACGGAAGCGGTTACGACATGGGCTGTTCATGACCATGATCGCCATCCTGGGCAAGAATCCGGAGTTTAGGGAACTGCACCACCGCAACCTGACCAGGGAAAAGAACCCGCTAAACAAGATGCAATCCATTGTTGCCCTCTGTGGAAAACTCATCCGTGTATTCTACGCCATTCTCAGCAAGGGCGTTGATTACAATCCGGAGAAGATGATGGGCGATATTCAACAGTCGGTGAAAACAGCCGCATAAAGACGTAGAGACATCCTAACAAAACATAGAAACAACATAAGCACATCATCGCCGAGTGGAGAGTGCCGCAGCCCATCCAGACGATGATGTGAATGACCCAAACATTATCCACATGCTTTATAACGCACCTTGAGAACGGAGAGCCGGGACAGTCAGGTTGAATTTTTCCATTAGGGCAAAGACCCGGTTAAGGAGCATGACTGACGTTCCACCTCTTGGATAGGCAGGACGAAGGAATTTCGGGCGGAGACCCAGGAAGACATGGGAGGTTTGCTGCCGGGAGATGGTGTGGAATCCCACTGGCCACAATACAAAAAACACGCGGCCTTGGTGAAGGTCACACGCCATCATCCAGAATTACACATTGATGTAAATAACAAGAGACGAGCTCTCCAAGCACAAATTGAAAAACTAAGAAAAACGAAGGTATTTAAAGATAATTGAAGATTATTAAGGGAGGAACATGATAATTATGACCGTTGAACCGATAAGAGAAAAAGCCAAGATTAAGCAACTTTATCAATACTTGAATGGAAGTGATCCTAAATATGCGTTAATTTTTAAATTTGGAATTAATACAGGCTTGAGAATTAGCGATATTATATCTATTAAAATAAATGATATTTTTAATGAACAGTTGCAATTTAGAGAATATCTCACCATAAACGAAAAGAAGACGGCAAAAGAAAAGAAAATTAAATTAAATGAAACCTTGCGCAAATGTCTTCATAATTATGTTAAAACTCAGCATCTTGCCTTAGAAGACTACCTTTTTCAAAGTCAAAAGGGCGGTTATTTAGGAAGAATTCAGGTTTACAGAGTGCTGAAGGAAGCTGCAACTGTAATAGGCATTGAAAACTTTGGCACTCACAGTTTAAGAAAAACTTGGGGCTATTGGACTTATAAATTATCTAAATACAATATAGGGCTTATTATGGATACTTTTAATCACAGCTCAGCCAAAATTACGCTCCGTTATATTGGTATTACCCAAGATCAGAAAGATGAACTGTATTCTATTGTCCAACTATAAAAAGTTCTTCTGTTAAATTTATCTGGAAACTAATCATACTAACATAACAACAACGTAATAACCGATATGTTGACATTCCAGCAACCATAATATAAAATGATGCTAAACAAAAAACGAAACAAAATTTCTACAATGTTTCATTACATGGCTTAGTTTACTGAAAACTACTTTTGTTTCCATAAATTCAAAAGATAAGAGAGTCGCAAAGTACTGGATTTCCGCTTTGCGACTTTTTTAGATGTCTTTATATTAGTTATCTAACTCTAAAGTAGGTAAAAGCAGTTGATATACTCAAAGATTGTAAGCAGCAATCCATCATGTTACCTTCGTGGAGATGATTAAAGATAATCCCACCGCTGCAAAAAAGCAGATTGTAAACTCTTTTAAAATTATGGTTAACAATACGGTGTTTTTATATTATCATAAATGTAAACCATTTTTTATAATGAGGTTGACAACAAGGCAACACCGGGGGGAACCAAGTTATGAAATTTCTGGTGCATGAGCTAAAAGAACTTTATCGCCAAAACCTTTTTCGGCAGACGCAACGCCTTGACGGACCCCAGTCTCCCAGGACAGTAATAGAAGGAAAAGAGTGCATCCTTCTATCATCCAACAATTACTTAGGACTGACCGAGCACCCGGAGGTTAAAGAGACCGCGAAGAAAGCCGTTGAGAGTTGGGGCTCAGGGGCTGGCGGGTCGCGGCTGACCACTGGCAATTACGCCCTGCATGAGGAACTGGAGCAGGAAATAGCTCAATTTAAGAAATCTGCCGGAGCGGTATTATTTGGTTCAGGTTATGCTGCAAACCTGGGGATAATCCAGGCGTTGGCAGGCAGGGGCGATGCTATCATTAGCGACGCGTTGAACCACGCCAGCATTATTGACGGCGCTCGGCTGAGCCGGGCCGAGGTAAAAGTTTACCGCCACAGGGACACCGGACACCTGGAAGAAATACTCGCGAAGTCCCGGGACAACAGACGACGCCTAATTATCACTGACGGAGTATTCAGCATGGACGGCGACCTTGCACCGTTGCCGGAAATGGTGGCCCTGGCGGAACGCTACAGCGCCATGTTAATGGTGGATGACGCCCACGGCACTGGAGTTTTCGGACGGCGAGGCGCGGGAATCGTTGAACATTATGGGCTTGAGGACAAGATCCAGGTTCAGATGGGGACTCTCAGCAAAGCACTGGGCAGCATCGGGGCTTACGTGACCGGCACCCCGGAACTGATAGATTATCTTAAAAATAAGGCCAGAAGCTTTATTTTTTCCACCGCTCTACCGCCGGCAGCGGTGGGAGCCGCCCTGGCCGCCTTGAGAATTGTACAGCGGGAGACTGAAATCAGGCATAAGCTATGGAGAAACGCCCGGTATCTCCGGGCTAAATTAATTGAACTGGGGTATAACATACCCACTTATGAATCTCCAATTATACCTATCTTCATTGGGGATGATGAGAAAACCATGCGCCTTGCCCTGGCACTGCGGGACGGGGGAGTATTCGCCCCGGGTATCCGGCCGCCTACAGTACCGCGGGGCACGAGCAGGATCAGGGTGACTGTTATGGCCGTCCATACGCTGGAAGATCTGGATCAGGCGCTCCTGGTCTTTAACCGGGCAGGCAGGCAACTAAATATTATTTAGTAGTTTATCCTGCCCAATAGACAAGGGTATGTGTACTTTCATTCTATGATCCCCCATTTATTGTTTAAGGCAAAGCTGACCTTTGCTCAAGAAAATTCCGAAAGGTCCAATCGACCCTCCGAAATTTCCCAAACACTCGGATAGTTGTTGGACCTATAGAAGCCATCGAAGTGTGGAAGCAACTGAGTCTTTCTATTGCTAAGAACTAATTCTGCCCCGGATTGATTCCTGTGTGGTAATCTTTTATTAACCATTTTTAACCCTTCCATAACCCTTTTTTTCTCTGAAAGACTTATACTTAAGATAGCTTCCGGTACCGGGAAGTCAGTCAGAATGGGACTAAAAAGGAGATACATATGAACTGGAAACTATTGATGTCAGGGTTTCTATTGTCGGGAGGCCTGTTAATCAGCGGCTGTTCCATGCTGCCGTCGCCGGGGAGTACAATCATGGCCCCCCGGCAGGCCGGAGCGCAGACTCAGGATAACGATCCACTAAAAACCGTAGTGCAGGAGTTTTTACCCGCGGGAGCCAAGTTGGAAGAGCCGGAAAACCCCGCCGGGGCCAAGGCTATCCAACAGCAGGATATGAACGGCGACAGTAAGGCCGAACTGCTGGCCACCTACCGTGTGGGGCAAAACCCCGTCCAATTGGGAGCGGTTCTGTTACAGGAAAAGCAAAACAAGTGGCAAAAAGTCTGGGAACTAAATTATGCGTTGGCATGCGCCCTGGACCATGCCGGCTTTGCCGATATCACCGGAGACGGCCGGCCGGAACTGCTGCTGGGTTGGACAGTGGACGCCGAGAGCCTGGGCGGAGTGGGTAAACATAACGGTGTGGACATCTTCGCCTGGCAGGATCACGATACAAGCAGCAAGAGCTGGCAGGGTGACGGTATAAGAGAGGGCGCGAACATAGACAAGTTTGAACATTGGGAGGGAATCCTGGCCCGTCTCTCCGGCATTGGCTACGATAAAATGGAAGTCCTCGCTCCACCCAACCAGGAGGACGCCGGCAAACAGGCAGCCCTGGCCCTGTGGTACCATCTTGATTCCCGCGGAGAAAAAGTCTATAATTCTGATTCCGGAACAGAGGAACACTATTATCCCGGTTGTACAATATACCGCTGGGAAAAGTTTGATTCGGATACCGGGTGGGCACGCGCCGAGGACCTTTATCCCGGCTATTATAAGAAAGTCGTCGCTTTTTACCGGGAGAGCGTCAAAGAAATGCCCGAAGATCCATATTACTGGTCTTCTCTGGCCCACGCCCAGTTAAAGGCCAATCTACCCGAAGACGCATTGAAGTCTATCACTAAAGGTATAAAATCAGGCGATCCCGAGGACTCAAAACACTGGCTTGCAGTGAAAGGAGAAGCCCTGAACAAGTTGGGTAGATATGAGGAGGCCAGATCAACCTTGGTCAAAGCGATCCAAGAACTGGAGCAGGAAAACGACAGCTTAAGCATGGAGTATTTTAATTTGGGGCAAAGTTATGCGGGCTTAAAGGAGACTGACAAGGCAAAAGCTGCTTACGAAAAATCATTGGAGATCATTAAAGAGGCCGAAAAACGGTATAACTACTCCGGCTATTATTCACAGCAACCTATAGTGCAACGCGCTTTAGAAAAGTTGTAACAATTCAATCGAAAGTCGAAAGTCAAGATTTCAAGGTTATGGATCAAAATTCAAAGAACTTTAATCGGGATTCAAAAACCTTCGACTTTGAACATTTAACTCAAGCTTTAAAGGAATGCCGAATAGTTTCAATTATGCAACCGGCTGGTAGAAGTAGATTATATGTGGAAAACCTTGTGTTCAAAGCAATTTTCTTTGTACACGGGTTTTCCGCGTTTTCATGAGCGAGGTGCAACAATGAAGGGGCGAGAAAGAATTCTCGTGGTGGAGGATGAAGACTCCATCCGCAAGTTTATTCTTATTAACCTGGAGAGAAATTCGTTTCAGGTTATGGAGGCCGTCAGCGGAGAAGCAGCCTTAGTCAAGGCAAAGACATTCCGCCCTCATCTGGTGGTGCTGGATATCATGCTGCCGGGTATGGACGGCTTTGAAGTTTGCCGCCGGCTGCGGGTCGAATTTCCCGGCATAGCGGTGATTATGCTTACAGCCCGGGGACAGGATATGGATAAGGTGATGGGGCTGGAACTGGGAGCGGACGACTATGTGGTGAAACCATTCAACCCTCTGGAATTGGCAGCCAGAATTCGGGCTGTTCTTAGGCGAATGCAAGCAATTCAGCCGGAGATTAGTCAAATTATACGCCAAGGACCCTTCCGACTTGATGACAGAGCCCAGCTAATCTACAAAAATAATCACAAATTGGACCTGACCCCCCGGGAGTATTGCCTGATGAAGATCTTCCTGGAAAACAGAAACCTGGCCTTAAGCCGGGACCGGCTGTTAAATATGGCCTGGGGTGAAGATTTCTTCGGCGACCCCAAAACCATTGACGTGCACATCAGGAGATTGCGAGAAAAAATTGAGGACAACCCTTCCAAGCCGGTTTATATTGAAACCGTTTGGGGGCTTGGTTACCGCTGGCGGGAGGAGGGACAAGTTGCAGAGCATTAAAAAAAGGTTGGTCGGCAGCTACCTGCTGGTGATTTTGCTTACGGTAATCATAATGGACACCTTGTTGCTGATGGGAATTAGGCAATATTATTACGATAATGTGAAGGATATGCTTGAAAAACAAGCAGAGGTGGCAAGCGGTTTCTACGAGTGCTATTTATCCCATAAAGATCTGGAAAGTGAAGCCGGTGCGCTCTTGAAAAGTTACTCATCAACCACCGCGGCACAGGTGCAGATTATAAACGCCGGGGGGATGGCGCTGGCCGACACCCAGGGAACACCTGCCGCGGGGAAACTGCCTTTTGACGATATTCGCAGGGCTCTGGCGGGAGAATCGGGACACTGGCAGGGCAACCTGCCCGTTAGCGGCGAACCGGCCATGTCCGTGGCCTATCCCCTGAAATCCAACGGTGAAGTGGTAGGAGCAATTCGCTTTATAACATCCCTCGCCGGGATACACGAGGTTATCAGGAACGCGGCTTTAATACTGATTGCCGCGGGGCTGCTGGTGGTGCTCCTGGTCACAACGGTAAGCGTGTTATTGTCCGCAACCATCACCGGACCGGTAGAGAGAATTACCCTGGTGGCTGAGGAAATGGCCGCGGGCCGGTTCAGCGCCCGGGCTGTTAAAAAATATGATGACGAAGTAGGTAAGCTGGCTGATACATTAAATTACATGGCGGAAGAAATAGTGCGTTGCGATCAATTGAAGAACCAATTTATTGCGTCCATCTCACATGAACTGCGCACTCCGTTAACATCCATCAAGGGATGGGCGGTAACCCTCAGAACCGGGGGAGTAAAAAATACGGATGACATAAATGACGGACTGAGTATTATTGAAAGAGAGAGTGACAGGTTAACCCTGCTGGTAGATGAACTGCTGGATTTCTCCGGACTGTCCGCGGGAAAAATTACACTGCAGCCGGATACGGTTCACCTGCGGGAACTGTTGGACTCCATCGTAAAACAATTGAATCCAAGAGCCCAGCGACAGAGAATTTGCCTGGTGTGCGAAACTATTAAGGATTTGCCGGCGATTAAAGCCGATTCCAACAGGCTGAAGCAAGTTGTCATCAATCTGCTGGATAATGCTTTAAAATTTACCCCTCCCGGGGGAATTATCAGCATTAGCGCTCAGGCAGGGCAGGAACAGATACAAATAAAAATAGCCGATACCGGAAACGGTATTCCTCACGCAGAGCTGTCCCAAGTAACACAGAAATTCTACAAGGGAACATCATCGGCAGGCAGCGGAATCGGCCTGTCTATTTGTGATGAAATTGTTAAACTGCACCGGGGACAGCTAATCATCAACAGCTCACCCGGACAGGGGACAGAAGTTTGCGTTATTCTGCCCTTGTAAAACACAAACCTGCCTGGACCTGGAGCAATTGAATTGGCGAGAGAGTATTTAAATAAGACGAAGGCAATAAATAGGAAACAACACTTGCGTTTGCTTTATTATACGAACATCCGTACCGTTTGTTGTGACCAAAAGGCCTTTACTCATTCCACAACTCAGCCTTATATCCCAATTCATCTAACATCTTCATGTCCTGCTCAATAGTGATACCTGCCGTCGTCAGCATATCGCCGGAAATCGCTGCATTGGCGCCGGACAGAAAGCACCGTCTCCCTTTATCAGGAAGAAGTCCTCTTCCGCCCGCAAGCCGAATGGATGCATTGGGTATTAAGAAACGGAACACCGCAACAATGCGGCACATTTCTTCGTTAGTTAATAGCCTGTTATTTTCATAGGGCGTACCCGGAATAGGATTAAGCATGTTAACAGGGATGGACCGGACAGTCAGTTCACGAAGATTCAACGCCATGTCGATTCTATCTTCCATAGTCTCACCAATCCCCATAATTCCACCGCTGCAAACATTCAACCCTACCCGCTGTGCCGCACATATTGCGGCAATTTTATCGTCATAGGTATGGGTTGTGCAAACATTGGGAAAGTTTCTGCGTGATGTTTCAAGGTTGTTGTGGATTCTTACAACACCTGCTGCTTTTAACTTTGCAAACTGCGTTTCATCCAAAAGCCCAAAAGAGGCACAAACAGCAATATTAGATATTTTGCGAATGGCACGGATGCTGCCACACATCTGATCTACCTCAGTATCTGACAATCTTTTGCCGGACGTTACAATAGAATACCGCAGAACACCACGGTCCTGGTTGTATCTTGCCTGCTCCGCAATAACATCCGTGCCAAGCAGCGTATATTCCTCCGTCGCAGTTTGGTAGAAAGAGGACTGCGCGCAATACTTACAGTTTTCAGAGCATTTTCCGCTTTTGCCGTTGATAATGGTGCATATGTCAAAAGTATTTCCGCAAAAATGCTCCCGAATTGCGTTTGCTGCCGTACAGAGTTCATGAAGCGGCGCTTCGCATATGGCCAAAGCCTCGTCCTTTAAAATTAATGTGCCGGCAAGTATCTTATCTTTGATCTCTTCCAACCTTAACATAATTTGAATCTCTCTTTTCAATTTATTTGTTTTATCATGGCAATCAAACGTTTTAGCTCAGCCTGCACTCATCATCTATGCCTGCAAGCCCTATCACGCAAATTTGCAAGAACAATTATTACACCCAAAAGCAAATTGTAAACTTTTTAAAAACCATGGTTAACAATACGGTGCTTTTATTTTATCATAAATGTAAACCATTTACGGCAACAAAATCCCTCGCTAAACTAAAAGACAAACTTTTGCATTCCATCTTCTTGCCATCGGCAAGAGCCAGAATTTTATAAGATTGCCAAAGTACGACAGCTTGGCTATATCGGCACAAATCGGTTCCTCCTTTTTACATTATTGGTTATAATTATACCACACTTCAAGTATTAATGTACCCCTGTCTTCCAATCTCACGGGTTAAGCAATCTGACCGCAAATCATCGTTAATAATAATTAAGAAGTTCCTTTACCAACCTAACCTTTAATGAAATCGACTATTTAAGTAAATTTAACAAATACGAAAGGTCAAAAATTGGGTATTCCCCACCCCGGCATATAAAGACGGAAAGTAAACTCGTTCAGCTAAAGCCGAACTCCAAGGCTTCAGATGGGTATTACACCCCATCTGAAGTAAAACTAGGAGCTCCCACAAAAAGTAAGCCCAATATCCTGCCCATATGCAATAGCTTTTTACATCAATATTCTTTATGCCCTCCATAACATTAATTATCATGACCGGAGCCGCGGCCATAAAGATTATAAAAACCGTGGCCTGTCAATTTATATTGAACAAAAATAAACTCAGCCATATGTTTACCGTCCAACCTATTTGCCGGAAGGCTGTAACGAAAAATCTGAAAGAATGATTTAAAGACTTTTAGATAAAAGTGTTACCAAATCATACCTACAAACGTTTATATAGTAAAGAGCGAAATAATCTCTCAAAAAAACAAAAGAAGGAATGATAAAGATATAATTTTGCTGCAGGAGCATATAGCTCTTTGGCAACAAAAGGTGGAGAAAGACATCATTTTATATCAAAAGATTCACTCTCTAAAGCAGGTTTTAATACAAATACAGCTCCGGCTATAAGAATGATTTATAAGGATCATTTAAAGACACCTAATTGGGGTAGTGGTACTTCTCAGAAAGCATTCAGAGCTGAAGAGTTAAAGTTGCTTAATGCCGGTAAATATGAAAAACTCTTAAAAATGGAGGTTAATGGGTTTAAAACTGCTCCAGATTCAGAAGGTATTTACAGTAATTTAGCAGACAAATATTATGATTCATTGATATATGCACTTTATTTAGCAGAAAAATACTTTGGAATTGACGGCTAAATTATTGCATTATTTATAGAGGGACGTTATAGTCCCTCTATAAATATTAAAATTTTACATACTCGGAAGGAGATGCTTAATTGGGAAGGTTAATCATAGAACCACATATTGGTATTGGAAAAGTAAAATTAGGAATGAGTAGAAAAGCAGTTCATGAAATAATGGGAATGAATTTTGAAAGCTTGAAAAGAGATAATATATTAATCGACCTATATTATGAGTCATGTTTTCAGGTGAATTACAATAAAGAAGGAGTTGTAAATTTTATTGAAATAGCCGATGGTATCATAGACAACTTCAAAGTAGTTTTTAAAGATATAGAAATTTTTAAAACAAAGGCAAATGATTTAGTCTCTTACTTTGAAAAAATTTCAAAGTATAATAAAGATGATCCAGATGCTGTTTTAGGGTTTATGTATATTTTTGAAGATATAGGGGTATCACTTTGGAGACCTAATGTTTTCAAAGAAGAGATCTTACATGAACCATGGTTTCAGCAATTAGAACAGGAAGATAAGGAATATGAATTAAAATTCCAGTATTTTGAATCCGTATCCATATGGAGTAAAGGTTACTATGATTAATTTGTACACGCTACCACCGGTTACTTAAACCATATGCGATTTCCGGCTCCTGAAAAAAGCGTCCGACTTACCCCGCTCCGCTGGGCAGAGTCATTTTATGTTATTGCAGCGGTTATGATGGGGCGTGTACTCAAGAAAGTTTATAACAAACAGATATCAACATGCGTTACAATGGTGTGGGGGGGAGCCACTCACCTTAAGCAGGAAAGAGGGTAAATAATAGCACTCTCATCATCCAACTGCAATGATAATGACCATTTTTTTATATTAATATACCAACTCCGACAGGTAGACAAATTCAACCCCCCTGGCTTCCATTACCGGTATCATTTCCTTTAGCGCCCGGGCCATTTTATCACCGCCCAAACCAACATGCCCGATACCCACGGCGCTCCCCCGGGCCAGGGCTTCATCCGCCAGTGAGGCAAGCTGCTTTTTCATATGGGCTTCGTTTTTGATTTCATCCAAAAATATGTCTCTCTTGGTATACGCTAAACCCATACTTTGAGCCAGGGGAATAATTTTTGATTCAGCCGAGGTTATACTGTCCAGTACAAAAAAACCCTCTTCCCCGGCCACTTCGAGCACAGGGCGGATTAGTTCCTCCCGGGCGGTAACCAGGGAGCCCATATGGTTATTAAACCCGCTGGCATAGGGAACCTGAGCGAAATCCCGGCGCACCACCCGGCGGATTTCGTCCGCGTCCATGTCGGCGGTTATGGCGCCGGGTCCCAGCCAGCTGGGTTTACCTCTCAGCGGCTGCATGGGCAAATGCACGATTACCTCGCACCCCTGCTTCGCAGCCAGTATGGCCTGCCGGCGTGAATATTCACCATTGGGCATAACGGCGCAGGTTAAAGGGGCGTCGATGGAGAGCATTTCTTTGGCCCCGCTGGGGTTGCTCTGGCCAAAATCATCAATTACAATAGCTACTTTGGCTTTTCTTCCTTCCATGATTCCCCCGGCGACTTTAGTCAGCGGCATATTACCGCGGCTAAGCGGCTTGCTGATATCAATGTGTCCGGCCAAGGTCTTGCCTTGCTGCCCGTTAATCAGTATTTGCACCTGCTGGATAGCGGGCAGTTCAAAAAGAGTATAGACAATGGAACTGACGGCGATCCATTCCTGTTCGCTGCCTATAAAACCGGGCTTGTCGCCGGTTAACGCCAGGTCGACCACCGCAAGGGATCCGGATACCCGCAGAGATTTATAAGCAATGCCCTCCGGTAAACAGGGACGCAGGTCTTTGGACTGCCTGGGTCCCCGGGCCAACTGTTTCAGTGCCGACCGGGCCAGTTCCTCCGGCGAGCAATTGGCTGCGGCCACCGGATCCATCTCTTCCGCAGCCATAAAAAGCCCGGTCTTGGTTTGGGGTACAAAATATAAATTAGGCCAGATACCTTTGTTAACATCGCTATCAGCTTCCTTAACCCGGATACTGTCGCCCAGGTCCGGAACGAGTATCGCCGGGGTTGCGGACAGATTTGCTTCCGGCGCGTCATCAAAGTAATTAACTATTCCCGTACAGATGGAACGGGCCAGTTGCCGGCGGTATTCAACATCAACCAGATGCAGCTGGTCTTTGGGGCTTGAAATATACCCCAGTTCCACCAGCACCGCGGGTATTTCCAGGTGGTTCAATATGTAATAGTTCCTAACATGGCTGGTTCTTTTAACCATGTCCGGAATGTGCTTCAACTCCCGCTGGATGTTTTGCGCCAAATGTCCGTCCAAAGGCCTGGCCCGATTATAAAATACCACCGCCCCGGCTTTGTTGGTTTTGGGTGAGGAGTTGATATGTAAACTTACGAAGATGTCCGCCTTATTTTTTGCTGCCACCGCAATCCGTTCATCCAAGCTGTCTTTGCGCTGCCAAAAGAATACGTTCCGGCCGGGCTCTTTGTCGCCATCCCTGGTGAGCTTGACAGCAGTGCCCTGGCTCTCCAACATTTGGGCCAACTCGCGGGCCACCGCCAGGGTAAGGTCCTTTTCCATTATTTGATCCCGGTAGGCACAACCGGGATCAGAGCCACCGTGGCCGGGGTCTATTACCACAGTCTTTCCCCGCGTGACTGAAACAGGAACTTGCTTATTAAAATATAATGAGCTATAAATTCCAACTGATATTATGCACGCTATTATAAGACCGAAAATAAAAATTCTTTGTTTTTGTTGCTTGTACATTAAGCGTCTACACTTCCTTTATTGATCCATAATATATCGAGTCTATTTTGCCGTAAGCCCTGAATTTATATGCTTATAAAAACCGCATAAACGAAACGATCAGATTTGGACAAAAAGGAAGGACCTCCCTCGGCAGGTGGTCCGTATCTTTAAAGGCAAGTCTTTTTATCCCATAAAAACGATCTGTAACATCGCAATTTGATTATTATAAGCAATATTCCACCTTTTTTTTAGATTATTAAATAAAAAAGAAATATATGCAGATAATACATACATTAATTACCGTGGAGGAATTAATATGACTTTCTTCAGAAACCCCAGACAAATAGAATCAGCTAAACTGGATGTTCATGAAGCCTATACCCTCTGGCGGGCTTATACGGACAGAAATATATCAATAGATCACATGAACCACTTGAAAAATTTTATTCACGACGCTGATTTTGTAGTTTATCTGTCAAAAATTCTTGCTGATTTAAAAAAGGAAAGCAATACCTTAGAAGGATTATTGCAGAAATACTCTATTGTTGGCCCCGAACCGGCTGTGGAAAAGCACAATACTGCCGGCAATTCTGAAATAATAAGCGACCAAAATGCAGCTGAAGTCATGCACCGCTTTATAAGATTGGATGTAAATTTAATGGCATTAAGTTTAAAATATACACCTACCGATGATGGAATTTGGTCATTCATAATTGAACTTATGAAATCAGCAATACATAGGATTGATAATCTCATAAAATATATGAAACTAAAAAACTGGCTATTCGAGCCTCCGTTATATCCATATGTGCCAGCTGAAACTAAAGAAAAAGTCGCCACCAATGAAATTGCCCTTTTATGGGATCACCTGATCTTTAGGTACCATAATATACGGCAAACACAGGTTTTTGCGTCACTGGCCGCTGATCCTGATTTTATACTTATATTAAATAAGGGTATTGAAATTTTACAAAAGGAAATGCAAGTCATACAAGATAAGTTGGTTTATTATGGAGTCAGTTTGCCCAAGCATTATACTAATATTACTGTTATTCCGGAAGACAAAAATATAATAAGTGATAAATATATGCTTAACACAATCATGCGGGGCATGAGGGATGCAATAGCGCTTCACGCCTCGGCCATTCAGGAGATCATCGTTAATGATAAATTAAGAAGTTTCTTTACCAGCCTAACCTTTGCTGAAATCGACTATTTAAGTAAATTTACAAAATACGGAAAAATAAAAAGTTGGGTGTTCCCTACCCCGACATATAAAGGCGGGAAGTGAAATCGTTCAGTTAAAGCTGAACATCAGGGCTCAGTGCAACATGCGCTGCCGTTCCGGCTGCCTTTATTGCTACGCGGAATAAAAACATTTATTACGTTCCCTGCCAAAATGGATGAGAGCTAGTTATTTGGGCTTGTTCGCTGATTCTAATGTTGAAGATGTTTGAGAAATAGCTTTCCTTTCAGCTTTTTTTTCAGCTTTCTTTGCAGCTATCTTCTTCTTCTTCTCCTTGTTCTTGGGATTTTTATCTCCCATTGCAACTACCTCCAATCGCTCATTATCTTAAGTATACTATCTTACTGCTATTATAGCCATCAACCGCATACGCTAAAAAATGCCATGGACCGCTTAACCGGCACTCAAATGGCACCATACACGGTCCAACCTCCTTATTGCTGGCTAAAGAAGCATATTCCACCCAAAGATAGCCAATTATTTATCTTTTTATCATGGGCATCCGGGGAGTCCGGATTTTCTCCATGCCGTTCAGCCATGTATGGGCTGTAAAGGATGCAGAAATTCCCCAAGAGTCCTCAAAATACGGTCGGGGCGCAAAATGTAAATTTCTGCCCCGACACGTTGACTTTAGTGATATCTACAGACAATCCATACAGTTCACTAAGCAGGTCGGAGGTGAGAACATCCTCCACCCTGCCGATTAAAACTTCATCACAGCTTTTGATAACGGCCACCTTGGTTGCGCACATATAAACATGGTCGGGAAAATGAGTGGTCATAACTATGGCCAGCCCGGACCGGGCAAGCTTGCGCACTTGCCGCAGGGTACGGATTTGATTGCCGAAATCCAGATTGGCAGTGGGTTCATCCATAATCAGCAGCTCGGTCTTTTGGGCCAGCGCGCGGGCAATAAGCAGCATCTGACGTTCACCTCCGCTGATTTCGGTATAAATTTTGTCCGCCAGATGGCTCATGCCCACCGCCTCAAGCGCCTCTTCCGCAATACGGTAGTCCTCGGCTCCCGGTACGGAAAATAATGAAATATACGCCGTTCTGCCCATAACCACCACATCCCGCACAGTAAAAGGAAAGGGCGGCATGTGCACTTGCGGCACATAGCCTATTTTCCGGGCCACCGCCTGCCTGCTCATGCTCCGCATGTCCTTGCCTTCTAATAAAACCTGTCCGCCCAGCAGATCAATATGTCCCAATATGGATTTAAACAAGGTGGTTTTCCCCACCCCGTTGGGTCCTAAAATGCAAATAATCTCACCCGGTTCAGCCGTTAAGGAAACACCCCGCACCACTATCCGCTTGCCATAACCGCAAATAGCGTTTTTTAACTCCAGCATCAGTTCCACCCCTTTCTGCCGCGCAAAAGCAGACCGATAAATACCGGCGCTCCAATAATGGCAGTCAAAATACCCAGGGGAATTTCCACCTGCAGCAGATTGCGCGCGATATTATCCACCAAAAGCAGATACGAAGCGCCGACCAAAAAAGACGCCGGCAGCAGATATCTATAATTGGGACCGACCATCATGCGGCTAAGGTGAGGAATAACCAGGCCCACCCAGCCGATTTGCCCGCTGATACTGACCACCGATGCGGTAAGCAAAGTGGAACAAACAATAACCACAATCCGGTATTTTTGCGTATCCATCCCCAGAGCCGAAGCCTCTTCATCTCCAAAGACCAGCACATTCAGCCGCCAGCGTAAAAGCAGTAAGGCAGCGGCGGAGATTATTACGGGAGGCAGCACAAAGAGCAAGTCATAAAAGGTGGTGGCGGAAAGACTGCCCATAAGCCAAAATGTAATCTCCGGCAGCTTACTGTAGGGATCCGCCAGGTATTTGGTTACGGCAATAAAAGCGGAAAACAGCGCCGAAACAACCATGCCCGCCAGCACCAGCACCAGGGTAATATTTTCTCTGCGCCCCACCGTTTTACTAATCAGATAGCTCATACCGACCGCTATCAAACCACAGGCAAAGGAGAGCAGCTGGATGCCCAAAGCGGGCAGTAAAAACAAAATGCCGACTGCCGCCCCGAAGCCCGCTCCGGCCGTAGCTCCTAAAATATCGGGCGACACCATGGGATTGCGAAATACCCCTTGATACGCCGCACCCGACATGGCCAGCGCTCCGCCCACAAGCAGCGCCGCCATAACCCTCGGCAGGCGGATTTGACCGATCACCGCCGCCGCCGGTGCGGAAAGCCCGCTTTCACTCTCGAAAAACCAGGCTTTTAAATAAAAAACACAATCCCCGACAGATACGGGATAGCGCCCGATAAAAAACGAGCCTGCCGCCAGCGCCAGGAAGACTACCGCTAAAACCAGCAAAATATACCTGTTTCTTCTTATTTCCGCACTTTGCATATAAGATTGACTGTTCAATTTATTCAACGCTATTTACCTTTCCCGTAATTTCCGTATGCACGGGCAGCCTGTCAATATAGCGCCATTTGAACTTCCTAAATCCAGGCAAGCCCTCGTAAAGCTGTTGGGCGACTTTCATTAAAAGCCGGGTTAAGGATTCATGCTCAGCGGTACTGATCTCATTTGGCGCATAAGCCGCCTTTTGGATAACCGGCATGACCTCTAAAAGTGTTCCCGAGGCAAACACCGCCTCTTTTTCCACTTGGCCCGCCCAGGCAAGAGCTGATATGCCCCTGTTTTCCAGATACTGCGGCGCGGCCACCTTTAGTGCGTCCATAATATATGCGTACCAGGACAGGCCGGACTGGCTGCGATTTTCATTTTGCAGCTCCTTGATCCGTCGTTTGACAGCCTGGTTTCTAAGTATAAACGGTAAAATACCCAGGAACAGCAACAGCGCGGCCGCCGCGATCATAATCCCCCCCCAGGGAGGCTTACCCGAACCCCCATTGGCCGTTTCGTTCCCCGTACCGCCGGCAGCCCCGCCTTCCGCCGGCCCCTCGTCTATCCGGGGCATTTCCAGCGGAACATCGTTGCTTACACTTTCCTGCTCGCTTTCATACTCGATGGACTCGCCCTCCGTCGGAGCGGTACCGCCTGTATTTACCGAAACAAGACCGGGCGTCACCTCTACCGGCAGCCAGCCGAATCCGTCAAGATAAATTTCACACCAGGCATGCGCATTGGTATCCTTTATATTCATCAGGTACCGTCCTTCCTCTGTCCGGGCGGCCCGCGTATAGTCTTCGATAGTTATTACATACCCTTCCACGTAACGGGCGGGAACGCCGCACAGGCGAAAAATGACGGTGGCGGCGGAGGCAAAATGAGTACAGTAGCCCTTGCGGTTCTCATACAGGAAATAATCCACGTAATCGCTCCGGTCGGGTGTATTCCCCGGTGTAAGCGTATAAGCGGCCCGGCCCGACAGATTGCCCATCACTGTTTTGATCAGCGATTCAACATTTGCGGCCTTACTGCCAAGAGCGGTGAACTCATCAACCAAACGCCGGGAAAGATTGTCGGGCAAACGAGTGTACGCATCCCGAACAAAATCGGCATACTGCTCCTCTCTGCCGAAGTAAGCATCCAACTGTTCCGGGCTTACAGCTCCCCCGGCCAGACCGAGATTCCCCCCAAGCTGTTTTTTGATTTCCGGCCTGTTAAGCAGAAATAGATTGTTGTCGTAGTTCACCACATCGTAATACGCGGCGGAATAGCTTTCCTCCTTATCCGCCCCGGCCGCTTCAATACCCTGCTCACCGATACCCAGCTTGTCCGCCGCTTCAGCGTCTAAGAAATACGGGACATATTGATACTGCGCCGGCGCCGCATCGCTTTTGGTCACCTTCAACAGTCTTTGTTCGGCATGAAAAAGCTTGGCAAGCATGGCCTTGTCATAGCTCAGCACCTCTGACGGCAGAGCCCGTACCTGCAACGTCGAGGCCAGCTTTTCTCCCCTGTCGGCAAGCTTGCCGGGCAGCGGCTTCCAGCCGTCCGCAGTATAATCACCCCCGACATAGCCTTTTAGATAGATACTGCCCCGCAGTGCATCGGCTTCCACAACAAGCGCGGTCTCCCCTTTAAATGAAAACCGGCCCGTTTCGGCAAATCGTCCCCCTGTAATACCGCCCCGCGGCGGTGTCTTTTCTTCATAAGTAAACGACAATGTTCTTTTAATTGTTTCTCCCGCCTGGCTGCGCAGAGCAGAGTTATTCGCAAACGCGGTATAATCCGTTTCGCTTACCAAAAGCCAGGCTGCCGCAATAAGCACCCCCGCCAGCGCCGCTGTGAGCAAACTTAAATTTCCGGCCTGTCTGCTCAACGACGGGGTACTGCGCACATCAAGACAGCGCTTGCGCGGCCGGGCGACGGACTGGTTTAGAACAAACAGTGCAGAAGCACCCAGTATCAGCAGCCCAAAAGCCCCGACGGAAGGAAGACAGCCCAGAAAAAGCGTTGTCTCCAGAACGGGCACAATCATGAGCAGCAATAAAAATATGTTAAACCGGTGGGCAACCGCATAACTTAACAACATTATCAAAGGGAACAGCAAAGCGGTGAAAAACAGCGTCATCGGTATGGTTTCATATACCGTCACCGATTTTAAAAACCAGGGCACGGAACCACCGGATTCGGCAACGACCTCACCCACCCAGCCCAGTGTTTGCCGCAGCCCTTCAAGCAGAACCGCCCGGCCCAAAATACAAATTAAACAAAATAACCCGGCCATACTTAAAACCGCCGGCACCCGCCCGGGGATAAGCAAAAATACCGCTGTGCCGATCAAGGCATAGACGACCACGAAACCGGCCGTCAATCCCATATGGCACGGCAATTGGAAAGCGGAGGACAAAGTCAGCATTATGCCGAACGCATTGAGCAGCAGCACAAGCAACAACTGCGGCGCAGCCCGCTTGCCCGTACCGGTATTTTCGTTTTCCGCAAAAGTAAGCGTTATCCCGGCGCTTCGCCCGGCAGCTTCGGCATTGCCCCGCGGTTCTATGTTCATCAAACCGCCCTCCTTTCACCGTTTAGCACCTCCGGCAGAGCACCCGGTGCAAAGTAAATAATATGGGGAGAGGATGTCTCCCCCAAACCGGCCCGCAGCCGCCTGCCTCCGGATTCCCCTTCGTAAAGCGGCACGGAAAACAAATGCTGCATAGCGCTATAAATATCATCCTCGCCGTCAATGTTTATACTGTCCATGTTTTGACGCCGCTCGTCAAACCAGGCAATGCTATGCCGTACACAATTGCCTTGCAAGTAGTACGATAAAGACAAAACCGTTTCCAGCATCTGATCCGTCAGGGACAGCACATCTTCGGCAAAGCTTTGCACATTAAAGTCTACAAAAATAATTAAACGATCATAAATAGGCAGGCTGAACTCCCGTACCATCAAGTATCCCTGTTTAAAGCTCAGCTTCCAGTGAATCTGCCGCTGCCTGTCGCCGGGCCGGTATTCCCTGACGGCAAATACCTCGGAGGGGTCATCACCGCTCTTGTGGAGAGAATAAACGTCCTCCGTACCGGCAGCGGCAGTTAAGCTTAGATCCGGCCATGTTTTTTCCTCGTAAAAAACGGGAAACACCAAAATACTTGTTTCCGGGCGGTGTTGGGGATTCAGCTCCGCCTTTGTCTGCCAGAGGGAAAGCGGATCAAAAATAGTCACTGCGCTCAGCCCGATATCTAATTGCCCGCAATGTTCCGATGTCAGGTACAGCTCCACAAGCTGGGTTTTACCCGCCCCGGCGGAAGCTACAACAACAACGTCGTCCCCGGAGGGAAGATACCGGTTTATGCAGCGGATGGCAATTTGTCCGTTTATTATCGGAAGGATACCGCTGTTTCCAAGCTCCAAGAACAGCGGCACCTTTTCGCCTTGCCGGTACCAATGCCGCTCCCCGAACAGCCGCACCTTGAGGCAATGCCGGCAATAGAATAAATATAGGAAAAGAAAAACAGGTAAAAGAAGTTCCGCCGCCAGCAGCAAAAAAGCTTGATAGGCATTGTTGACAACCGCCACCAGCAAGGTTAAAAGCAGCAGAATTCCATACCCGAGTTTAACGCCCTTCACTTGGCTGCCACCCGGCTGCTTGCCAGTTCCACCGCTCCCGCCTGCCGCAATATTTCTTGCAAAACATCGGACACCGTTCTTTCATCGATTTTGGCCCGGGGTTCCAACAGCAGCCTGTGATTGGCCACCGGTTCAAATACGAATTGCACATCCTCGGGAATAACATAGTCTCGCCCCTGTGCAAACGCGCAAGCACGCGCAACGGAGGCCAGCGCCAGAGTCGCTCTCGGACTGAGGCCCAGACGAACCAAAGGATGCCGGCGGGTAAGGTTTACCAGCTTCACGATATAGGCCATTATTTTATAATCCAGAAACACCTTTTCGGCAGCCGCCTGCAGCTCCTTGAGCATTTGTCCGTCAATAACGCTCTTGAGATCGGCAATGCCCCCGCTCTCCCGTTGCTTGCACAGCATGTTCACTTCATCCTTGTCGGCCGGATAACCCATTGTCAGCCTGATCATAAAACGGTCCAGCTGAGATTCGGGCAGCGGCTGTGTACCGGCGGCCCCCAGGGGGTTCTGGGTGGCAATAACAATAAAAGGCTTGGGCACTTCATGCGTAACACCATCCACCGTAATTTTCCCCTCTTCCATCACCTCTAAGAGAGCTGATTGTGTTTTAGGGGAAGTCCGATTGATTTCGTCTGCCAGAAAGAGATTGCACATAGCTACCCCGGGCTTGTATTCAAACTCTCCGCCGGCCTTATTGTAAACCGAAAATCCGGTGACATCGGTAGGCAGCACATCCGGCGTAAACTGCATTCTTTTGCCTTCCAGAGACATGGCTTTGGAAAAGGCCAGGGCCAGCGTGGTTTTGCCCACACCGGGAATATCTTCAATTAAAATATGTCCCCCGGCTAAAATTGCCGTCAGCACCAGATCTACAATGCTGTCTTTACCGATGATCACTTTTTTAACCTCATTGGCAACAGCCTTTAATAGCTCGGTATTTTTCATTACTGGTTCTCCTCATTTCTTTTTTTCTGCCGCCGGGCGTGCAGTCCCAATCCCACACCAATACCCAGCAAAATCACAATCACCGCGCAAGCCGCAGCCTGCCGGGCGTCCAATCCCGGGGCGATCCCATCGCCCGCGGTAAGGGTATAAGTATAGCGGCCCAGATTTTGCTCCGACCCATCCTGTAAGACCGTACCTGTCACAGTAACGGTATATGCACCAGGTTTTTCAAACAAAGCGCCGCTTAAGCAAAACTCATCCGCTTCCAGAGCGGAAAAATCACCCTCGTAAACGGCCCGGCCGCGGGAATCAATTACGGTTACCGTACCGCCGTTTCCGAACTGCGATATAAACCGGGGCTCAGGCTGCAGTTTAAAATTCTCCCCCGGGTCAATTTGTGCCGCGGTATCAAAAACCTGTCCTGTAAGAACCATCTTTTCCAGGCTTGGGCACTTCTCCAAATCCCCGGCCATCCGGGTGATGCCATTTCCGCTCAAATCCAAATAACGCAGCCCACCGCTTGCCAGGACGGGAATAATCTCCAGCTGATTATCGCTGAGATCAAGAGTCTGAAGATGGACAAGCCGGTTTAAATCGGGCAGCGAAGTCAGCTCGTTTTCCGATAAATTCACGTTTTCCAGAGCGTCCAGCCTGGCCAGGGCGTTAACCGACTTTAACCGATTGCCGCCGGCGTCCAGATAGGTAAGGGCCGGCATGGCAAGACTGTCCAGCGACTCCAGTTCGTTTTCCGACAAAGTCAGGGATTCCAGCCTGGAAAAGTGCACGCGTTCCAACTCTTCCGTACTTTCCAAACCCACCGACGCCAAATACAGGCTCTTAATACTGTCAATTTCCCCCTGTGTTATACTGTCCCCCGTTTTTTTCCCCAGCTGCGCAGCAATTGCCTCCGCCAAGGCCGCGGTGGGAAACACCTTGCGAATACTGCCCAGCACTTTATCCGCGTCATAGTGGATTACTTCGTCGACACCAAAGTCGCTGAAATCCACGGGCTCCGTATGCAGCAGGTAATTCCCGCCGTAACGTATATCAAAGGTTACCAGCCCCCCGGAAACCGTCAGCTCCTCTGCAATTTGCACCACACTTGCGTCAACCTGCCGGATTTCATCTTTAGCCGCCCCGGGCGCCGCACCGTGTATCACCGTAGAGTCATAGCCCCCGTAATAAGTAAGATCAAGCTTTGTTCCGTCCGCAAACTTGCCGCTTACATTCAAGGTCACTTCCGTTGAGCCCGGAAAATCGCGTTTGGTGACGAAAGAAAAAAACATGGCCCCGGGATATCCGGGGAGACCTTCCACGGCCTCCCGGTCATAAATACGAATGCCCAGAAAATACGGTCCGGAAACGTTGGGTGAAATGTCCTGCGCGCGAAAGGTGTAGCGGTAACGCAAATCCCCGCCGATGGTATCATCTGCACGGCATTCATATACCTCTGTAATTTTCTGCTCGCGATTCTCCAGCAGATGTTTCCAGGCAACCCTGGAATGCTCATCAATCAGATACCTGTAGGGCTGCTGCTCGGTTCCCCGACCATCCAGGGGAACCGAATCATTTCCGATTAGCGGGGTTGTTTGAGCGCCCTGTGCGGCTGCCGCCGGTAAAATGACCAGATATATAACCAAGAGCATACGGGTTAACGCTTTCCCTTTCACCATGTTGCCACCCCGCTTTTTACTCTTCTGCGTCTGATATCGGTAACAATTACCGGAACTGCCAGCCCAGTCAAGGTCGCCAGCAAGATGAACTTCATAGTCTTATTTTCATCCTCTTTGCGCAAGGACTGCTCCGCCAGCGCAGTGGTCGCCTCGGCCGTATATTCCTGTTTCAAAGCAATCGCCGCCGTTAGTTCATCCGCGTCAGCCGCCTGCAATACCACAAAGGAACCCAACTGCGGGGTGCGAAAGGTAAAATACATCTTTCCGTCCCCGGCCAGTTCACCGTGGGATGAAAAAACCTGATTCGTTAACCGCCCCTTATCGTCCGTGCATTTGACAAAAAGCAGTTCCTGCTCATAAACGGAATAGTCCGGCCCCAGACAAATAGTTACATCCAAATAATCGTCCTCATCCATGTGATAGGTAAAGCCGCTTGGTTTTTTCAGGGTGATATTGTACCCAACCAAAGCCTTCCGGTCTTCCGGCAAGTTAAACGCCCCGTTCGTCAGCTTTTCCGTTTCCTCGGTTATCTCCAGTGCAACCTCCGGATTGCGAAGATGACCGCTCACCTGAACATTTCCGTCCGCGCTCCGCCCCGTAAAATTAACCTCTTTAAGATTATCCGCATCACCCATACGCACCAGCGTACCTGTCTCGGTATGTGTCGAATCCGCCACAGATTCTTCCACAAGTTCCTCCACGCTCACCAGCTGCTCCTTCTTATTTCCCGCAGCTGTACCGTCGCCCGGACCCTGGCCTTCATTACCGGCATACCAGCTGTCCTCTTTCTCCGCTGTCACACCGGTTTTGGAGAAGGTAAAAAATCCTCCCGTATAAAGGGGAAAGGATATATAGCCGGAGGCATCAACCACCGTCTGCAGATCATATTTGGAGTATGACGATTCCTCCAGCAGCAGCTCGGCATGATTCGGAGCTTCACCGTGATATAAATCCCCGTTGCAGGAGCCTAAAATATAGTTGACGCTCACCAGATCACCCGGCTGAAAATAACGGCTTACGTCAATTTTATAGTTGATCACGCCCGCAAAATCGCGGGTTCTGCTCATGAAAAAAAGAACATACTCCTCGCTCCGCAAGCAGTGCAGGAGTGTCTCCAAAGCCGCCTCTTTTCTGGGCGCATACTTTCCCGTATAGAGGGAATGCGCTTCCAGAGCAGCTGTAATTGTCGCCTCGTTGGGATTTAATTTGTAATCCAGGTAATAGGGCCCCTTCATACTTTCCGGAGTCATGCGCCACTGGGAGCCGTCAATATATAAGGAGGCAATCAGTTTTCCGGTAACCGGACTGCGATACTCCACCATAGCTTTCATCACTTTGCTGCTGTCATAAGAGCTTTCCGCCGGATTAAAGGTGGCGGCATAGCCGGCAATGGTATTCATTGATTTCCAGGAAGCATGAAAGGTGGTATCCAGCTTGCCCAGCAGAGTCAAAGGCTCGTCGGCGGTGCCGTAACCCTGGCCTCTATATTTAAATCTGGTGTAAATATTATCCCGGGTTTCCTCCGAAACGGCTTTTGCATCGGGAACCGAGGCGCTGGCCACGGTTTCTCCGGTATCCGAAACAGTATAAACACCGCCCCGCTCAACCCGGAATGTGATATAACCGCGGTCGACCACCGCCGCGGTGGCGACATCTTCCCCCTTTATGGCTACAATGGAAGCATTGGAGAAATAATCGCCCACATAAATACTGGCGCTTAATTTACCCGGGAAATTCCCGCGGTGGGCAAAAGCAGCGTCCACCGCGCCGGCGCTGTTCAAGCTTGTGCTAATTGCCAGGTCAAACTCCGCCGCCGCCGGAACCACCGACATGCGTGCCCCCTCCGCCAGATAGGACCAGAGCAGAGTGCCGTTTTCATCCTTCCAGGCAAAAGAGCGGGACTGGCCGCTGTTCTTCAATTCCTCGAACACTTCTCCCTTTACCACGCTCGATTTGGTTTCGCTTAAATCAACGTTAAACGGCAGCTCGGCGGTTCCGGCCCGGGTATATTCCCGGGCCACGGCTTCTCCCGTATCATTGGGGTCATCCCAGGTTTGCCCGCTTGAATCGGGAGCAGTGGCGGAAATGATATCTTCCAAAGGCTCTTGATAGCCCGCCACCGTCATAATATGATCACCTCCGTTTTCCAGAGCAAATCTCAGGCAGCCGTTTTCAATCCGGGTGCGCAGAGTGGTTTTCCCTCGCACAGTCACTACCTTGCCGTCGGCAAACTCCGGATAGCCGCTTACATCCAGCACCAAAGTCGCCGGCATATAAAGAGAGTCTTTTTCCCCCACCTCTAAATGTAAGATCCCCTCCTCCTTCTGCCAGGCAATAACATCCAGCATAAGCGGGGCCTTAACCACTTTTACGATTGCCGTGGAAAAACGCAGGGTATAATCTATTTTGTCATCAACCCGGTGTTCCACCAGCCAGATAGCTTCAGGAGCCTGGGCAGCCATTGCGTCCAGCCCAACGTGGGTAATACGGTTGTTGATACCTGTCAGACCAATTACATAGGGATCCGCGGCTGTTCCGGTTCCGGTTACGCTATATTCATCCGTCCCGTGAAACGGATCCGCTATGGTAACAGCCCCAACGGGGAGCGGCAATAGCCAAAGCCAAAGCGACAGGCAGCATATTCCTGTCCACAAAATAATTCTGGTAAGACGATTCAGCCTTTTCATTGCCCGCACCCCCAATATTTTCTATGCTCATTGTCGGTCCCGGGATATCGCATCCAGCGATACCGCCGCCTCAGCACGCGTAAATGGCTGCTGCGGTTTAAAACTGCCGTCGGGATATTCCGTCAGATAACCCGCCGCCGCCGCCGCGCCCGGATAACCGGCCGCATCGGCGGATATATCACCGGCATCGCTAAAACCATCCGTACCCGCCTCAAGACTCAGAACCTGGCAAAGCATGGTCGCCGCCATTTCACGGGTTAATTTTTCATCCACACCGAAATAGGTGTCCGAAACACCCTTAACGAGACCTAGACTGCAAGCTGTGACCACATAATCACTCAGCGGACTGCTTTTGGGCACATCCGTAAATTCTATTTTGCCCGACGAAACAAGGGTCAGGTCACTGGCAAGAAGCAACCCTTTCAAATACTCGCCGCGGGTAATAGGCTTGTTCGGCAGGAAATTACCCCCGTCGACCGTCAAATAGTTTTTATCCACTATTTGACGAATAACTTCGTAATCCGGATGCGAAGAATCCACGTCGATGATGGCCACTTTTTCATACACCTTCGGCTTAACCGTTACCACGCGTTTTTCCTGGGTTGACGTTTCATTTCTAAGCTCAAAATAACCCCCATTGAAAAGAGTTACATTCAGATAACCCCCGTCATCCACCGTAGCCGTCAGGCCGGTATCCTGATAATGTTTATTGAATGTGGGCTCCTGGGCTATAAGCGCGGCCGGATCGGGTTTTAAGCCGTGAAAAAGATTGCGGTCGGAGGACCCCAAAAGATAATGAATACTTACCACGTCGCCCGTTCTAAATTTGCCCGATTCGCTTACATCCACCGTGAAAACAATGGGACCGCTGAAATCACGCATCCGGTAGTTGAAAAACAAAGCGGAAGTGGTGGAATCCCGCACCGCTTTCAGCCTTTTCACCGCCGCCTCTTTTCGTTCGGCGCCATTCGGTATATTCTCACTGTACAGGTAGTGGTTGTCCAGGGCATATCCCGAAGTAAGATAGGCGTCGGTGGGATCCAATAAATAGTTCATATAATAGGGACCTTTGTTATTGCCTGTAACATGCACCCAAAGACTCCCGTCGACCAAAAACGAACCCCGCAGCCTTCCGGTAGTCATATCTCTGTCTTCACCCAGCAGCACCGCCAGGTGGCTTTCATCATACGAATTAAGGTAATCCGAATCATTGGGGGAATCCATACTGGGGTACCCCGCCAAATAGTTGTAGCCCTTCCAGGCCGCCTGCAGTTTGAAATTGTCCATCGGTACATCGGCAAAGGTCGAAAGCAGGGTATACGGATCGGTGGCGGTTCCCGTACCCTTATAGGTGCCGACGCTCATATCCTCGGTGCGCATGGACTCCATCCAACAATCACGGACGGTTTGCTGGGTATCGGTTATTGTGTAATCACCGTACTCAGACGCGTAAAATTCGATCGCCCCTTCGGCAACCACCGCCGAAGTGTCGGTCCCCGGTCCGGACACGCTAACAAT
This sequence comes from Desulfoscipio sp. XC116, assembly GCF_039851975.1. GTDB lineage: Bacteria > Bacillota > Desulfotomaculia > Desulfotomaculales > Desulfallaceae > Sporotomaculum. The sequence continues at coordinate 3,193,701 of NZ_CP156660.1, forward strand.
AGCGGCATTGGTAAATTTATCGCCCAAAGCCACCTGCACCTTGCCGGGCACAGTACCGTTTTCCTGACTTACCGTAATAACTGTCGAAACTTCCGCGGCCCCGACAGGTACCGCGATACCCAGGATAAATACCAAAATAGCCAGCACTACAGTCTGCCGCCCAAGTATTGATTTCAGCCTGTTCATAATATTTCCGCTCCTTTTCCAAGCAGCTCGCAATAATGCGTAAGCCGCGTATTTAACAGCTCCGGATCATCTAAACGCTCTTTGCCCCCTAATTTTTTTTAACCGCCCCCGTCAGCAAAGCATCTATTTGCCCGGCGGTAAGTGCCTGATGGTAAAAAAGCCGGTAAAATTCACGTATTTCCTCCCGCATGTCCAATGCAAAGTAATCCGGATAGAGCAAATTTCCCATCCACGGAATACCGATAAGGCGGTTGGCTCCCGGCGGCATATCCAACCAGTTGTAAGGATAGCAGGGAGCGCAAAACACCCTGTCGTTTTGCACGGCCGCAACCGAATTCCACGCTTCCTCGCCCCCGGAGAGAATATCAAAGAAGCTGCCGTCACTTTTTACCCCGGCATGCCCCACGCTGTAGGATGCGATAATCACCTCGGGATTCCACAACAGCACCTGTTCCATATTCACTGTGAGCCGCCCGTCCGTTTTAGCCGGGAGAGTTACAATATTTTCCCCGCCTACAATATCAATCACCTCGGAATGCGACGAACCCCGCGGCGCCGTCTGCAAACCATCGGAACCCTGGGCGTAATAAACACTCAATCGCTCGGCTTCCGGAATCAGCGCCGCCTGTTTTACGGCTTCCGCAAGAACATCTTCGCTGTAGTTCGCCAATAGTTCCGCCCGCTCCGGCCGGGATAAAATATCACCCAAAAACCGATAGGCCTCCGGAATCTTATTTAAGACAATGTCCGCGAGCACTACCGGGATCCCCATCCGTTTTTGAAGCGCATCCGCGTCGGCAATTGTATTTTGGTCCAAGTAGGTCATCATTAAAATCAGATCGGGAGAGCGCCGCATAATCTCTTCCCGGTTGGCGGTGTCGCCGCTTCCCTGCATCAATCCCAAGACAGGCAGCCCCAAATATTGGGGAGCGATATATTCCGCTTCTTCCGGGGACAGCTTTATGCACCACCCCAGCAGCAGTTCGGGATCTATTGTGTACAACGCCACCACGCCCGGCTGCCCCGTGGAATAAACCTGCTTGACTTGGGCGGGGATTTCCACCCTGCGCCCCGCCATATCCGTCACAACTCGCATGCCGGCTTGTGGCACCCCCTCCCGATTACCGGAATCTCCCTGACAGGCAGTCGTAATAATGCTCAAAAACAACAGCAAACAGATAAAAGCATTCTTTTTCATGATTTTTTTACACTTTCCCCCTCCTGTCGACCCGGCACCACAATGCCGGACCTAAAAGCCGTTCTCCTTTCAGGCAAACGGCTTTAGGTCCGCTTGCTTTAGAAACAGCAGGGACCTCACTCTTTCAATCTAAGCAAAACACCACTTTAAAAATTTCTAAAACATCACCCCTCGCAATTATGCCTGTTAAATTTCCAATATCTTCATTCAAGCACCTGTTTGTGGAAAATTTAGGGCCAATTTTAGTTAGAATTATCTAACCTGTCAAAGTATAGCATTAAAAAATCAAATCGTCGGTTGTTCTGCCAACATTTATCAACAAATATTTATGAAACCGAAGAAAATTACTTCGCATCACTTGCCGGTGCGTTTCCTAAACCAGTTCCCCGACAACATTTATCGACAAAAAAACAGGCTGTTTGCAAGCAGATTAACTGTTTGCAACAGCCTGTTTACTTATGACTTGGGGTTAAGACCGCCTGTCGGCCCACATTAGATCATAGTTTTGTTTACCAGTCTTTGCATTATGGCCGCCACCTCGGCGCGGCTCGCTTCGCCTCGCGGGTCAAGCGCGTCGCCGTCCTTGCCTTTAAGCAAGCCGCTGCCCACCGCCCAGCCCACGCCTCCCTCAAATAGATTTGCAATTCTTGACAATTAGCAATTTGAGATATATTATTTACTTAAAGATTATCATTTCTTTTTTAAATGGGAATACTGAAACTGAAGACGGCTCGAGTGCCCCACCAACCGGGGTTTTCATCTAGGACCTCTGAAACTGCGGTAACAGTTTCAGAGGTTTTTAATTACTTACCTTCTAGTTAGCTGAACAACGAGGGTCAGCAGGAGTATTATTGCGATTACGACTTGTACTGCGTCGCTGATTGTAATCATCCCGCCTCACCTCCTTCTTTGGAATATTGTAAAAGTAAAACAGCCCTTCGGGCGCAACTTTAAACAGCCAAATACCTCGGCACCTCTTTCAAAAAACCGCGGCAATGGATATAATATGAACAAGAAACAAATAGAAGGCCGGTGGTTGGCAACTATGACCGCGGAACAACCGAAAGACCTTTTAAGCCCCTTAATTGATCTGGTATTTAAAGCGCTTTTTGCACGGGAAGAACCAAGGAGCAGGATTATTCTCATTGATCTGCTCAATTCATTGCTGGGTTTACAAGGCAACAATAAAATTACCTCAATAACCCACCTGAACCCTTTTAACTACAAAGAATATCCGGGCGATAAAAGTTCTATCTTAGATATAAAAGTGATGACCCACGCCAAAGAGAGGATTAACATTGAGGTTCAAGTCAACGACGTCGACAACTTCCGCAAAAGGAGCTTATACTACTGGGCCCGGATGTATTCGGAAACCATTGCCGAATCCGAAGCGTACACCACGTTGAAGAAATCCATCGTCATCAACATCCTGGACTTTGATATCATCCATGAAACCGGCAGATACCACACCCAATACAGGATCTTAGAGAAGGACGACGGTTTTTTATTGCTGGAAGATCTGGAAATACATTATTTTGAATTAAGGAAGTTCCTTAGCCAGACGCCTCCGGGGGAAATGAACGCGGTGGAATATTGGCTGACCTTTATGAAAAATGCCGGTAAGCCCGATGGCAAAGAATTGCTCCAAAAACTGGCGAAAGAAAAGGAGGAATTAGCTATGGCCATGGATATGTTGGCAGAGATAAGCGCCGATGAGAGACTGCGGCAAAAAGCCTATGCGCAGGAAAAGGCCAGACTGGACGCTATCTCCAGAATCAAATATGCCGAACTGAAGGGCATGGAAAAAGGTATAGGGAAAGGGAGAATTGAAGGGAGAATTGAAGGAAAGGCTGAATTGTTAATTAAGCAAATTTCCAAACGGTTCGGCAGCCTGCCGAAGGATTTACAGGTACTGGTCATGAATGCCGACGATGCGGTTCTGGATGCGATTGGTGAGGAAATTTTCGATTTGCAGTCTCCTGATGATATTTTAAAGCTTCTAAATTAAAACTGAAACCGATCACCTATAAGGGAGTGCATAGCACTCCCTTATAGGTGATCGGTTTCAGGATGCCTGCTACTAAAGCAGGTTTTTATAAAAATAAAAAAACAGGCTGTTTGCAAGCAGATTAACTGCTTGCAACAGCCTGTCAACCAACGTTAAATCATAGTTTTGTTTACCAGTCTTTGCATCATGGCCGCCACCTCGGCGCGGCTCGCTTCGCCTCGCGGGTCAAGCGCGTCGCCGTCCTTGCCTTTAAGCAAGCCGCTGCCCACCGCCCAGCTCACACCGTCCGCGGCCCAGCCGGATATTTGATCCGCGTCGCTGTACTGCGCCGTATCGCCCTGGACGAGGGTGTCCACGCCAACGAGTTTAGCGTATTGATACATCATGGCAGCAATTTCTTCCCGGGTAACGTTTTTACCCGGCTCAAAGTTGCGGCCCGTTCCCGAGACAATTCCGTTTGCGGACGCCCAGGCCACCGGTTCGGCGTACCAGGCGTCTTCCGCTACGTCGGCGTAGTCAATGTCTCCGCCGTCGGGTGTGCCCGCCAGCCGGTGCAGTACCGAAACCAGCATCCCGCGGGTCATGGCTGTGTTCGGTGCAAACTCTGTTTCGGATACACCGCTGAACAGTTCATGCGAGGTGGCAAACGCAATCGCGTCTCGGCCCCAGAAGCTGTCGTCCACATCATCGAAGCTGCGGGAGCGATCCACAAATTTGATTGTGCCTGTTCCGTTGAGTACGGTTAGGAGTTGCCCTTCGTTAACAACGGATTTTTTGATGGTTTCTTCACTGCCGTCGGCTTTTACCAGCACGGCGACCATACCGTCTCCCGCGCCTTCGACCGGAACGGCGAGCCTGATGCCGCCACTGATGTCGATAACTTCGTCATTAAGTCTGATTTCAAACTTAACGGTGTCCGCGGCGATTTTTTCAATGGTGAATGTGACTTTTTCATCTTCTTTGTCTTTGGCGTCTTTTTTGTCTTTTTTGTCCTTTGCATCTTTTTCATCTTCTTTAGCGGTGATTTTGGCCAGTATATCGTTGGATACGGTTACGTTGGCAATGTCCGTTTTGAGCACCAGCGCCGCCGTGATTTTTTCGATAATACCGGCCACCGCAACGCCGGTAAGTTCAATGTTTATTTTGCTAACCTCACCGGTAATCGTCGGGACAATCACAATTTCGTCTTCATTCTTTTCAATCAATGCCTTGATCACTGCTTCTATTGCTTCATCAGAGATGGCAAGGGTCGCCACACCGTCTTTCGCTTCCACTGCGGCGTCTATATAAACCAAACCCGTTTCCGGATCTTCAACCGCGGTGCCCACTTTTTCATTGTTTTGAGCATTTTCATCCGCTTTCAGCAGGTAGGTGCCGCCGTGGGTCAGTTCCAGGGTTACGAAGTCGTTCTCAACCACCGCGCTGCCGCCGCTGTAGTAGGTGGAAGGATAGTGCAGTGAGTCCACCCATTCGCCGGATTCTACATCAGTATGCGCAACTCTGCCGTCGCAGCTGCCCTCGACATAGGATATGGCAACGGCGGTGCCGTCGTCGAAGTAGTCGGAGACGTTGATATTTACGTAAACCTTGCCTTCGATGGCGGTGCGCCACACGAATTTCGCCTGCATGCCGCCAGACCTCTTGGATAGGGCGATATCTGTGTAATAGGGCTGCGCCGTGTTGCATTTTTCGATGTCTTCGCCATTAAAGACCCAGGAGTATAACTCTTTGCCGCCGGAGTTATTGTTTTTCGTTACGTAGACTTTCCACCACTCGGATTCACCGGATATCTCGTTCAGCGCCTTCCAGGCAATTTTGGACTGCTTGCTGTTGGCCAGATGTGCCTGGTAGGGGTCGTTCTGGCTGCCGCAACCACCGTCTTGCTTTAAATCGTTCTTTAAGATATAGCGCATCCACTCGGGATACAGGGTCAGGTTCGAGGTTACCTCGCTGTCGAAGTCGTATTCTCTGGTCAGTTCTTTGTCGGTGTACCAGGCCAGTACGAGGTAGCCGTAGCCGCTGTCAAAGAAGCCGGGATCTTTGGCCTCATTACCGCTCTTGACGCTCTGCTCCTTAATGGTAGCATTGGGGTTGCCGGTGTCGGGATCGTTGCCCGTGACAAAGGTTACGGTGTAGGTTTCACCTGGGCCGGGGCCGGGGCCGCCGCCATCCGTCCACTTGGCGTAAAGAATGACGTGTTGCGTCAGGGACTCTTCAAAATTAAACGGGGCGGTGCAATCATAATCGGTGTACCAGCCGCCGAAGACATAGCCTTCTCTCACCGGATCGGCAGGCTTGGTGACTTTGGCGCCGGGAGCTACAAGCTGGGGAGGAATTCTGTCGCTATGGGCCCCGTCGGTCATAAATTCGGCCACTTGTCTTGGATCCTGCGGGCTATCGTCATCCTGCGCCTTGACCAGTTCAAAGTAACCGCCGTTATAGAGGTCGAAGGTGATGTAACCGTCGGTGACCACGGCAGAGGTGTTATTCTTGAAGTAGATGGGTTCCAAGGCCATAAAATAGGCATCGTTAGCTGTAGCCTTTATTTCTGACGCATGGTACAGGCCACGATTGGCCGCCCCCAGCAGATAGTTGATGTGAACAGTATCCTTTTCATTAAAATAGCCGCTCACATCCAGTTTATGGGTTACCGGGCCCGGAAAGTCCCTGGCATACGTATGGTACATCAAGACTTTTTTGCTGTCCGCTCTCACGGCCTGCAGTGCGTCGGTCGCCGCCGCCAGCCGTTCGGGATAGGTCCCCTCCAGGTAAAGGGAATGCGATTTAAATCCATTGGTAATGATGGTGTCGGAGGGATTCAAAGCCACTCCGAAATCGCGGGGACTCCGGAACCAGCCGTCCGCGTTGCTGGGCAAGAGCTCGCTGCCGTCGATAAAGAAGGAGGCGTTCAGCCGTCCCGTGGACATATCCCTGTCCTCAACCATGAGGCTAAAAGGAGTGCCCAAGTATGTTTTGCCCTCGGTCTCATAGCCCGCGATCAGGTTCCAGATGCGGAAAGTGGAGCCAATGAGTGGGACGATGGATCCGGCCAAACCGTCCTTGGTATAGAAAGCCCCCACCATGGTATAGGGATCTTCCGCTATTCCTGTTCCCTTGTAGTTCTTCTCCCAGGGAGTATTGCCCGGATTCTGGTCGAAGCTGCCGATTCTTACACTTCCTATGGTCATACCGCTGTCGGCAAGCACATATGCACCGGCCGGCCCGTAAAAATCAATTTTTTGCCCGGTCACCACGGCGTAAGTGGTGTAACCGTCAATGTGGGCAATGCTTACAATAGCGGTATCGGCAAAGCCCATGCCGGACACATCCACACTCTGGACTCCGGGCTGGGTCGCAGTATAGTCGGGGTCTCCATCAATGCTCCATTTGGCATAAAGGGTGATAGAGGAGGTTACCGTATCGGCAGCGAAATCCCAGGCTTGCGTGCAAGCCTCATCCTTATACCAGCCGCCAAAGATAAAACTCTCCCGCACAGGATCATCTGGTTGGCCAATGGTGCTTCCCTTCAGCACATCACATACGGGAGCAATCTCAGAACCGCCTCTGGAATCGAAAGTGACGCGATAATTATCTTTTACGGTAACGGTAATTACCGGCGCTTCCACACCGCTTTTCAAAACGCAATTCCCGGGAAGCACCGCGGTAAAAGCATACACACCGGGCGTAGCGCCATCATAGTCCGGCGATGACGACCAGGTGACCGGAATCAGCGCCGACTGATTGCCGTTTGCCAGGGTCGCTTCCAGTTCAGCAGGCAGACCGATATTCTCCTCGGTGGTACCGTTGTCAACCTCAATGCTGTTGGTCAGATAGCCAAAGGCCTTGATGATCCAGTCAATGCCCCCGGAGAGATGATCCGGCAGATCATTGGACTGAGCAACCGAGTTCGGAAGGTTCTTTAATGTGGGCAGTTTGCCGGCTTCCAGGTTCCAAACGCCGCCGTCCCAACTCAGGGGAGAATCGGCAAAAGGCGAGGAATCGCCTGTCAGTTCCGCATATGTTATGTCTTTGCCATCCTTTAAATTACCAATCCGAGCAGCGGCAGGGACATAGAGTAGTTTTCCGCCTCTAAAAACAGGTATCCCCTCAAAGGCGCAGTTCTGTGACATCTCACAAGAACCGGAAGATGATTTGGATAAAACCCGACCAATTTCGCCGGAGCTAACTTTCGTTTCAGTAACGGAGGAATTCAGCGCCACGCTGGTTGCAACATTACCATTTGTGACAATGCCGCCAGAAAACTCCGCTGCGTGCACAATAGCCGTGCTGTAGCAATTTTTAATTGTCCCTCCGTTGGCGATTCCCGCCGCACTGACCGAAGAAGCGGTTACGCTTCCCTTGGCATAGCAGTTTAGCACAACACTTGCTGGCAATTTAAAATTTCCGGCAATACCTCCCGCATAGCTCTCGGAGGCAGTTATATCGGCATCCACGTAGCACTCATAAACCGCATCTTCACTAGATCCGCTCTGCCCTGCAATTCCGCCTACATAGCCTTTTCCGCTCACAGAACCGCCGGTAAAGCTGCACCGGGAAACCTCCCAACCATCGTTCATGCAGCCGCATATTCCCCCGGCAGAGTTCTTACTTGTTTCAACCTGAGAGTTGAGAACGGTGCAAGAGGAAACAACACCACCCGTTTTATCCGCACAACCTAATATCCCGCCTATATAGCTACCCGATGAGGTGATGATTGAAGCGGCTACCGTGCAGCTATTAATAATAAAAGTCCCTTCAGCTTTGCCCACCAAGCCTCCACTAAAGGACGACGTTGCTGTTATCGAAGAATTTATCAAATGAGCATTCTCGATAACGGCAGCCTCGATTTTTCCGGCCACCGCACCAACGTAATTCTTTCCATTAACACCCGCCCCGGACAGAGTTAAGTTTTTCACCGAGCCGCCCGCGCCAATCACGCCAAACAGGCCTACATAACCTGTGGTTTCAGCGACATGCAAACCGCTGATGGTCTTATTGGCACCGTCAAAAGAGCCCGCGAATTTTAACCCGTTCTCCTGGCCGATAGGCGCCCACGGGTGGGGGGACAAATCAATATCCCCGATCAGGATATATGCTTTTTCGGCATAGGTTTCACCGCTTACCGTATCCTCGACTCCACTGTTGACCAGTTGAGCCAGGTAAGCCAGCTGGCCCCCGTCGGCAATCTGATAGGGCTCATCATCACTGCCTACGCCGCCGGCAAATGAATCCGCCGCATAATCCCCCCATGTATAAACCGCTTCGGTAACTGAAGAATTCTCCAAATCAAGCAGTTCATCCGCAACCGGAGGTATGTCCGAGTCATAAACCGAATCCGTCACCGCTGAAGGCGCGTCCAAATCCGGCAATGGTTCCGCCCCCATGCCGGCGGGCACCGACAAACTAAACAACATAACAAGAGACAACAGGAGCGACAGTCCCTTGCGCATATTTCTTCTTGCTTTCATTTTTATAATCCTTTACCTCCCCCCTTTACTTGGAAAGGACAGGGCAATTGGGACGCTCCGCCCTTTTCCGCTTTTTTACTATGCCCTTGTTCCAATGCGCCTTTCCCCCAAAATGTCTTTTAGAAAAGCATCACCCCCGCAATTATGCCTGTCAATTTTCCAACTATCTGCATCAAAACGCCTGTCGGCACGAAAATTGAGGCTGAATTTTAGTTAGAAATGCCTAACTCAGCAAAGTATACCACTTAAAAACTAAATTGTCGGTTGTCTCACCAACACTTCACGAACAAACAAATTATTTGTTAAAAATGTGTATAAAATTATCGCAAAAGTAAATGTATTGGTTTAGAACAAAACAACACCTAAAAAGAAAAAACAGGGCGCCTATACGCTCTGCTCTTTCTTTTTAAGGATAGGGGAAACAGTTTTGCCCGGTCTTACCGATTTATTGGTAGCAAGTGGTATATTCTCCACCGTAGCATGTTGTGAATGTAACATAACCATCGGCGCCGGCATCGGTAGTCATAGCATCATCAGTAAAGACGCTAAATAACCCGCCCCATTGATAGTTATCCAGGCAATCAGGATCTCCGTAACTTTATCTTGTATTTGACTTCAGCTTGTAGCCGGCACCAAATACGCTTTGGGATTGCTTGCCTGAACAAAAGCACAAATTTCTACCACACGAGGTTAACAATAATCGCTTTCTTATATTCATATGCGCCAGATTTCCCCATCTCGTTATTTGCAAGCAATGGGGCGGAACATTTTGCGCTGCCCCCCTAAGCTCATATTCATTATTCCGCCCTATTTTACGAAGTTATTGTTCGATAATCGTATAATCTCCTCCATGCCATGTCGTAAATGTAACATAACCGTCTTCAACTGTGGTATCATAATCTGAAAAAACATAAGAAGAATAATCGTCCAGGTAATCCGGATCTCCGCTGCCAAACAGCTGATTGTAGCTTCCAGCTCCGCACGTATAATATCCGTTGCAAGATCCATCCTCATATTCCACAGTAACATCTGTATCATCATAAATATCCGTAGGAACTTTCACTGTCATAGGAACAGGAAACATTGTACGGCAACCCATTACAACTTCAGTTTCACTTGAATCACCGCTAGCTGCAATATTTAGATAATACGGCTGCTTAGTCGCCATAGTTGGTACCAGGTCTTGATCTATTGCACTTCCGTCAAAGGTATAGGAATACATCAACGGCATACTATCATCATTGTTTACATAGCGTTCCGCACTCCATACATAATCCTCGAAATCATCGAAGTAAGGGTTTTCAATTCTTGACAATGTTTTCCAAGCAAACTTCTCCACATCGTTAGCAGAATACATATACACAGTATAAGGCGCTGTCGGATTTTGAGTTGTTGCAGGCTGCCATGCCTCCACTGTTGTCACTGTGGCAGCATATGCCGGAGCCGCCGCGCAAGTAATCAACATTAAAACGACCAAGAAAAATGTTAACTTTTTCCTACCTGGGATTTTTGTCACGAAAAATCAATCCTTTCTTTTTTTAATTTTAATTTTTCCCGCAAAATTTTATTTGCGGTTTATGCTTTTCCTGATGTCTTTTCAAAATAATTAACTTCTCTAAATAATCATCACCTCCATTTCCCAAATAGTTTTCATTAACCCCTCGTTGCCAAAGGCAAGGATAGTGGAACGAAATCAGCGTTCGGTTCGTCATTCACAGTAAACTGGCTTTGATGACAGTCTACATCCCTCGGCCCGCAGCCCGCATTTTGCATAATTCGTGGAAGAGAGCACTGCGGTTTACCCCCGTATAGCTGGTTAGTTCTTTTCTGTTCCTACAAACACGAAACGTGGTGCTGCCACCATGCTAAGCCGCCATGGAATGTAGAAAAGCCAAAATACACTGACGCAGAAAACGGTAAGGAATAATCTCCAGCTTGTTGATTTGTTTTTTCAATATGGAAAAGCATGCCCAGCATATTGAGAAGGATTTTACTAGGGTGAGTTGCCGCCCCCCAAACCGACTACCCGCACCTGTCGTCGGAGCTAAATAAGTTTGTACCATCTAACTTTTTTAAGTATAGCACCGAAAGATCATATTGTCTGTTGCCACACCAACTTATTCCAAAAAAATATTTTTTTACTATATGTTAATTCGTTCCCCATATAATCCATAACATGGTTTTACATAAAGAAAACCCGTTCTCGTGCCTTGCAGCTTGAAAACGGGTTTTATCTTTAGTTTTACCTTTAAGTTGTTGTTTGTAATATATATTGCCCTATCAATCTCCCATCGCAAGAGTGCAAGGATAAAATGATTTAATCAGTTGAATTTCTTTTTCATCAAGCAAAGTAAATTGGTTTTTGTTGAAACTCACCAATCCGTCCGCGCACATTTTACTTAACTCGTGAGAAAGCGCGCTGCGGTTAACCCCCAGATAACCCGCAAGCTCTTCCCTATTCATATAAATACAAAAAGTAGTGCTGCCGTACTGAGCCGCCATTGAGCACAGGTAAGCCCAAATTCGCTGGCGAAGGGAACGATGAGAAATAATCTCTATTTTGCTGATTTGCTTTTCTACAATATGCGCAAGCATTCCCATCATATTGGCAAACATCTTGGATTTAATTTCGTGGGGCAACAAATTATCAAAAAACCTTTCATACGGGAAAAAGATTACCTCCGCATTACTCGCGCATACAACTGTCACAGGACAACGCTTGGTGGGATGCGCCGCCGCTTCCAAAGCAACCACCTGCCCCTGACACCGGTTTTGAATCAGTCTTTGCTTGCCGTTCCGGTCTATCCTTTCGCTTATTAAACGACCGGAACAAACTAAACCGATACTCTCTACCAAGTCGCCTTCATTCATCACTACCTCATCGCGTAAATAGGTTTTATGTGCCGGTCCGAACAAATCAAAAAGATTGCCGCAGTCATTTGGGGACAGCCCATGAAATAACAATGAGTTCTTCATTATTCGGACCGACTTTTCTTTTATACTCACCCTAGCTCACCACTTTATTTTATTAGATTGTCCTAACTTTAATTTTAAAAATTACTTGTTTTTTTGCTGGAAATAATTATCCGCTTACTGAATTTTAAATTCCTTTAAGTTAGAAATATCTAACTGGAGAGAATTATACCATATGAAAGCAACTTCGTCTGTTGTTGCGCCAACATTTTTTTTTAAAACTTATTTTTTTATAATAAAAAACGTAAAAAACAAAAAATTGGTTGCTTTTTACAACTTTTTCACGGGATCAGACTTAGAAATTATCAGTAATTGCTGTTGCACTCACCGAAAATAGATGATAAGCTAATATCGTTTAGAGTAATCTAACTTAGGTTTCAATTTTGCGTGATATAACTTTGAAATGCAAGGAGTATGTTAAATGAAAAAATTGACTTTTACCATGGAAAATTACCTTGAAGCAATATATGAACTATCAAGCGAAGGAACAGGAGTCAGGTTGTCCGACATTGCCGAGCGGATGGGGGTGACAAAGGCCAGCACCAACAGCGCCATGGCGACCCTTTCTAAAAAGGGGTTAATCTTTAATAGAAAATATAAGGAAATATATCTTACCCCGACCGGGCGAAAACTAGCTGAATTCACTTCCCAAAAACATCGCGTTGTCCAGCAGTTTTTTACAGAAATTTTAAATATCGACATGGCTATTGCCGATAAAGATGCCTGTGCCATTGAACATGTAATCAGCGACGATTCAATCAATGCCATGCGTAAGTTTTTACGGGACAATGGAATAACAGTGAATGAGCCGGCAAAGATATAACTCGCCTGCCGGTCACTTCAGAAATCAATGTCCGGAAGCAGATGCCGTATTAATTAATTAAGTTCGGGCCGCCAAATAATAAACTGGCTATCAGCAGAAGTCTGAAAGCTTGCCAATAGGTTACCGGCTTTAAGTTAAATAACTCCGGTATTGTTGTATTCCAGAGATAACGCAATAAAAGAGCGCCTAAAAGAAGTAAACCGGCAACTAAAAGTGCAAATCCTAAATCATACAAAAAATTATATAAAGCATCTATGACAGACCAACCCCTTTATTTTCCTTAACTCCAGGTTCTCCATTTTCCTCCCAAACCCTTCTTTTCAAGGGCAAAATTGTATTTGCTAGCAAGAACAGCAGGAAGAAAAGGTATATTGGCGAAAAGTATATTGATTATTACCTAAAACATTCATGGGGAAGTGTCCGTTTTGCTAAATATATCAAGTATAAAAATTTGCGAGCTAAAAGAAATAATCAAGGACGATAATAAATTAGACGAAGATATGTTATTAGCCCTTGCCGACGACACTCGCCCGGGAGTACAAAAGATATATAATAAATTAATGAATGATAGGAATAAAAAAATAAGGGAACTGGAACGTCTTAAAGAAATACATAAATACGAGGAAAGTTGTTGCTTCAAAGGATATAAGTTAATCGCCGGGGTGGATGAAGCCGGGCGTGGTCCCCTTGCGGGACCGGTTGCGGCCGGAGCGGTTATCTTGCCGGATGATATTGAAATATGCGGCGTTAATGATTCTAAACAGTTATCCAATAAGAAAAGAAAGCAATTAGCCGGACAGATAAAAGAAGCCGCTCTATGCTGGAGCATCGGGTTGGCAACAGAAGAAGAAATTGAAAAGCTAAATATACGCAACGCCACCCACCTAGCCATGGCGCGCGCTGTTAACAAACTTAAAATAAAGCCGGACATCTTGCTTGTAGACGGTTTCCTTATTCCCGATTTAGAAATAGAACAGCAGGCTATAGTAGGTGGCGATGGAAAAAGCGTATCAATCGCAGCCGCGTCCATATTGGCCAAGGTCGAACGGGATAGAATCATGGATAAATACCATGCAACATACCCGGAGTACGGGTTCGACAAGCATAAAGGCTACGGTACCAAGCAGCATTTTGAGGCAATAATGAGGTATGGCCCCTGTCCGATACACAGAAAGGATTTTGAGCCCGTTAAAAGTTTTATAGCCAACCGGAACAGTTTGTTTAAAGATTGGTTCTAGGATATAAGCAACTACCTGTATAAGCCACCGGCCATTTCAGCAATCAATGTCTGAAACCCGGTGGCTTCCGATGGCAGACCAAGTCAAGCAGCAATTCGGGATTTTTTCATTACTATGGTATCCTTTACTTCATCAAAGCCTTATGGTAAGTTTTCTTTCCTTTACGTATTTTAACGCCGTTTCTCAATTGTTCTGAAGTGATATGGCAATCAATGGATTCAACTTTAACATCATTAATAGAGACACCACCCTGTTTAATCAGACGTCTTGCTTCACTCTTGGAAGCAGTTATACCACATACCACCATCAAATCCACCATACTGATGACACCATTGAGCAGCTGCTCAGCCGCAATTTCAGTAGTTGGCATATTTAAATCATCCGTGCCGCCTGCGAAAAGGGCGTGAGAAGTATCTTTTGCCTTTTGGGCTTCTTCTGCACCGTGAACCAGTTTAGTCAGTTCACAGGCCAGGATTTCCTTAGCTTCGTTCAACTGACTGCCTTCCCATTTGTCCATGGCGTCAATCTCTTCCAGGGGCAAGAAGGTAAGCATACGTATGCACTTCAGGACATCAGCATCATCAATATTACGCCAATACTGGAAGAATTCAAAAGGCGAGGTTTTGTCGGGGTCAAGCCAGACAGCGCCCTTTGCAGTCTTCCCCATCTTATTACCTTCGGAATTCATTAGCAGTGTTATGGTCATAGCATAGGCGTCCTTGCCCAACTTGCGTCGAATCAGTTCAGTGCCGCCCAACATATTAGACCACTGGTCGTCACCACCAAACTGCATATTGCATCCGTAATTCCGATACAGATAATAAAAATCGTAGGACTGCATAATCATATAATTGAACTCTAAAAAGGACAGTCCCTTTTCCATTCTCTGCTTATAACATTCCGCGCGCAACATGTTATTTACAGAAAAGTGAGTTCCTACTTCACGAAGTAATTCAATGTAATTTAGCTTTAAGAGCCAGTCCGCATTGTTAACCATGATTGCCTTACCGGCACCGAATTCGATGAACCTTTCCATCTGTTTCTTAAAGCATTCGCAGTTACGCCGGATTGTTTCAGGTGTCATCATAGAACGCAAATCGGTGCGGCCGGATGGGTCACCGATAAAGCCGGTTCCACCGCCTAAGAGGACTACAGGTTTGTTTCCCGCCATCTGCAGACGTCTCATAAGGCATAGTGCCATAAAATGGCCGACATGCAACGAATCCGCAGTTGGATCAAATCCAATATAAAATGTTGCTTTGCCATTATTAATAAGTTCTTTAATTTCTTCTTCATTGGTAACCTGGGCAATCAAGCCACGAGCTTTCAGTTCATCATAAATTTGCATTATAACAACTCCTTGATAAAATTAATTAATAAAAATGCCCCCTGCTCCAATTGGAACAGAGGGCAGAAATTTGCGGTACCACCTCTGGCTCGGAAATTCCTCGCGGAATTCCCCTCAACAAGTGCAAACACACTCCCGCGCTGTATCGGGCGTACCCGTCAAACCCTACTATCAATTCAGGCAGCGGCTCCAGGATGTATTCGTATCAGCACGTCTGCAGCCTCTCACCAACCGGATGCTCTCTGAATGACGTAAAGCCGACCTACTTCTTCCTTTCCTAGCTTTTGCATAATTAAATTTAATTAATTTTAATTGAGAAAGCAGTAAAAGTAAAGTCACAAAATGACACATGTATGACACTTTGCAGTTTTCTTTCACATTGGCAGTTTTCAACACGTTATATTTTTCCTGAACGAAAAGTATAACCCAACTTCCCGGTACTGTAAACACTGGTTCATATTACTCGGAAATTACAACAGTTGCGATTGTTTACGTATCACTATATCCCCAGAAGTCTTTTTAATGCCGTGTTATTTCCGGTTCCCAAAAAAGATGCGCTAATGCCGCCCTCGGAATTTAGGTCAGCAGGTTATATTTGTGGAGTTTCCGGTAAAGGCATTGTCTTGATATTCCTAGTTCTTTTGCAGTTTTACTTTTATTGTATTTATTTTTTATAAGTATGTCTTCAAGCATTAGCTGCTCTTCTGATGATAATACTTTTAAATGACTGTTTCTATTATTCTTAAGCTGTATTTGGTTGTATTTAAGTCCTAAATAATCGGCAATAAAGCTACAGTCAATTTCTTCACTTAAGGTTAATTGGATGGCACTTTCCAATAAGTTTTGCAGCTCCCTTATATTACCGGGCCATGCGTAATTTATTAAATTACTCATAGCCTGCGGGCTTAATCTTTTCGGAGGCTTGCCGAACCTTTTACAGATAAGCCCCAGGAAGTGCTCTATCAGGAGGGGTATATCATCTTTCCTTTCTCGCAATGGCGGAATTATCAGTCTAATTACTCCCAATCTATAGTACAGATCCCTGCGAAATATATTGCGAGATATTTCTTCCTCCAAATCTTTATTGGTAGCAGCAACTATCCTGACATTTACAGGTATAAGTTTACTACCCCCCAAACGGATGACGCTTTTCTCCTCAAGAACCCTTAGTAAAGACACTTGCAGGTCAAGAGGAACATCTCCAATTTCATCCAGGAAAAGGGTGCCTTGGTTAGCCAATTCAAATTTTCCGACATTACCGCCTTTCTTGGCTCCGGTAAAAGCGCCATCTTCATAGCCAAAAAGTTCACTGGCAATAAGTTCACGAGGCAAGGCAGCACAATTGATAGCAATAAAAGGATTGTTTTTTCGCGGACTTTCATTATGTATAGCTTGAGCAATGACATCTTTACCTGTTCCGCTTTCACCTAATAGTAATACGTTAGAATCAGATTGGGATGTGATTTTAGCAATATTTATAATCTCCTGGAATTTTAAGTTGTTGCCGATTATGTTATTAAAAGTCATTTTAGCGCTGCGGCCAATCCATTTTCCAACAATACTATTGATGCGTTCGCTCTCCCTTATAATGATCACCGATCCCATATCAGTGGGGTTGGAACTATGCAGGGGGGTACAAGTAATATAGCAGTTAATTTGTTTTTTCTTATAATATAAAACTAAAAAATTATCTGTGATTGTCCGACCTTGAGTTACACTATTAATAAAAAATTTATTTTTAGGATTATCACCAAAGATATTATGGATATTGGCCTCTATAGTGCCAGTTAATTTAAGCCCTAGAATTTTGGAGCATTTTTTATTTATATATGTAATATTACCGTTTACATCTACGACCATTACCCCGTCCGACATTGAATCAGTAATGACTTGGTGATATTTGAAAATTCGATTTAACATCATGGTAGATTGAATATGATCGGCCGCGGCTACTACCATACCAAGTGTATGATAACTTACCTTCTCGTAAGAAGCAGCCATACCTATGCTGCCTATAACACGTCCGTTGTCAACTATTGGGGCAAAGGATGATGCGCCTGTTATGGCAAATAAGCAAAAATGCTCGTAAGAGTATATAGAAATAGGCTTTACTAAAGAAATACATAATTGACCACTGTTAGTCCCTACCTTTTCTTCGGTCCATATGGTACCCTCAACCACATTTGAGCGTTTTGACCAATCAATGGATTCTTTATCGCCAATTATTTTAAGGACTACGCAGTTGGCATCGCTCAATATAACTACGAATCCACTTCCTTTAACAAATTCCGATAAGCGTTCCATGACTGGAATAGCGGTTTCCATCAGGTATTTAGAATTCTCTAAGGCTTTTCTAAATTCGTGTTTAGGGCTTGTATAAGCAATTTCTTGCATATCGTGCTTGACATTATAATGATAACTTCGTTTCCAGGAATCGTAAATCTCAGGTCGTAATAATCTCTTGCATAATTCGGGACCTGCATGTAATTCCTTCCATACTCTTTTAACTTGATATAAGGGCATATTTTTTTTATTTTCCGGACTTAACATATTGCTTGACATATTGTATTTATTCCTCTCTTACGTTTAATAACACAGCCACGAATAAATACTATTCTTAATTGATTATAAGTTAAATTATAACAATGACTTTATTTTAGATACATGTTTGTTTTTTCTAATTTATCATACCATAAATAATTGTAACTATGGAAGACAAAATGTCACGGTGACAAAATGTAACTATTAATATAATCATTGATTATAAGAGGCGTTAATATAGGCGTTTTCATATGGTATCAAAATTGCAGATAATGTTTAAAAGTATATGTGGCAACGATAAGGGAAAGGAGGAAAATGCTCTAAATAGAACAAAATGTCCTAAAGTTTATTTTCTCTAAATACGAGGATAAGGATGATGAATATGAATATAGATTCAATTGAGAGACTCGTAAAAAGCGAAGGAGAATTCGCTGCAAAACGCTTGGAAAAGTGGGCGGAAGTTATTCCGGACAAGACTTTTTTCTTTTACGGCGAGGAGAATAGACATATATCATTTAAGGAATTTAATCAACTTACTAATAGTATAGCACACAATTTAATATCAATAGGCATTAGTAAAGGTGACAGAGTGTCAGTATTTCTAAAGAATCCCGTTGCAACAACTTTGACTATGTTTAGTATTTGGAAGGTTGGAGCTGTGTATTGTCCTGTTAATACCAGTTACATGGGAAAGTTATTGGCTTATCAAATTAACGATATCAAATCCAAAGCGTTAATAACAGAGAGAAATATGGTATCGCTTGTTAATGATATTAAAGATGATATTGAAAATCTATTGGTAGTTGTATATAACCCCCAAAAAGACGAACATGACTACAATTCCGAGACAGCAAAAATTAAACTGGTTAAAAAATTTAAAGAGATATTATTTGAAAGCCTCTTATTAGGTAAAACAGCAAATTTGGAAACAAATTTAACCTTCAAAGATATTGCGAACATTATTTATACCTCCGGGACTACCGGCCCTGCCAAAGGGGTTGTCCAATCGCACCGCTATGTCAATACATACATAGCTTTTTGGAGGAATTTTACCAACCAAGAGGATGTTATTTATTCCGATATACCTTTATATCATATTGGTGGCGCCTTTCAGAATATAGTTAGGGCAGCATGGGTCGGATGTACAGTAGCTGTATGGGATAAGTTCAGCCCCAATGAATTTTGGAATCGGATTAAACTTTGCGGGGCGACTAATGCCATATTGTTAGATGTTATGATACCCTGGCTTTTGAATGCCAAGGAGACTCCGAATGATCGGATAAATACTTTAAATAAGGTTTACATGCAACCTCTGCCCATGCATCATAATGCGATTGCCAGGAGGTTTGGGTTTGATTTTGTTATAGCAGGCTATGGTCAAACAGAAGCCGGAAATGGGTTCGCAGGTATCATAGAAGAACTGGATGAAGATGAGGGTACTCCTCATGAGTTGTATAACGGTTATTCTCATGAGGAAATACGGGCAATAGGCCGGAAAATTAATGCAACAATTGTTCAAGGAGAACAAGAGTTCAAAAAAGGTTTTATGGGTAAACCCTCATTTTATCTGCAGGCAGTTGTTTTAAACGATAACGATGAAGAATGCCAACCGAAACAAGTTGGGCAGATATGTTTTCGATCATATTTACCCTATACCATCATAGATGAATACTACGGCAAACCTGAAGCTACAGTAAAGAAGTTTAAAAACTTTTGGTTCCATTCCGGGGATGCCGGCTTTGTGGATGAAAATGGATATTTTTATTTTCTTGACCGAATAAGTGGATGTATCAGGCGTAGGGGAGAGAATATTTCTTCTTATCAAATCGAAGATATAATAAACGGCCACCCCAGTGTAGATTGTTGCGCAGCTTTTCCCATTTCTGCAAAAGAAGGAGAAGAAGATGATATTGTTGTGTTTATTGTTTCCAGAAAAGGGGAAGACCTCGAAGAGAAAAATCTAGTTCAATGGGTTAAAGGGAAAATGCCAAAGTTTATGTGGCCTCAATATGTAAGATTTGTTAACGATTTACCACGGACCCCTACCAACAAAATATTGAAATTCAAGCTTCGGGAAATGATCTTAAAAGAACTGGATGCTAAAGACCACGGTTTACAAAATAAAAACTAAAATGATAAGGGGAAATGTATTATGCAGAAGTATCGTGTTATTATTTGGGGTCTGGGGAATATCGGAAGAGTTGCCGTGAGAATGTGCATGGAAAAGGAAACCTTGGAGCTGGTTGGGGCTATTGATGTAACACCCGACAAAGTGGGCAAGGATGCAGGTGAGATATTCGGTTTTGGTAAGTCAGGGGTTATTGTTTCAGATAATATGGAAGAGGTCTTTGCACTCGATGCTGACGTCATCATGTGCTACCTCCCCTGCTTGATGAAAAAAGGTTCCCTTAAGCCCAGCGCTGATAATATCGTCAAAGCGATCAATGCAAAAAAAAATGTCATCACGACCATCCCGATTTCCTATTCACGGTATTCGGATCCGGACATTACAAAGATGTTGGATGACACAGCGAAAGAAAATGGTGTGACTTTTTTGCAAATTGGTTTAATGCCCGGTTTGTATTCCAGCTATTTTCCCATCGTGCTTAGTGCCGCTATGGAGAAAGTTGATCGCGTCATTATGGAATGCGGCGAAGATGATCAGGGCAACACCTCGGACTGGGTCAGGTTTTTCAGCTACGGATCGAAACCGGAAGACGTAGATATCGGAGCCGTTCGGCGGGGAATATCTACTTATTATGCAGATGGTGTCTGGGAAGTAGGGGATAGGCTCGGATATAAAATGTCGGATGTCTATTGTACCAATGAAGTGTTTACAACATCCATTCCGCTGAAAACAGCATGGGGCGATATACCAGTGGGAGGCATTTG
Organism: Desulfoscipio sp. XC116; assembly: GCF_039851975.1. Lineage (GTDB taxonomy): Bacteria > Bacillota > Desulfotomaculia > Desulfotomaculales > Desulfallaceae > Sporotomaculum. Next base: position 3,214,376 of record NZ_CP156660.1, read on the forward strand.
TGGGCACAAGTTCGTATGGCACGGGATGGTTGGAGAAGAGGAAAAGGTTTCTCTGGTTTACATTCATAATGTCTGCAACGATCAGATCGAAACGCCAAAGATTGTCGAAAGAATTCGTCTGGAAGGTTCACCGTCTGCCATAGAAGCAGAAATTAAGGGCTTAATGTCTCCCTTTGATCAAAGTTTTGAAACCAGCGTTGCTCCGACCATACACATTATCCCGAGAGTAATTGCAGCGGAACCGGGCCTGAAATACCCGTTGGATTTGCCGGTCATTAATTCAATTCGATAAAATCTTTACATTAGAAAAGTGAAGATTGGCTAACCACAGCGGATGTATATTTGAAGATAGCAAGCTGAATATAAGGGTCAGCAGCCAGGTTAAAAGCCATAGTGCAAAATAAGCCACCAGCCATCTCAGCAATCTATGTTGAAAGCAGGTGGCTTTCAACCGCGACGATGCCGTAAGGGAGTAAAAATTTGCAGTAATTCGTTGGCCACAAGTTTGGTCATCAGAACCCCGCACTGCTTCATTTCGTCAATTTGCACTGAAGAGCTTCCTGAACAGCACAGTCTTTACCGCAGACTGCACACAGGTGTGCCCGCAGTCTTTTTTCCGAGCGGCAATCAGATGCCGCTAGACTCTATAAACCGGAGGTTCGGAGATCCAATTTTTGAGCTTGCCATATTCGTATATCTTATCATAAATATCAACTTCTTCTAATAAAAAATCTTTGAACAATTTTCTTATTTTTGGTGAAGGCGCTTGTCTAAAAGCTTCTATATGAATGTTTAAAAATGCTTGTATACCGGAAAATATTCGCAAAAAAACATATTTATCGGAAACATCCTCCGCTTTAACGACGGTATTAACCGCAGCGCGGTGTCTATCGGGTGTAGGGATAGCATAATCTTTCATCCAGTTTTCAAGAATATTAATCTGCTTATTAAGCCGCTTTAGTCCTAATTCCATAACAAGTTTTAAGTCAACATCTTTTACGTGGTTTAATAAAATTTGAGTTTCTTCTATTACATCGTATCTATAGGTTAATTCAATCCATAGGCTGCTTACTTCAAGTATATTTATTTCTTCTTGTAAAACCCGCGACGGCTTGCCAATGTCAATTATCTTCTCCATAAGCTGCAATATTTCCATGTTAGTATCACCTCATGGACTATTCTGCACTATTATGAAAAAAACATGCTTAATCACTGCACAGATACTTTACCTTGATCACCGTCCACTGTAACTTTTTGGCCGTCTTTGAGAACCTTCATAATACCCGGGATGTTAACCACCGCCGGTACTCGTACGTAAGACAAATGCCACTTTTTTCACTGTGTTTTTCCCTTTTGTTACAAAATGTCTCTGATGCACCCCGGTATTTATGCCCACAAAAGCTTAAACCTGCTTCCTTAGAGTTTAATTTTGAGGTAACGAACTTCGGAAATCTAATTCTTGAAAAACTTGACAAACGCGCTACTATGTACTACCATATAGTCACACCTACTATGCACCACACAGTAGGTGTGACTATACGCCGTTAATAGTGCCATTGAAAAAATGGAAATAGGCTAATTCCCGGGCTATTGACGTTTTTCTTATAAGACGTTAATAGGCCATTGAAAAAGGAAGCAGGGAAAACCATGTTTGATAAATCGCAGCTTATGCGGGGCACATTGGAAGGCTGTATCTTGAAGATTATCAGTTTAAAAATCACCTATGGATATGAGATTATGCTGACATTGAATGCCTACGGTTTTGAGGATATCCGGGAGGGGACCATCTATCCCTTGCTGGTCCGGCTGGAAAAGAAAGGGTTTATTACAGCTGAATTTAAACCTTCCCCGCTCGGACCCAGCAGAAAATATTATGCGATCGCCGCAGAAGGCATGGAAACCTTAAAGGAATTTGAATCTTACTGGAAAAGTATTTCCAAGGCCGTCAACACTATTTTTGTTTTGGAGGAATAAAAAGATGACCAATCAATTAAAAAGATTACGCCGGGAAAACAATACCCTGGATAAACAGGTGCTACAAGAAAACAACACGATTCTCACCAATATGGTCTGCTATCTCCGTTCCTCCCGCTTATGTGAATATGATATCGAAATTATCCGCAAAGAGCTTACAGGAATGGCGCTGGAAGCACAGTTAAGAGGAGAAAGTTTCGGTAATATGGTCGGAGAAGACTTCCGAGCCTTCTGTGATGAATTGATGAAAAGCGGCAGACAAAAAACGCGCTGCGAAAAAATACTGGAACTGGTCACGATTCTGACCTGGGGCCTGGGAATATTATTTGTGATTGAGCTATTTTTTTCCTTAACATTGTTCAATTTGTTTAAACCAGGCCCGGACATAATGCCTGTAACCTCGGGATTTCTGCTTTCGACCTTGTTGACCCTCGTCTTTGTATACGGCCTTTATTATTCTATTACCAGAAAAGCCTTTGAATTGTCAGGACATGACCGCAAGACGAAAACTATTTTCATTCTCGGCTTTTCAGCCTCATGGACGGCCATTGTCTTAATTAAAGTATTGATGAAAACCGTAATCTTCAGCATCACTTTCTGGTACCCGCTTATCTTTTTTATCATTGCTCTAGTGGTGATAAAATATTTAAATGACTTTCATGCCAACAGATCTTTTCATAGACGAAGTTAACCCGGTAGGAATGTACAACCAGTCAGATTATCGATATGGTCAAGAATATTGAGAACGGATTGGCGCTTAATGGTTAAGAAATAAAAACACTATTGAGTCTATTAGTATTTGGAAAGTAATATATAACCTGAATTTGAGGAAAATATTCAACATATTAATTGGAGGTGTGCGATGAAACCCGTAAAATTAAACAACATTGTAGAATATTTAGCTGTTGCCGAGGAATCGGGTGAAGAAAATGATTTTAGCGAATATAGTGACTGGGAGCAGGAAGCAATCAAAGAAGCCATTGACATTATAGATAATTGGGATGATTATATTGAGCTGCCGGATAAATATGAGATCCACGAATATAGCATAATGGAAAAGTTTTGTTATTCAATAGAGAATGAAAGGCTAAGTAACAAGCTCTGTAACGCTATTTCCGGCAGGGGTGCGTTTCGGCGGTTCAAAGACGCAATAATGCGGTATGATCTGGAGGACAGCTGGTATGCTTATAAGCATAAGTCGTTGAGCCAAATAGCGCGAGATTGGTGCGAAGTTAATAATATACCTTTATTGAAGGAATAAAGCTGAGGGAAAACAAACTAATACCCATAAAGATGAAAGAGGGGAAAACGTGGATAATAAGAACATTGTTTCATTTGAAAAACACAGGGGAAAAACGGGTTTCAGAGAAAAAGTTGAAGTGACCATAAATGAGTTTGAAAAGTTTATTAAATTTATTGAAAGTGAAAAGCCCGGGTTGACTGCCAATAAAGAAGCAAATCACCGGTTCAAGTTATAGGAAAATCCAGAAACGAAGATTAGATATGAGTAAATTTATAGGTCTGTTAAAGGGATTTAACAAAAGTAAAAATGATATCATTTATACCATAAGCTTTCTTACACCTACCTTATGGACGAGATGTTTTTTTTAATGCGTTAGTTGTTTTTTAAAATAATATAGTCTAAATTTGTGATTGTCAAGAATTGCAAATACAAACAAGGATGGGGTATAATTTAAACAACATTCACCAAATGGAGTGATGAATATGAATTTAGTAAAAATAACATATGGAGTTAAAGATGATATAACTTCCAAAAAACGTAAAAGGTTTTTAACTCCTCTCGATAAGCTGAAAATTAAAAAAGAAAAAGCAGCGTTGAAAGAATTAATTGGTTTATGGGAAGAAAAAGACACATCCTTTTTTGATAAAAGGTAATGGTATGGACGGAGTATTATTAGATACAAATATTCTGATAGATGTACTTAGAAGTTATAGAAAATCTCGCCCCAAAAACAAGGAACATGCTTATAATTCAAAAAAAGCTATAGGGTTAGTTAATTGGCTTATTGATGAACGAATTATTAGATATATTTCTTGTCATACTTTAAAAGAATTACTTCAATATCCTCATATATCCAGGCAGGAGGAAGAAAGAATAATTAACTTGTTGCCAACATTCTATCGTATTTTACCCACAACATCCAAAGTTTCACACATAGCAGGTATTCTATCTCGCCAATCAGCCGAATATCGTGATTATCATATTGAGGACTGTTATATAGCTGCAACAGCAATAACATTCAAATTACCTCTATACACACGTAATCCCGGCGATTTTAAATATGTTCCACATCCGGATTTAGAGATTCTAGTCCCATATAAATACCAACCAGAAACAGAATATTAGTTTCAATAAGAGATTTTCCCTCCTGACTTGCTAATTTTAAGGGGTTTTACCTCTAAGATCAATAAGCGTTGAAGATCGTAATTCCGGTTGCGGTTGACATAGTCCAGGCATAATTCACGGTCCCAATTAGCATTCCAATGCGGCCTGTGGGATGAATTATTAGGGCAAACAGGTCTAACTGGAAGAAAATTTTTAGGATTTTTAATATAGCTCTGGACATTTAGGCAGGAAGTTGTTATTCTCATCTTGTATGGGACTTCAAGTCCATCCGGGGCATGGGGAGAGAGGTCGCAAACTCTACATCTCCCTATGCTCAGATGATTAAGAAGCCATCTCCTTGATTACTTTCATAAGGAATGGCTTTTCTACTTTTACCGCCAAATTCCTGCTTTTCTTGTACTTTGGAATTGCCGCTTTCGGCGGCAATTTATTCACCGCCCATTGCCGTGCGTCACCCACAGATATCATTTACACCATAAGCTTTCTTACACCTACCCTATGGACGAGATGTTTTTTTAATGCGTTAGTTGTTTTTTATTAAGAGCTTTCAGCTCTGTGAATAACCATATTCCGGTTATAACAAATGACAAAAAATCCGATAACGGAATCGAAATTAATATACCCATCAGTTGGTAATACCCGGGCAGAATGAGAAGAGCCGGTATTAACAATATCACCTGTCTTAATAAAGTTAAAAACATAGCCTGTTTTGGTTTTCCGATAGCTTGAAAATAACCCGTAACAATCATCTGGATACCTATAATAGGTACAAAAATCATAGAAACTCCCATAAAATAGCTTCCCATAGAAATAAATTCCTGATTCTGGCTATTAAACAATGACATAAGCTGTTCAGGAAACACCCTAATAATGACAAATCCCAGTGTAGCAATAACAGTTGCAGCTATAACACCGGACTGCAACGCTTCTTTTACCCTATCAAATTTTTGGGCTCCATAGTTAAATCCAATGATTGGTTGAATACCTTGACTAATTCCGAGTATAGGCAATACTATAAGGAAGATGATACTGAAAATCGCTCCCATTGCTGATACCGCTATGTCTCCACCATAATGGACAAGACTTTTGTTCATAATCATATTATATAATCCCGTTCAACAACATCCAGCCTATCCATCAATGGAACCTGAATATTGTCCTTCCTATAGCGGCTTGGGGTAGCGCAAAACATTTTTTTGAAATCCCGCGCAAACTGTTCATGGGAATCAAAACCATATTGAAAGGCAATGTCTGTAATATTACGATCAGTTGACCTTAATGCAATGGCTGCTTCAGATAACTTTCTTCCCAGAATATATGATTTAACAGTTCGATTGGTCGCCGCCCGGAAGATTCGATAAAAATGCATAGGAGAAATGTAATACCGGAATGCTAATTCTTCCAAGAATAGCTTGCAGTGCAAATTAAACTCAATATATTGTATGGCATCATTAACTATTTCAATATATTTCATAAAGTCCCTCGCGCAGCACTTGGGGAAAAAGAACAAGTTATCGGAGCATATGACTTACTAATAGGCGCACATGCACTTGCTGAAAATTTGACCCTGGTAACAAATAATACGAAAGAATTTAGCATAATCCCTAATATATCTCTTGAAAATTGGGTAGAATAATTTTTTCCCCCTTAATGCTTTAATGTAAATAATTATTACTAAGCGCAAGTCATTAAGCCAAATAGTGCGGGATTGGCCGAGAGAATTGCCGCACCTTTCAAAGTAGATTTGATATTGCTGGAAAGTGCCAACTCGTCATTAAGGGAGTGTGTCTTAAAAGAGAGAAAACTGCTTTATGACTTCCAGGAAGAGAAAAATAATTCGGCTGAAAAAACTACCGGCCGATATTAATAATGATCTCGGGGCGGTTGCCAGATTATCATCCCAGCTAAAAGAACTGAATGAGGAGATTAACAGCAAGCCCGGACCTTTAGCGGACAAGGACATTATACTAATGGCGGCATATTTACACCATTTTTAACGCCGCGCTCAAGCTGTACGATGAAATTGTGGAAGGTATCGCCTCGCTGTCGCAGATGCCTGAGCGGTGTCCGTTGATAAAAAGCCTGTGCAGCAACAGTGCCGGGCGCCTCATCTGTTAATTTTCAACCGGCTTGACTCTGGCATTCTCCTTTAAATCCAGGTTGCCGTCCCGGATAATTATTTCCCCTGCTGCCAAACCGTCTGTTATTTCAATATTCTCCCTGTCTCCGATACCCGTTTTCACCGGCCTATGTTCAACTCGGTTATCTGCCGCCACCATCACCTCTTTGCTGCCGTCTTTTAGGGTACGCACAGCTTCTCTGGGAATTACCACTACATCCTGCCGGCTGGAAGTTTCAATGGCTACCTTTACCTCATAGCCTGGCTTTAAATTGGCCGGGTCGGCCAGCGTAACGATAACGGGCACCCGTCTCTGGATGACCCCCAGAGCTGACTGTTTTTCTTCGGCCAGAGGATATATTTCCTTGACTTCACCGTACAATACTTTCACGCCAAGAACCGGGGCGGTAATTTTTACCCGTTGCTTCAGGCTCACCTCACCCAGGTCGTCGCTGAGGATATCCGCCTTGATTTCAAGTTTATCCGGTACCGCCACACTGGCCAGCACGGTACCAGGGGTCACCACCAGTTCCTGTTTAGCCGGCAAACTGAGGACCATGCCGTCCACGGGGCTTTGCAGTATCAACTGCCCCTCTTTACGATTGAGGTCTTGCAGCGACCGGTTCAAGCCCGCCTCTTGAGCCCGGGCACTCTCCAGCAGCGATGTCTGCTCTTGCAGGCTTTGTTCCAGGGTTTCCATCCTGAGCCGGGCTTCTTCAAAAGCAACCATGGTGACAGCCCCGGATTCATATAACTCTTTGGAACGCTCTAGGTTTTCCTTGGCGTTTTTCAGCTCCAATTCTGTACGTTGCACAACCGCTTGGGCGGCGGAAATAGAAGCCGTGGTTTGAGACAATTGGGAGCGGGTATCTTCAATTTGCAGCGACAGATCCAGATTTTCCAGTACCGCCAGGGTTTGTCCCGCTTTAACCTGTTGGCCCGTATCAACGGGTACCTGCACAACTCTGGCGTTCTGAATGGCGTGCAAGTCATAATTGGTAGCGGGCTGAACATAACCCGTATCTTCAACTGTCCGAGTTATGTCCCCGGTTTGGGCCGTCACCGTTTCAGCCTCGGTTCCAGCAGTTAAAACAGTGGTTACGGTTATTATCGCCAGTATCACTACGATGCCCGCTAACAGGAGCATTTTTTTTCTTTTTTTGGCAACCGGCTTCATATCAGACCTCCCTGTTAATCTTTATTTTTCAATATTTCCACCAGTTGCAGCTGTCGGACACCCCTGACAGTCAGCAAGTGGGCCACTACGATGAAGACAAAACCACCCAGGGCGGAATATATATAAGTGGTTGGATAGATTATTATCGGTATGGCAAACAAATCCGTGCTTACCGCACCAATGTAGCCCTTAGCCATAAGGTAGCCGAAGGGCAAACCCAAAGCCACTCCCAGTAAGGATTGCAACAGGTTTTCCTTCAGCAGAATGCCGGAAACCTCCTTTATCGTAAAGCCCAGCACCCGCAGGGAGGCCAGTTCCCGCTGCCGTTCCGAGAAACTGATTACCGAGGAGTTGTACACTATAGCAAAGCCCAGCAGCAGGGCGAAAATAACCATAATAGAGATCGAGTAGATCATGGCGTCCATGTTCTGGTTAAAATTGCCCAGTTCCTGCTGGCGGCTAAGAATGGATGAAACGGCGGTCATATCCTCCAGTTCCTCTTCCATCTGCGCGGCAAAGGCAGGGTCCACCTTCAGCATCACACCTGATACCAGCTGTCTTTCCTGTAATATAAAGTTGGCCTGTGCCAAAGAAACGAAGGAACCTCCCCCCACCAACTGCCTGTTTATCCCTACGATTTTAACCGGAGCATGCCTGGCGGGACCAATGCCCAGCAAGGTTTCCACTTCCACGGTATCACCGACCCTTGCCCCCAACTTGTTCGCCGTCCTCTGGCTGATGAGCAGACCTTCATCGGGTATTGCAACGGGCCGCTCCCCGGAGTCCCGCAGTCTCTTTAAAGTGGTTCCGGGTTCTAGTCCGGTGATGGAATCATCTTCGTTTTTACCGTTAAACTTAATTTTTATCGGTATCTCCAGCAGTGCTTCCGCTTTATTCACGCCGGCCATGCGAGTGATATTTAAAAGTTCGTTTTCATTTACCGGTGAGGTAAATCGGATCAAGTAGTCGTAACGCTGGCTCTGGTGAAAATGAGATTCTATCATATAGTTCACAGCGTCAATGGTGAACAGTGACACCACCAGCATACCCACGGCAAAAACAACACCTACCATGGTGATGACAAAGCGGCTGCGATTCCTGGCAGCGGACCTGATGCTCATTTTCCAGGAAATATTCAGTCGGTGCCAGAACCATGACAGATTTTCAATCAAAGTTTTACCGCCACCCTTGGGCGGCTCAGAACGCATGGATTCCGCAGGGCTAATAGCGGTTACGCTGCGGCATGCGGTCAAGCCGGCCAATATGCTTACCCCGAGGCTGAGGATGATACCGTACAGAATGGCCTCGGTGTTCACAGCACCAATGGTTGCCGGCAGATTAAAATATATTGCATAGGCCCGGGACATTACCGAAGCCAGGGCAAGGCCCAACAGAGTTCCCATCACCGCGCCGCATAAAGCCACCAGGACGGAATAACCGGTATAGTGCAAAATAACTTGCCTGTTGTTATAGCCCAAGGCCTTCATAACCCCGATTTGCAGGCGCTGGGAGCGAACCATGCGTCCCAGGATGACGAACTGGATGGCGGCGGCAATGCCTAAAAAAATGGCGGGCATGAATTGTGAAGAAGCTTTCAGGCCGTCCAGCTCCCCCTCCAGCGCGGCGTTGCTTAGCTGTTGCTTCCGCGGGTAAGCAGCCAGGCTGCCGTAGGGTTCCAGTATACTTTTTATTTGCCGGGCCACCTTTTCGGCGTCGGTGCCCGGAGCCAGGGTAACCAGCACCTGGTTCACCTGTCCTTGCAAGTTCAATAGCTGCTGAGCCCTTTCCAGAGACATAGCGATAATACCGAATGACCTGGGGTCGGGTAAAAGGGTGGCAGCATCTTTCATCAGATAAATAAATTCCGGCCCGGTGGCAGTACCCAGCATGGTCAGAGGCACAGTCTTTCCCTCCGCCACGATGGTGATAGTGTCGTTGAAGTCCAGGTGGTTGGCTTCGGCATACTGAGGATCCACCAGGATTTCGATATCACCGGTCCGGGCAGGTTGCTCACCGGGCCGGGCAGTCACTGTCTCTTCGGCAAAAAACCGGCCGGTGAGCAGCTGCAGGTTGTTGATTTCTTGTTCCATGGGCATGGAATAGCTGGTTAAGCGGGCAGTAGCCCGTTTGTTATAGTTGTTAACCAGGGTAACGTCCTTCTGGATGCGCCCGGTTACTCCGGTTACACCGGGTATGGTCTCAATCTGTTTGGTCACCTGCTGCGGGGCCTTGACCACATGAAAGTAATAGTCCGCAAAATTATGATCCCGGTAAAACCTTTCCTTTGATTCGTTTAAGTTGAAGTACGCGGTGCTCATGGCTATGTAAACGGCTATACCCACCGTAACCACCGCCGCTACGGCTATAAACTGCCCCTTGGTTTTGCCGATGGTGCGCCATAATTTTTTGTATAGGGCGCTCATTACCATTCAATCCTTTCCGGTGCCAGGGGAGAGGCATTCTCCCTGATCTCGGCTATGGCGCCGTCTCTCATGCGTATCACCCGGTGAGCCATGTCCCCGATGGGGGTGTTGTGGGTGACAATGATCACGGTACTGCCCCTGTCCCGGTTGATTTTTACCAGCAGAGCCAGAATAAGTTTACCGGTCTGATAATCCAGGGCACCGGTAGGTTCGTCACAAAGCAACAAACGGGGATTTTTCACCGCCGCCCGGGCGATGGATACCCGCTGCTGCTCACCGCCGCTCATCTGGGAGGGGAAATGCTCCATCCGGTCGGCCAAATCCACGTCTCTGAGCACATCGGTTACAGCCAGAGGTTCGTCCACCAAATCGGCGGCCAGTTCCACATTCTCCCTGGCCGTCAGATCGGGTATCAGGTTGTAAAACTGAAATACAAAGCCAATTTCACTTCTTCTGTAACCGGTCAACTGATTGTCGTTAGCCTGGCCCAGATTTTTTTTATCGAAAAACACCTCTCCTGTAGTAGGAAGGTCCATTCCTCCCATGATGTTAAGCAGGGTACTCTTCCCGGAGCCGCTGGGACCCAGGATCACCAATATCTCACCCTGGTACACATCCAAGGTGGTCTCCTTCAAGGCATTAACCGTCACTTCGCCCATGTGGTAGGTTCTGGTCACACGGCTCAAACGCATCAGTACATTATTGGTCATATCCTCCGCACGCCTTTCATGGTTTTTCCGAGGATTCGTCAATCTCACCCTTCTTCCAACGCTCATATTGAACCGCTATGTCCGATAGATACCAGTTGATAAAACTAAAGTAGTTTTTCAATACCAGCAAGTTTTCCCCGGATTCCCGGTTGTGGGGCGGAACACAGTTCAAGCCCCGGTCGATTACTTCCGCCCAAGTTTTCATTTCACCAGCCTTTTCAAGCGAGGCTTTGATCCATGACTCTGTATTGGCACAATAATAGGCCTTGCGTTCTCCGGGGATGCTCACCTTTTCAAATATGTGCATAATCAAACCCTGGCGGACGGTGAGGGATGCCGTGGCTTTGCTGAACAACAGATCTTTGGCTATCTCGTCCAGAGTCCTGGGCTGGTCAGCCAGCAACAGGTAGCCAAAGGTACGGCCCAAGGTCTTGGTCGCGCCGGAATTTTCCATTAATAGCCCCAGTTCTTCTATAAATTGAAGTTCCTGTTCTTTGATGCCGCATCACGCTCCTTAAAGCATTATAGCATTTAGTTTGTCTAGTTGCAACTAAACAAACTAAATGCTATGTAATTTTTGCCCATCAACAAAATACATATCACTGCCCACCATAAACATCACGTTTTTCACCAGTTGCTTTTGCTGATCGTAGACGTTCACCTGCTCGTTTGCACAAGCGATCATGGCCAGAACCATTATCGGACAAATGAAAAGAGCAAATCGCCTCATATTTAAGTCCCTGGTTTTAATTATTTCTTTAATTATTTAGTTTTTCCTCAAGATATCGACATCCTAAAATTCGGCAATAAAAAATTATTTTCTCCCATCCAGTGAACATTTGTCTACCACATTAAGCCTGAAAAAAAGGCTCTGGTTGCTTCCTTGCGGGGCTGATTAAACATAGCCTCAGTTGTTCCGCATTCCACCACCCAACCATCAGCCATAAATACTGTCTCTTGCGCCACCCTTTTAGCCTGAAAAAGATTATGGGTTACGATAACTATGGTCAGTTGTGCGGACAGGTCAACCAAAAGTTTTTCGATAAGCAGTGTGGAGGCAGGGTCCAGATTGGAGCAAGGCTCATCCAGCAATAGCACATCCGGTTCAACCGCCAGCGTTCGGGCGATGGCCAGCCTTTGCTTTTGCCCACCGGATAGTTTGGCCGCGGGTTTATTCAGTTTATCTTTAACTTCATCCCACAGACCGGCCTGAAATAAGCATTTTTCAACTATGACAGGCAGTTGTTTTTTACCGGCCCCGTAATAGCGCGGACCGAAAAGAACATTTTCCTTTATGCTTAAAGGCAATGCCACCGGGGTTTGAAATACCAGTCCCACCCGGCGGCGAATATCCGCCGCATCCTTGCTGGCATAAATATTTGTCCCGGCCAGTAATATTTGACCGCTGCCCCTGAAAGCTTTATCCAATCCAGCTGTTCTATTTACACTCCTTAAAAGAGTGGTTTTACCACAGCCCGAAGGGCCGACTATGGCAAATATGCTTTTTTCTTTAAACTCCAGATTGATATCCTTTAATATCTGGCCTTTTCCATACCAGGCATTAAAGTTCTCTATAATTAAAGACATAGCTTAAGCCCCTTTTTTTATGCTGCGCAGCCACAGGGCCGCCACATTAATAAGCAATAATAAAAGTACCAGCAGTAAAGCTGTGCCGTAGGCTTTAGACAAAGATACATGCTGGCTGAAAAGTATATATAAATGATACGGCAACGCCATCACGGGTTCAAACAGATTGCCCGAAGAATCGGCTGATATTGCCGCAGCTGTAACCATTATGGGAGCGGTTGCTCCCGCTGCGTAACCCATAGCCAGCAACAGCCCGCCGGCTATGGCAGGCATGGCCTGGGGAAAGACTACCTCGCATAATATATACCAGCGGGACACGCCCAGCGCGGCGCCCACCAAGCGATACTGTTTATTAACCGCCAGCAGTGCATCTCTAGCGGTTACCACAATTACCGGGAAAATCATAATACTCAGGGCCAGACCGCCGGCTAGTAATGATATTCCCAAACCCAGGTATAGTACAAAAAAAGCATAAGCAAACAGTCCTGTTATAATCGAAGGAACCCCGACCATACATTGAACGGTTAAGTTGATCAAGCTGCTAAACTTCGTTGGGCCGGCGTATTCAGCTAGATATACCGCAGTTATGATACCCGGTATTGCCGATGCGGTGACTGCGATAATCACCAGGTAAAATGTACCCCTGATGGCGGGAAGCACCCCTCCCTGTGTGCCCAGGGGAAAACCCGCAGGGGCGTTGGCTACAAATTCCCAGGTCAATGAAGAACCACCCCGGTACAACAGGTAGGCCAGTATACATAATAAGAGAATAAGGATTACCAGTCCCGCGCCCCAGAACAAGCTTAGCCAGATTATATCCTGACAGCGTCGCCATAGGTTCGCTTTGCCTGCTTTATTATCTCCCACCCGCCCGGCATTTCTTTTAACCATCATTTTTATGTGCCCCGTTTCCCTTTATAATGCATTAATATATTTATGAACAGGTTAACGCCCATAACAAATGCCAGCAGTACCAAACCCGCTGCAAATAAGGCATGGTAATGCAGACTACCGGTTGCGGAAGTGCCCAGTTCCAGTGCAATTAAGGCGGAAAGCGGCTCACCCTTGCTAAACCACGAAGTTGGAAACAGCAATATATTGCCGGCCAGCATTAATACGGCCATTGTTTCACCGGCGGCCCGGCCAAAGGCCAGTATTAAAGCCCCAAGCAGGCCCCTTGCAGTCAGTGGAAGCAGTACCTTTAAAACAGCATATGATCTGGAAACGCCTAAAGCCAGCGCCGCCTGCCTGTATTCACTGGGTACTGCACGCAGGGCGGACTCGGAAGCGGCCACGATGTATGGTAAAACCATCACCGTCAGCACCAGTGAAGCACAAAATAAGGACTCGCCGCTGGCCATATGCCATGAAATCTCAAAATATTTAACCAGCACAGCGGCACCAAGAAAACCATAAACCACCGAAGGAATGCCCGTAAGAACATTCAACACCGGCCTAATGATCGCCGCCAGCCAGGCAGGAGCAAATTCCGCTAAAAAGATAGCGCTGCATAAGCCAATGGGAGCGGCCAGTAATATAGCACCTAAAGCCGTCCAAAGGGTACTGCAGATCATTGCTCCCAAACCCAATAAGGGCGGTTTGGCCAGAGGGTTCCAATCCAGGCCGCCAATTAATTGGGCCGGACCCATTGCAGACCATACCGGCCAGCTCTCCCGTGCTATAAAAAAAACAATAGCCAGCAGCAATAACATGGCACCGCTGGATACCAATAAACAAATCAAACCCATGGAAGTATTTAAGTATAACTGCTTTTTAGCTTTAAATTGCATAGTTATCACTCTTGAATAAATGATTGTGGGTAGTTGTTTTAAACTACCCACATTAGCATTGCTAATTTATTAATTAGCAGCGGGGACAAACCCCATTTCCTCAACTACTTTTAGCCCTTCATCTGATAAAAGGTAATCAATAAATAGTTGTTCTTTCGTATTGGGAGCATCTTTGGTGATTAGCAGCAACGGTCGTGCTATCTTATATTCCCCGCTGCTGATGGTTTCCAATGTAGGGGTAACTCCATCCACTTTAAGCACACCCAGTTGGCCTTCGTTTTGTTTAACTAAACCAAAAGAAACGTAACCGATAGCATTTTGGTTTTCCATTACTTTACCAGCCAGCGCACCCATGGAAGGCAGTTGAATGGCTTCTTTGGCAACCGGAGTTCCTTTCATGATAAATTCATCAAATACCTGACTGGCACCGCCTCCCAAATCCCTTATGGCCAATACAATGGAATTGCCAAGCAGCTTGACATCTAATTCCTTCCAGGTTTTAATTTCCCCGGCAAATATACTCTTTATTTCATCTGTAGTTAAATCCGGTTTTACTTGCATGACCTCGTTCCGGGGATGGACAGCCATCGTTAAAGCATCAGAGCCCAGCTTAAAAATCTTACCCTCCGGCATTTTTTCCTTTTCTTCATCCTTGATTTCCCGTGATACCATACCAATATCAACGGTGTCGTCCAGGGCTGCTTTAACTCCAAAACCGGAGCCGCCGGTGGAAACAAAGATTACGATAGGTTCTTCCGGCAATTGTGGATCCACTTTGTTCCAGGTTTTATATTCCTCAGTAAAACTATCGGCGCATTGGGCGACAACCGGCGCCAGGGTGCTGGAACCGCCCAATTTTATGGACTGCATTTGGCTCGCGGTATCACCCGTCTGATCCGTGGCTTTCGATTCATTCTGCCCGCAACCTGCCAGCAAAAACAAACTCAAGACGACTAAAAATACCGCTAATAGCTTATTGTTCCTCACCATTGATTACCTCCCATATATCACAATGTTTTTCAGCAACTCTATAACTATTTATCATAAAAAAAGTTACTATGTAAAATAGAAAATTTTTATTTATCTGGGGTGAATAATTGATTCTTTTTATTCTTGAAATGAGGTGTCACCCGCCAGGGGTGGGTTATAGTTTATCCTTGAATATATCGTATAAAAAAGGAATAAATTAGCTTATGTGAAACGAAATAATGATGATTTCTATAATACTAAAATCCGAAAATCGATTCAAAGAGCTAGACAAGCTTTTGCAAAATTCCTTGAAAAACAAATTTAAGTTGCGTATGGCCTGGCGTCCAGAACCGGTTGCACCAAAGTACATGTACAACAAAAAAAATACCGCCCCACTCCTTCAAGAGATGAGACGGTAACTTAATTCCCTTGACCAGACACTTCTCACTTAAGCACTCACCCGGGAATAATGGAGTACTGCACCCGCACCCCGCAGCTCTTCCATGAAGGCGGCCAGTTCTCCGGGCAGCAGTGACTGCGGCCCGTCGGAAAGGGCGGTTTCCGGAGCGGGGTGCACCTCCAGCATGAGGCCGTCGGCGCCGGCGGCCAGGGCGGCCCGGGCCACGGGCAGCACCAGTTCCCGGCGGCCGGTGCCGTGGCTGGGGTCGGCAATCAGGGGCAAATGGGAAAGATTCTTTACCGCCGCCACGGCATTGATGTCAAAGGTGTTTCTGGTATAGGTTTCGAACCCCCGAACGCCCCGCTCGCACAGAATCACCTCCGGGTTACCTTCGGCCAAAATATATTCCGCGGCCAGCAGCCATTCCTCCAAAGTGGCGGAAAGGCCCCGTTTAAGCATTACGGGATACCCCACCCGGCCCACTTCTTTTAACAGCTCGAAATTCTGCATATTCCGGCTGCCGATTTGAATTATATGAGTGTAGCGGCACACCTCGGACAGGCAGCGCACGTCCGTTAGCTCGGTGATCACCGGCATACCGGCCGCCCGCCCGGCCTCGGCCAGTATACGCAGCCCGTCGGCACCCAGGCCCTGGAAAGAATAAGGCGAAGTACGGGGTTTGTAAGCGCCGCCCCGCAGCACCTGAACCCCCATCCGCTTTAAGCGGCAGGCCAGCTTAACCAGCATCTCCTCGTCCTCCACGGCGCACGGTCCGGCTATCACTACCGGGTTTCCCCCGCCGATCAGGCAATCCCCCACCTTAATCACGGTATTATCCGGCTTGTTTTCCCTGCTGGCTAATTTATAGGGCGGCAACATCGCTCACCTCCGGCCCGGTCAGGGCATTTTTCAAGTCCCGCACCCGTCGGCAAACCGCATCAACCATACCGGGTGCGCCGGAATGCCGGGCAATAATATTTACCAACGCGCTGCCCACCACCACGGCATCACAATGCCGGGCCACGGCGGCGGCCTGTTCGGGGCGCGCGATACCGAATCCTACCGCCACGGGCAGCGGGCTGTGCCTGCGCACCCCGGCGGTCATAGCGGAAAAATCAGTGACGATACTTTCACGCTCCCCGGTCACCCCGGTCACCGACACGCAGTAGATAAACCCTCCGGCCCGCTCGCAAATCAAGGGCAACCGCCGGTCCGGAGTATTGGGGGTAACCAGCGGTATCAAGTCGATAGGATATTTATCTGTCGCCCGCAGCAGCGCCCCGGATTCTTCGGGGGGCAAATCGGGCAATATCAAACCGTCCCCGCCCGCCTCAGCCACGTCAGCGGCAAACCTTTCCAAGCCGTACTGGTAAACCGGGTTATAGTAGGTCATCAATACCAGGGGTACATCGCTATGCTGCCGGATTTGCTCCACCGCCCCGATTATGCCGCGTACCGTCACGCCACCGGCCAGTGCCCGCTGGGAAGCCGCCTGAATAACCGGGCCGTCAGCCACCGGATCGGAAAAAGGCACGCCCAGCTCCAGTACATCGGCCCCGGCCTCACCCATAGCCAAGGCCAGTTCCACCGTGGCGTCGAGGTTGGGGTCACCCGCGGTAATATAGGCAATTAGCCCTTTATCTCCCCTGGCCGGCACGTCCTTTAGCTTATTTTCTATCCGACTGCCGCTTGAAGTTTTATTCATCTTTTTATTCATCTATGGACACCCCCATTTCCGCTGCTGCGGTGTGTACATCTTTATCACCACGCCCGGACAGATTGACCAGTATAATACTGTCCCCGGACAATTGCGGGGCCAGGCGAATAGCGGCCGCCAGTGCGTGGGCGCTTTCCAAGGCGGGTATAATGCCCTCGGTGCGGCAAAGCGTCTTAAATGCCTCCAAAGCCTCCCGGTCAGTGGCCGTAATATATTGAGCCCGGCCGATCTCCTTGAGGTGACTGTGCTCCGGCCCCACCCCTGGGTAATCAAGGCCCGCGGAAATAGAGTGCACCGGAGCAACCTGGCCATCGCCGTCCTGCAGCAGGTAACTAAGCGAGCCGTGCAGAACTCCCGGCCTGCCCCTGGTCAGCGTGGAAGCATGCAGCGGCGTATCCAAACCGTATCCGCCCGCCTCAACACCCACCAGGGCTACTTTTTCATCCTCCAGGAAGGGATGGAATATACCCATGGAGTTGCTGCCGCCGCCTACGCAAGCCAATACATAGTCGGGCAAGCGCCCGGCCTGTTCCTGAATCTGCCGCCGTGCTTCTTCGCCAATGACCCGCTGAAAATCTCTTACAATCATGGGGTAAGGGTGGGGCCCGGCCACCGAGCCTATCAGGTAGTAACTGGTGGCAATATTGGTTACCCAATCCCGCATAGCCTCGTTCATGGCATCCTTGAGCGTTTTACTGCCCGAATTCACCGGCATTACTTGGGCGCCGAGCAGACGCATGCGAAAAACGTTCAGCGCCTGGCGGCGGATATCCTCCTCGCCCATATAAACAACGCACTCCAGGCCAAACATGGCGGCCACGGTGGCTGTGGCCACCCCGTGCTGTCCCGCGCCCGTCTCAGCTATAATGCGTTTTTTACCCATGCGCCGGGCCAGCAGCACCTGGCCCATAGTGTTGTTGATTTTATGTGACCCGGTATGGTTCAGGTCTTCCCTTTTCAGGTAGACCCGGGCCCCGCCCAGATGTTCAGTCAATCCTCCGGCAAAGTACAGCGGTGAGGGACGGCCTACATAATCAGCTAAGTAATACTGATATTCCTTACGAAATTGCGCATCATGTTTAGCCTGTTCATAAGCATCAATCAATTCTTCCAAGGCCGGCATCAGCGTCTCGGGGACGAATTTACCGCCAAAGCCGCCGTAATAGCCGTTGGGATCGGGCATTGGCAAAGCGGAAGCACTGTTCAGCTCATCCCCGGCGCCTCTTTTCGAAGCACCCGGTACATAAGCGCCAGTTGTGTCGCCCGGTTCATCCGGTGTGCTCGCCGGCACCGCGCCACCCGGTGTTAACCCGACGGCGGCGGAACAATTTTTGCTCGCCCGGCTTAACTTTGTATATGCGATTTTCGGTAATGGCATGGTCATATCAAAACCCCCTTGGCCTGTGTTATAAACTCTTTAATCTTGTTTACATCTTTGCGTCCGTCCGTCTCGACCCCACCGGAAACATCTACGGCGTAAGGCTTGACAATCTCTATAGCTTCCCGGACATTAGCGGCGGTCAACCCCCCGGCCAGTATCAGCGGACCGGGGCATTTTATATTTTGCAGTATTCGCCAATCAAAGGTTTCCCCGGTACCTCCGTAAGAACCCTTTTTGTAGGTGTCAAATAAAAAGGCAGCAGCTCGACAGCCGGACAACACAGACAATGCCCTGCCGCCGCCCACCCGAAATGTTTTAATCACCGGCAGAATATGGGCTGAACTATCGCCATCGCTTAATTGAATAACAGTAAGGCCACAGTAAGTAGCTATATCAGTCACCTCAGCGGGCGGTGAATCGACAAATACTCCCACCCGGGATACGAAAGGCGGCAGCTGCCCGATAATATCCCGGACTACTTCCGGTGTCACCCGGCGGCGGCTGTCCGCAAAAACAAAACCCAGGGCATCCGCGCCGGCATCTACTGCGGCCAAAGCGGCGGCCGCGTCCATAATGCCACAAATTTTCACCCGCACCTGGCGACTCGCAAGCTGCGAACACCTGAATGACGAGGCAGCGAGGGGTGCGCTAATTTTCATCCGCAAACGCTTACCGGCTATCATGTGCTTGCCACCCCCCGGCTATCCACTGAACTGCAGTACTCTTTTCGTGGCAGAGCCGCTGCTCCTTGCAAGCCGGCCACGCCCCGACCCGGGTCACCGGAGGCCATCAGAGTCTCGCCCACAAGCACCGCATCAACTCCACAGACACCCAAGCGCTGCACATCCGCCCGGGTTTTAATGCCACTTTCACTAACTATCGTAATATCGGGTTTATTTATATATTTCATTAATTCCGCCGTTATACCCAGGTCTACCTGGAAGGTGCGCAAATCACGGTTGTTAATGCCGATAACCCCGGCGCCGCTTTCAATAGCCCGCCCGATTTCTTCAGGTGTGCGGGTCTCCACCAGCGCTTCCATACCCAGCAGCCCGGTTAGCTCGATAAACCCAGCCAGCACAGTGCCGGTAAGCACCCCGGCCAGCAGCAGCACGGCATCCGCGCCCAGCAGCCGGGCTTCGTATATCTGGTATTCCGAAATAATAAAATCCTTGCGCAGCAGCGGCACTTTGGTGATTTGCCGGGCCGCGGTGAGGTACTCCGGCGCCCCGCCGAAAAATTGCCGGTCAGTCAATACAGAAATCGCGTCCACCTCGGCATTCTGGTAAGCCCGCACAATCTCCGCCAGATTAAAATCCTCTTTAATAATACCCCGGGAAGGGGACCGTCTTTTAACCTCGGCTATCAGCGCCACCTGGCCGGGCCGCCGCAGCGCGGCGGTAAAGCCGCGACATTGCATTGCTGGTGATGACAGCGTATCGCCAAGCCGTTCCTTTATTTCCCGCAGCGGCAGCAGCCGTCGGCTTTCCGTCACTTCTTCCTTTTTATGCCGCAAAATCTTATCTAAAATACCGCCGTGCACGGGTGCGGCCATCACGCTCATAGCCCGGCCACCCTGGCTTTCCGACATCCAACGGTAAAATCAATCATATCCTGAAGTTTGGCCCGGGCTAAGCCATGGTCAATACTTCGAGCGGCTAATTGTACACCTTCGGCAAATTCACAAGCCAGCCCGGCCGCCATCAGTCCCAGACCTGCATTCATCAAAACCGCGTCCCGGCGGGGACCGGTCTCACCTTCTAAAATACTCCGCACAATGGCTGCGTTTTCTTCCGGGGAGCCGCCGGACAGCTTTTCGATACCCGCCTCTGTAAAACCGTAAGCCAACGGATCAATAGAATATTCTTTAATAATGCCGTTATTAACTTCACCAACCAATGCAGGCCCGAACGGGGACATTTCATCCAACCCACCGGCGCCGTGTATCACAAAAGCCCGCTCCGCGCCCAGGCGCAGCAGCACCTCGGTCAGCACATGCACCAGTGTGGGGCTGTATACCCCCAACACCTGAGCTTTGGCCCCGGCCGGGTTGGTCAGCGGGCCGAGGATATTAAACACCGTCCTAAAACCCAGCTCCCGGCGTGGTGCGGCGGCGTATTTCATAGCGCCATGCAGTGACGGAGCGTATAAAAAGGCTATGCCCACTTCATCCAAGCAGGCCGAAACCTCATCCGGCTCAAGATCCAGATTTACCCCCAGCGCCTCCAACACATCGGCGCTGCCGCACCGGCTTGACACGGAGCGGTTACCGTGCTTAGCCACCTTAACGCCCGACCCGGCCAGCACCAGCGCGGCAACAGTGGAAATATTAAATGTATTGGCCCCGTCTCCACCCGTGCCACAGGTATCCACCAGCAAAGGATGCCTGGTGGATACCGGCGTGGCTTTGCTGCGCATCACCCGGGCAAATCCGGTAATTTCAGCGATGGTTTCTCCTTTTAACTTGAGCGCTGTGAGCAATCCGGCAATCTGGGCCTGGGTGGCCCGGCCGTCCATAACCTGTTCCATGGCCTGCATAGCCTCAGACTCACTAAAATCCTGCCCCGCCACTACCTTTTGCAATAATTCCTTTAGCACTCAGCTCTCCTCCTCTCAGCTAACAAAGGACCCTAAAAGTGGTTTTAAATTGCGACTGATTACCATTTTCCTTCAGCAGCATAGCATTTAACATTATAGCGAAGTTAATCAAATTCCCAGACTCCCACTTCTATAAGTAATAATTCCTATTCTTACTTATAGAAGTGGGGTAGAATCCCCATCTGAAACCACGATGTTTAGCTAACTAAACAAGTTCACTATGTTAGTTATTTTAGTTCAAGTTAGTTTAAGTTAGTTTAAGCCTGACCCCTTTAAAAAGTTGGCCAGCAGTTCCATGCCGTATTCGCTGAGCATGGATTCGGGGTGGAATTGTACCCCCTCTACCGGCAATTCGCGGTGCCTGAGGCCCATAATTTCCCCGCTATCGGTCCAGGCGGTCACCTCCAGACAGTCCGGCAGCGTCTCCTTTTCCACCACCAGCGAATGGTAGCGCACTACTTTAAACGGTGATGGCAGGCCGGTGTATATAGACTTGCCATCGTGGTGGATTAGGGATATCTTGCCATGCATCGGTACTTTAGCCCGTACCACTCTGCCGCCGAAGGCGCGGCCGATGGCCTGCAGTCCCAGACATACTCCCAGTATGGGCCAGTGTCCGGCGCAGTTCCGCACGGCTTGGATAATGATACCGGCGTCATCGGGCAAGCCCGGCCCCGGTGATAGAACCAGGTAATCGGGGCGCAGCTCCAGCATTTGAGCGACGCTAATGGCATCGTTGCGCCGCACGTTTACCGATTCCCCCAGCATAGACAGGTACTGCACCAGATTGTAGGTAAATGAATCGTAATTATCAATCATTAACAGCATGGTAAGCCAGCCTTTCCGTCAGCCAAGTTATTACAAAACAACTAATTTGGAAAATTAAACGACAATAAGTATAACCAAACTGAGTAACATGGGGAATGATTTTAATAAGACTCGTTGTTAGCATTTAATATAATCATCGTTAAAAAACGCAAAAAACCGGCACTCAAATGAGCGCCGGTCATATAACATCCGTCGTTACTCATCTCAGCTCAACTCAAATAAAAATAAACTCTACTCTACTAAACTCAACTAAATTAAGGGTAATATTTATTGTTAATTGAATATACTACTTATCTTAGCAGCTGTCAAGATGCCATATACTAAAAATCACGGTATCGTCAAAGTCATTATATTGGTCAACATTTAGTGTTTAATAGAATTTATCTCATCTATATATTGTGAAAAATTCAACTTTGACGGGGCCCTGTGCTGAAAATAATTTGTCATTTACCAAGCTAATCAGCCGCCGGTATAAATGTATCCTTCACGCCCAACGCCTTGAACATGGCCCGAGCTTTGTTGGCTATTTCCGCACATTCGCTTCGCGGACGAGAGTCGGCGACAATACCTGCCCCGGCTTGGATATATACAGTATTATCTTTAATTACCAGCGTACGAATGGCGATAGCTGTATCCATGTTGCCGTTAAAGCCCAGGTAACCGACGGCACCGGCGTAGACGCCCCGGCGGTAAGGCTCCAGCTCATCAATAATTTCCATGGCCCTGACCTTGGGAGCACCGCTCACCGTACCGGCCGGAAAACAGGCGGCCAGCGCGGCCGGCGCACTGATACCGGACGGCAGCTTACCCTCGACCCGGGAGACAATATGCATAACATGGGAGAAATATTCAATATCCATAAACCGGGGCACTTTTACCGTGCCCGGCAGACAAACCCGTCCCAAATCATTGCGCCCCAAATCAACCAGCATTAGATGTTCCGCCCTTTCCTTCTCATCAGCCAGCAGTTCCCCGGCCAACTGCCCATCCCGCGCCGGACTATTTCCCCGGGGACGGGTTCCGGCAATGGGGCAGGTAGTCATAATACCGTTTTCCACTCGCACCAGCATTTCCGGTGAAGAGCCAATCACCTTGATACCTCCCACGTTTAAGTAATACATGTACGGAGAAGGATTAACGCTTCTCAGTCGCCGGTATACCGCCAGGTCATCGCCTTCAAAACCTACGCTGTAACGCCGCGATAACACCACCTGGATAACGTCGCCGGAGCGGATATATTCCAGAACCCGCTCCGCTCGCCGACAAAAAGCATCATCGGACAAATCCACGTCAATTTCTCCCCGCAGGGTAAATTGCCCCGGGAGAGGCAGCGGTTTAGCCAAAGCCGCACGCATGCGGGCCAGTTTTCGCACAGCCCGGTCATATATCACAGCCGGATCATTTCCGTCCTGCGGATAATTCACTACTAAAGTTACGGTATGACGCACATGGTCGAAAATAGCCACTACCCCGGGGAAAAATTGCAGGCAATCGGGCAGGTTCAGTTTGTCTTGGGGTACACCAGGTAAATTTTCCAAAGAACGCACCGCATCATAGGCCATATAGCCCACCGCGCCGCCATAAAAGCGCGGCAGTTCTTGCAACGGCGGCACCCGGTAGATTTGCAATAAATTTGCCAATGTTTTAAATGGCGGGCCGTCTGCCGATTTGATTACCGAGTCGGAATAGATAATCTTTCCCCGGCCGCCAGTGGACTCGAAGATCAGCAGCGGGTCCAGCGCAATAAATGAATACCGCCCCAGGTGCTGCCCTCCTTCCACGCTTTCCAGCAGGCAGGCGGTTCCGTTTTGAGCCAGTTTGATAAATACGGAGATAGGGGTCTCAGTATCAGCGATAAATTCCGTAAATACCGGTACTAAATTATATTGACGGGCCAAAATCAGATAATCTTGCAAACCGGGCTTAATCATATTTTGCCTCCTTAATGCTTATGAGCGCCTTGCCACTGCTAATGTGCCGTTCATATAGTTTCACCATATAGCAGCATCACCGACATAAATATAATGCTGATTGTCCAGGCTACTGTAAACAACCACAGGCCGGTATATAAGAATCGGCTAAGGTGACGCCACAGTAATTATCTGCAATGTTAGACCTTGCATAGAACAAACCGGTTAAACGCAAAAAACGGCACTCAAATGAGTGCCGCCTTCTTTTAGCGTGACAACAATACTCATCTAAGCTCAACTAAAAAACTTTGCTCTGCTCAACTCTACTCACATATAGATATTGCGCTTTATAAAAAGTATAATATAGATTAAACACATAGGTTGTCAATAAGTATTAATGGGTTATATCATAAAAACATCGCTGCTTATCTAATTAGTGTTATTATAAGTATGTAATTGGAGCGCAAAACATGTTAACAACATATTTGCTGGTTATTAATCTTATTTCCTTCGGCCTTTTCGGATTGGACAAGTATCGCGCCCGGCACCGGCTGTTTCGGATTCCCAAAAGAACGCTGTTTATAATCGCCTTAGCAGGCGGAACAATCGGGACACTGGCCGGCATCTACCTTTTTCGCCATAAAACCAGACACCTTGCATTTACTATAGGTATACCTTCTATTATGCTGTTGCAAATATTGTTAGCCCTTTATTTTTATCTTTGCCATTAACCCTCATGCTGAAGAGATACCGGGGATTAAGGTATATCGCCCGGTTTTGGAACTGCCTCAAATACCCGGGCCGGCAGTAATTTAACTGTTAAAAAATCGCCGGTGGCTCCGGCGATTTTTATTAAGACAAACTTTACTGCACAAGCACTTTATGTTAAATTTCAAGTGCCCGGCACCTATTTGTTTTTTTGCGCATTGTTCTTTTCCGGGTCGAGCTCTTTAGTCAAGGGATTGGCAAATTCGTAGTTAAAGCTCTCTTTCTTTCCCTTCTTAAATTTATCTTTATTCTTGTTCACCGTATCCCTCCTTTCTTGATGTAATTATGACAAAATAAACGATTATTATACCTTAAAGCGCAACGGATAAAAATTTTTTTATTTTACTCTATTATGGTAAAATACATAAATATAAAAATCATAGGAGGATTGCTGCATGATCGACCCCGTAGCCATACAATTAGGCCCTTTGTCAATCAGGTGGTACGGCGTTATCATGGCCGCCGCTTTTTTGTCGGGCATTGGACTGGCTTGTAACAGAGCCCGGCGGAACAACCTCGACCCCAACCACATTCTAAATATGGTCACCCTGATTATACCGGCTTCCATTATCGGCGCCCGGCTTTATTATGTTTTATTTACCTGGGAGAATTACCGGTTAGAGCCGTTGGAAGCGCTGGCCATCTGGCACGGCGGTCTGGCCATTCACGGCGGTATTATCGGTGGACTGCTGGCCGGGTTATTTTATGTACACCGCTACGGTATTTCCCCCTGGCAAACCGCGGACATATTAGCACCCAGTTTGATATTGGGACAGGCCATCGGACGCTGGGGCAACTTTATTAACCAGGAAGCCCACGGCGGACCGGTAACTGAGCAGTTTATCAGTCATTTTCCGGCCTTCATAAAGAATCAAATGTTTATCGAGGGACAATATTATCACCCCACTTTTCTTTACGAATCTATTTGGAATCTTGCCGTGTTTATCATTCTTATCTGGCGATGGCCCCATAAAAAGGCGCATGGTGAAATTGCCTTTTTGTATCTTATTCTATATTCCGCCGGGCGATTTTTTGTTGAGTCGCTGCGCACCGACAGTTTAATGCTTGGCCCCATACGAGTAGCCCAATTGATTAGCATTGTACTAATACTGGCAGGTACGGCGGGTATATACATACTGCGCAAAAAAAATCCGGCTCATTAAGATCAAAATTAAAAAAAATCCCTAAGGGGATCCAAGTACTAATAAGTATTTTCAAATTCAACATTATAGCGATAATTTATAAGTTGATAATTATCTTTTTGATATACCCCGTACAAATCCACAATTAGAATTTTACAATATTAAGACAGGCTATCTAAACCGCCTGTCTTAATATTAAAGGACTTATTACTTGCTGATGTATTGCTCCTGCACCAGATTCATAAATGAACTAACCACTTGGGGATCGAATTGGGTAGCGACATTTTTTTCAATTTCCGCAATGGCTTTATCCATAGGAAACGCCTTGCGGTAACTGCGATCCGAAGTCATGGCGTCAAAGGAGTCGGCCACCGCCAGTACTCGGCTAAGCAAAGGTATGCTATCCCCCTCCAAACGATCGGGATAGCCGGTGCCATCAAAGCGTTCATGGTGGTGCTTGATTACCGTTAAGATATTTTTCATATTTTGCATGGAATCAAGTATATCTACCCCTATTGTAGGATGCTTTTTAATAATATTAAATTCAAAATCTGTAAGCCTGCCCGGTTTGGTTAAAATGGCTTCCGGAACACCGATCTTACCCACATCATGCAACAACCCGGCCAGGTAGGCCATATTGGCCATTTCTTCATCTACGCCCAGACTAAAACATATTTGCTGAGCATACTCGGCCACCTTTTCCGAATGCCAACGAGTGTAACTATCCCTTGCGGCAATAGCGTTGGCAAAAGCCCTGATAGTTTCCATATGCTGATTATTCAACTGAGCGTTGGTTTGCACCAATACTTGATTAATCTCTTCCAGCTGTTTCTTTTTTCGGCGATAAGGAGTTAAATCATAGTATACGCCACAAACACCGATAAACCCGCCTTCATCATCCATCAGCGGTGAGGAGCAGACTCGGCAAATGGCAGTTTCATCCCCAATGCTTGTGTGCAACTCAAATTCCCGGGTTAAAACCCGGCCTGTCTCCAATGTCTCTATAAGAGGATCCAAGTAATTTCCCTGATCATCTTTTTTTTTCCCCCGGAAGAAAACATCTTCGATCTTTCGATTAATCAGCTGCATATGACGAACGGCCCTGTGCCTTTTTAAAATATCATTACAACCAACTATTACTCCATCCTTATCAACAATCACCACACCACAGGTCGATGTTCTAATAATTATGCTTTTTATATCTTCACGGGCCATGAATTCATTTATACGATTGTCCTTTTCGTTCAGCAAGAATTACACCCCGAATTTCAACATAATGTTATTAAAAAAGCATTCATTTGCTAATTCTACAACAGCAAATGAAATCCTTCCTATTCATAATTGGCATTTCTCTTTTTTTCGGAATTTTACCGATATAGGTACGACTTACATTTATAGACAAGTTTAAACTGTAAAGGAATATACCTTAAGACCGCTCCGTGTTCGGATGAATTTGGAAAACGTTTGGGCCAAGATGTACTAACTGCTTGTTTGCTAAAGACACGCCGAGCTGCTTGACTTGCCCCGGCGACCATTTTATGGTAAGCTTCTAAATGAGATAATCTCCTATAATGCTCCAAAGGAGGAGCCTGCTTTGACAAAATCCGCGAAAAAAAAGAACGCTCAGTCAAAATCAGGTCCCGGCATTATGTTGGATATAGCCGGACTTACAATTATTGCATTATCATTAATTGGCCTGGCCAGCGTATTTACCAGTACTGTAGGTTCTGTCGGTACAGTTGGATTATTAATTAAAAAAAGTTTAAGAATGCTCGCCGGGTCAGGCTATGTAATCTTTTTATTTTTATTGATACCCATCGGCATTAAGCTGATGAGCCACAACAGGTGGCGGGTAAACAACCGTTTTTGGGGACTGCTGGTTCTTTTCGGCGGTTTGCAAATATTCCTGCACCGGAACATCCCCATGTCCGAATCATTCAGCGCCGGTCTTGCGGGACAAGGCGGAGGAATGACCGGAGCCATACTGGGTTATGCCTTGAAATACTGTTTCGGCACCGTAGGTACCTATGTTTTTTTTGTTTTATTAATTTTACTTGGTATTACTCTTTGCACCGGCGGCTCTATTAAAGATTTAATATTAAACAGCTTGTATAGATTCAGGTCCGCGGCAAACAGGGTAAGCAACCTGATCATAAATTTTTTATATACTGAAGTGGATGAACCGGAAGCACAGCAGGATAAGAAGAACCACCCGGCAATTGATGCCGAATTATCCGACGATGACAACCTGCCGCGGCTTGCCGGAGACTTTACCGCACCGGTTATTGAAATGGCCCGAAATGCGGTTGCCCCGGCCGACCGGGAGGATGGTAAAGATACACCGAAGGCGACAGCGGCAAAAACATCAACTACAAGTGACTCACCGGAGGAACAGCCTGATAGCCAGCCGGCGCTTCAAGCTGCCGGCACATCGACCGGAGGACAGGAATATCACCTGCCCCCGTTGAGCTTGCTGGCTCCCCTGCCTGACCGGGCGGATAATCCGGCCGGGCGGGACGTAAATCAACGCATAAAAGTGCTGGAACAAATATTGGACAGCTTCGGCATCAAAGCCCGGGTCACGCATGTATCCGTGGGTCCTTCCATCACCAGATATGAGCTGCAGCCCCCTCCGGGTGTTAAGGTGAGTAAAATAGTGGGTCTATCAGACGATATTGCCTTGGGCATGGCCTCAGCCGGAGTACGCATAGAAGCTCCCATACCGGGAAAAGCCGCGGTAGGCATCGAAGTGCCCAACGGTGAAATCGCCGCCGTGGCACTGCGTGAATTACTGGAGGACAAGGCTTTTTCCGGCTCGTCTTCACGGCTTACCATTGCTCTGGGCAAAGATATAGCCGGGGCGGCGATAACGGCGGATCTGGCTAAAATGCCGCACTTGCTGATTGCCGGCGCCACCGGTTCGGGTAAGAGCGTTTGTGTGAACACATTGATTTGCAGTATTCTTTACAAAGCCACCCCGGAGGAAGTTAAATTTTTAATGGTGGACCCCAAAATGGTCGAATTGGCTAACTACAATGGCATTCCTCATTTGGTCAGCCCGGTGGTAACCAATGCTAAAAAAGCCGCCGGGGCACTGCGCTGGGCAGTACGGGAGATGGAAACACGATACGACCTGTTTGCAGCGGCAGGAGTGCGGGACATCACCCGCTATAATGCCTTGTTTGGGGAATTTGAGCAGGAACCGGGGCAAAACCCGCTGCCTTACATTGTGGTGATTATTGACGAACTTGCCGATTTGATGATGGTTGCGCCGGCGGATGTAGAGGACGCCATTTGCCGCCTGGCCCAGATGGCCCGGGCGGCGGGCATTCACCTGGTGGTAGCTACCCAGCGCCCCTCGGTTGATGTTATCACCGGCCTTATCAAAGCCAATATACCTTCCCGCACTTCCTTTGCGGTTTCCAGCCAAACCGACTCCCGCACCATACTGGATATGGGCGGAGCGGAAAAGCTGCTGGGTAAGGGAGATATGCTGTTCTATCCTGTGGGCGCAGCCAAGCCGATGCGGGTTCAGGGCGCTTTTATATCCGATAAGGATGTGGAAAATCTGGTGGACTTCCTTAAAGACCAGGCCCGGCCTGTTTATAATGAGGCGGTGCTGGAGGAACAGCCCGAGGGCGATGCCGTGGAAGTTGAAGAAAGCGATGAATTATTGCCTCAGGCGGCCAGGATATTTATTGAAAGCGGAACCGCCTCTATTTCCATGCTGCAGCGCAGACTGCACATCGGCTATTCCCGGGCGGCCCGGCTGGTGGACATTATGGAGCGCCGGGGCATCGTAGGCGGCTTTGAAGGAAGCAAGCCCCGCGCGGTACTGATGACCATGGAACAATACCGGCAGGTCTTTGAAGCCCGGGAAACATCGCCGGAGGCTAAAACCGCGGTATCTTAAAAACGCTGTGGCTTATTGTACCTTTGGGGATTGTTGATGCAGCCGAATTACCGCCGAAATATTGCCGCTTGCATTTATAGACATCCATGCCGTTTGCACGACACCATCAGAGGATGAAAATTAGCTTAGTCCGTCATTGCGAGGAGCAAAGCGACGTGACAATCCCCTGTTTGGCCCAACAACTACCAGACCATTAGTACTATTTATTATAATTGATAATTGTCCCGGAGGTTTTTACCGATTGATTAATACTTCGATAGCGCAGCCAAGAATTGAGCTATATAAATTACTGCGCGCCTTATCACTGGCTATGGATTATAACCGGAACGGATTGATGCGCCACCACCAGCGGGTGGCCTTAATTTGCTCCTATATTGCCAAAGAAATGCAGCTGGAGTCCGCAAAGCTGCCTCAGCTGCTTTGCAGTGCCGTAATCCACGACGCCGGCACCAGCACCTTTCATGAAAAGGCCGACCTGGAACAATTTGAGGTCAACAACCCTTGGCGGCACTGTCAGAAAGGTTACCAACTGCTTAGCAATATGCCCGTGCTGTTGCCGTTGGCTGAAGTAATATTGCATCATCACGACCGCTGGGACGGACAAAACCCGTCCGGCTTGTCGGGCAGTGCTATTCCTCTGCTCAGCCGCATAATTTTTTTGGCTGACCGGGTAGATGTGCTGGCCGGCCGGCCCGGCAATATATTAGACTGCCGGCCGGAAATTGTGCGGCAAATCAATGCCCGGTCCGGCACCATGTTCGACCCGGAATTAATAAACGTGTTTAACAAGGTGGCCGACAAGGAAAGCCTGTGGCTGGACCTCACTTCACAATTCATTGATATCAACCTGGACCGCCGGCTGCACACCTGCCCGGTCATTACCGGCCAATCGGAAATTATCGGCATCAGCCAAATTTTTGCCGAAATAATCGACGGCAAAAGCCCTTTTACACACCGGCATTCCCGACTGGTAGCCGAGGTAGCCGCTTTTTTAGCAGGTCAAGCCGGTTTTACAAATACGCAGCAAAAAAATATTTATGTGGCAGGTCTGCTGCATGATCTGGGTAAACTGAGTATACCCGAGGAAATACTGGAAAAACCGGCCGGGTTAAGCAGGCAGGAATTTAATATTATAAAACAGCATACTTATATCACCTACCAGATTTTAAGTATGATAAACGGCTTTGAAGAAATAAACCAATGGGCAGCCTACCATCATGAAAAATTAAACGGTGAAGGCTACCCCTTTCACTTAACGGGTGCGGATATGCCCACAGGCTCACGAATCATGGCCGTAGCCGATATATTCAGCGCCCTGGTTGAAGACCGCCCCTACCGCAAGGGACTGCCCCGACACCGGGTGGAGGAAATAATGATACGTATGGCGGAAACCAGAAGTATTGACAGAGAAATATTGCAAATTTTAATGGACAATTACAAGGAAGCGGAAAATATAAAAGAAGCGTTGGCAGTGGGTTAACTAGAAAGGAAGCTAAAAGGAAAATGCCGGACAGCAAAATCATTAATGCAGTGGATTCTATACTCACGCCTAAAGATTACCAACATCTTTACCGACTTACAGCCGATCCGACACCCCTTAAAGAAAACTGCGGCACTCTTTGCGGCAGTGTATGCTGCCAGCCCGGACGGGATAATGATCTGGGCATATATTTATTCCCGGGAGAGGAAGTCATGTTTAACCGCCGGGAGAACTGGCTTATTTGGGAGGCTCAAGACCCTGCCGAACAATTATTCCCGGCTTCCTGGCCCGATCCGGTATATTTTGTGCGCTGCACCCGGCCATGCCCCCGTGAGGCGCGCCCGCTGGCCTGCCGTTTTTTTCCCCTGGCGCCTCACCTGCAACAGGACGGCAGCCTGCTGATCATTTATGAAACACTGGAGCTGCCCTACAGCTGCCCGCTGATAACCAGTGACTTACCGCTACAAAGAGACTTCATCGAAACCATAACCAAAGCCTGGCGGATAATGCTGAAAGACTCGCGTATACGGGATTTCGTGGAGGAGGAATCTCGCTATCGTTTAGCTCAGCGGATGCCGCTGCAGATAATAGAAACCGGGCCATAAAATTAACGGCGGCGCAAGTATAATTTAGTTATTGGCCGGTGCTGATTTACATGTTTTCCGTTTTATTCACCATCCGCACAATAAGCCTGGTCAGTACCTTTTTTTCCTCCTCCCGGGCCTCGTCCCATAACTCATTAAGCAACCGCTGCTCCCGATTTCCCGGGTCGACTCTATTAGCTAAAAAATCGCCCAAACGGCAGGCTACATCATTAATATGCTCATCTGATACACCAACCGCTTCAGCCGCATTTACCACCTGGTGCAGTATTTTTTTACACTGGTGCCACGATACTTCAAGCTCCACGCACAAAACACCTCCGGGCATATTATTTCTAGCCGGCAGGAATAATATGTATTCGACCGGTGGAAAAACAAAAAAACCCACAACAAAACATGTGGGTTTGAATCATATAGCGGGCTGACTTTTTATTAACCTCTTCCTTAGATGTTAAAGTCATCATAAGCACCTCCCGATAACATTATAGTCTTAAGATGTTAATCAGGAAGCATGGTTTATATAAATTTTGAGTTAAATTAATTAAGATACTTTAACAACCAGGGCTGCACCGGTGTCTCCGGCCGCGCATCCGGCTAATAAACCATAACCACCGCCCAGAGTAACCAACTCTTCAATCATTTCGATAATGCCGCGACCGGTGGTGGGACCCTGGGGATGCCCGTAAATAAGCGAACTGCCGTAATTATTGATTTTCATGACATCATAGTTTATTTCTCTGGCAAGGTATAAATCATTGGTCGCAAAAGGATTGTGCGTCTTTAGAACCTTAACATCATTAATGCCGATCCGGGCTTTTTCCAGTGCCATTTTTGCCGCTGGGAGCGGAGCCGCAGCCATATGTGCCTTTTCGGCACGGGCAAAACCATAGGAAACCACCTGTATTTCCATACCGCTATCAGAGCTAAGCTCACGAGCTTTTTCCCTGGTGCATACGACAATAGCACAGTTGCCATCAGCAGGGTGGGTTTGAGAGGCAAAAGTATGCACTCCACCTTCAATAACCGGCTTTAATCTGGCCACTCCTTCCTTAGTTGTACGGGTCACTCCTTCGTCCGCTTCAAGTAATGCAGTTTCCTTTTTGCTCTTTTTATATTCTATCGGGAACATGTAACGTTTCTGAAACGCCCGGTCATTAGCCAAGGAATCCAGGTACTGTTCGTAACGTCTTAAAGTTAACTCATCACAGTCTTCCCTGGTAATCCAACCGGACTTTTGGGCCACATTCTCGGCCGTTCTAAGCATAGGCAGCCCCGCATATGGATCTTCGTTTATATTATCCATATTCCAGTTTTCGGAAATTACTTCTCCTCCGGGACCGGGGGGATTGGGCCAGATAGTGTGAGGACCGTTAGAGCAACGATCTGTCATAAGGCAGAATGTGTTTACAAAAGCACCTGCTTCAATGCTCGTCGCTGCCAAACCTACACAGGTCGTGGACGTAGAGCACGCCTGGGGAACATGCAGACCGGGGAGATGCGTGGCGCCGATAAGCGCAGCAGCCCAAGGTGCGGAGTAGAAAGAGCTCTTTTGTCCAACTGTTTTTCCAAAATATAGGTAATCAAACATCTTTGGATCTATATTCTTTGTTGCCAGCCACCTTTTGGCAGTTGCCGCTCCCAGTTCAATCGAATGCCCATTTTGGAGGCTTCCCTGCCAGCGGGCAAAAGGTGAACTATAGTATGCGCCATAA
This sequence comes from Desulfoscipio sp. XC116, assembly GCF_039851975.1. GTDB lineage: Bacteria > Bacillota > Desulfotomaculia > Desulfotomaculales > Desulfallaceae > Sporotomaculum. The sequence continues at coordinate 3,247,944 of NZ_CP156660.1, forward strand.
GGAATAAATGCTTTAGAATACATTAAAAATATCCCCCTCGTTAATATTTAGTATGAAAAATGCATTGCACATTCAATGTTATTAAAAGCAAAACATGTACCATCGAACAATAAAAATAGAAATTAAATAAAAAATTAAAACCGGACATGCCTTATTGGTCCATATACCAACTGATAAATGTAGGTTATGATACATATATACAATCAGGAAAGCAGTATTTTAGATACAACATGCTTAAAATGCATCATACCTTAAATATGAAAATAAATTAACTTCACATGTCAACCGCTGATTAGATAACCGTAATTGCAATCGCAATCTAAATAGCCACACCTAAGCTTATTTCTTCCTTGTTTTTCTATACAACATGGTACGATGGATTCCCAAGCGTTTGGCCGCTTCACCCACCCGACCATTACATTCGGCCAGCACTTGTCTTATATATCTCTCTTCCACTGCTTTCAAAACACTTCTTAGGGTTCCTTTATATGGCATACTTTTTTCCGGATATTTATTAATATCCGGACATGCCTTGCCGCTTATCAGGCAGTTCTCCTCTAAATATAAATCCTCACCGGGTGAAGTAATAACTAATCTCTCAATAACATTACGCAGTTCCCGCGCATTGCCCGGCCAGCTGTATTCAAGCAACTTTAAGGTCGCTTGCGTGGTTAATGTTTTCTTAAAAGCATATTTACTATTTAATTCATCTAAAAATCTCTGAGCAAGAGCTAAGATATCATCAGGCCTTTCCCTTAACGCCGGCAGATGGATGGGTATTACATTAAGACGATAGTATAGATCGTTCCTAAACAGTTTCTGACTGATCATTGTTCTTAAGTTTCTATTCGTTGCCGCAATTAACCGGACATTGGCGCGATGTATAGCCGTACTGCCCAGCCTTTGTATTTCACCGGTTTCTATAACTCTCAGCAGCTTAGATTGCATGGCTAACGGCAACTCGCCAATTTCATCTAAAAATAGCGTTCCTTTATCGGCAATTTCAAATAAACCGGGCTTCCCTTGGGTACTTGCGCCTGTGAAGGCCCCGCGAACATAACCAAAAAATTCGGACTCCAGCAGTTCATGGGGTATAGCCGCGCAATTTACCGGAATAAACGGTTCTTGGCAGCGAAGACTATGGCGGTGTATATACTTTGCCATTACTTCTTTACCGGTCCCTGATTCTCCAATCAGCATTACAGTGCTGTCGGTTTTCGCTATAATATTACCGGTTATAACAATTTCGCGCATTTGCCGACTTTCAGCCACTATTGAATTTAGCTCCAATTCTTTATCACTTAAATATTCTATCGCGGCTTTGTAACGATTAGCTGTTGCTCTCTCCGTCTTTACATCTTCAATGTATTTATCAACTATTACCTTATCGCGCGCGTTGGTAATGACCATGGCGACATTACCATTTTCGCCCAGCAAGGGTGTGCTGGTAGCTATTTGTCTAGTCCCCTGCGGGTTTTTTAGCAATCCCGTTACCACCGACTGTGTCTCTATAGCTTTTAATGTAGGGGACCAGTCATATATCTTCTTCTCGAGCAAGCTCTTGACATTGGTTCCAATTAAACCCTTATGGTTAACGCCCAGTAATTTCTCTGTCGCTGCGTTGGCTAAAAGTATGTTGCCCAACCCATCGGTAACAAATATGGCATCATAGGAGTGGTTGATAATCATTTCCAAATCAAGCCGGTTAAGAGGACTTTTTATTTTCTCCTTAGCGGATACTCGCCGGTTATCACTCAGTTCTCTAAGTTCAGCAACCACCTTATCACCTCCCAAGCTATTCGAAAACAACCAATTTCAATATTAAAGCAAAGTATATTAAACTTTTTTTGAAAGCATAAGTTATTAGCCTTCCAGGGCTTAAGACTGCTTTACCATAGAAGGCTAATCACTATTTTGATTAATATAAATTTTTATCGGGATGCTCCAGGGCATATTGCTGTACTTTATCTATTCTTTGAGGATTTCTAGACTTGTCTTACACTATATACCTGCCCGCTTCTGAAACAGCTGCAGCAATCTCCCGCCTGAGAACCACTGTATTTTGTGGTATATAACGCGATAGGTTGTGTAGATTTTTCAAAAGATTTGCCAGTTCATCACCTTCGGCAAGCACTGCCAGCGTTTCTTCCGCTATATTCTTCACTTCGCCGATTGCAGAATTAATGTAAGCTCCGGCCATAATCAACTTAAGCCTTGCCCTGTCTTCGCCCTGGTTTTTCAATGACCTTTGCGCCCGCAGCCAACCACTTTCCATTGCAAAGGTTTGTATGGCCAAGTTAGCTAATCTAGCCAATATTTCTTGTTGCTTAAGTAAAGCTTTACCGTATTTTTGAAGACCGGCGCCAAAGGTTAACAAGAAAATATCTTTTGCCGCCTGTACTAAATCTTCTCCTCCGGTTCTAACAGGCATCCCGTCAATAAGCTTCTCCTGCAACTTTTTCAGTGCTTCCCGAAGTGGTAAATCTCCTTTATCGACTCTGCGCAGCAAGGTAATGGGAACAATTGTACGATTTATTTCATTAGTTCCCTCAAAAATACGATATATTCTGGCATCCCTGTAAAGTCTCTCTATGGCATATTCGGCGCTATAACCATAACCTCCGTGAATCTGCACCCCTTCGTCCACAATGTAGTCTTGTGCCTCGGTGGCAAAAACCTTGTTCATAGAACACTCCAGGGCATATTCCTCAATACCTTTAGCGACAACCTGTCCGCCATCCTCGCCGGAGATATCCAAACTTTGCAGCTTGTTTTCCAACAGCCCCCCTGTACGGTAAATCATGCTTTCCGCGATATAAATTCTTATAGCCATTTCAGACAGTTTTTCCCTAATCATGCCAAAATTAGCGATGGGTTCACCAAACTGCTTGCGGTCGTTAGCGTAGGCGGCCGCGAGCTCCAGTGCAAACTTGGAACTACCCAGGGCATTGGCGGATAATTTATAACGGCCTAGATTTAAGATATTAAAAGCTACAACATGACCCCGGCCAATTTGAAATAACAAATTTTCAACCGGCACTTTCACATCTTCAAGAATTAAAGTTCTGGTTGATGAGCCCTTAATGCCCATTTTGTGTTCCTCCGGTCCGGTTGAAAGACCCTCGGAATCTGCATCAACAATAAAGGCGGTAAACTTTTCGCTGTCTATCTTTGCGTATACGATAAAGACATCGGCAAATCCGGCATTAGTGATAAATTGTTTATTTCCATTTAAAATATAATACTTGCCATCCGCACTCAGAACTGCTCTGGATTTGATAGCCATGGCGTCCGTGCCCGCTCCCGGCTCAGTTAAAGCATAGGACCCCACTTTTTCACCGCCGGCTATTCCAGGAAGATATTTTTCTTTTTGCTTGCGGGTACCAAACATAACAATCGGCATACTACCGATACCGGTTTGGCCGCCGTGGGTCATAGCAAAGGAGCCGCCCCACCCCATACACTCGGCAATTATAGTGGTACTGATCTTATCCATTTCCATACCGCCATATTCTTCCGGAATTTCGGTTCCATTAAGGCCCAACTCTCCGGCAGCCTCCAGCAGTTCCCTATTCAAACCCTCTTGCTTGGATTCCAACTCTTCCATTCTGTTTAAAATGTTATCATTAACAAAGCTTGCGGTAGTTCTAAATATTAATCTATGTTCATCGGTAAAATCTTCAGGTGTAAAAATATCCTGAGGATCAGTTTTTTCAAAAAGGAAGCTTAACCCCTTGGGTATATTACTCATTTATTTCCACCTCCCGCTGCGCCAAATGTCGTCTATTTACCGGTAAAGTTTGGTTTGCGCTTTTTCATAAAAGCCCCTAAGCCTTCTTTGCGGTCTTCACTGGTAAAGGCAGTAACAAAACTCTTAGTTTCAAATATTAAGGCGGAGTTAAGATCCATGTTTATGCCTGCATTAATGGCCGATTTTGCCATACTCATGGCTACTGCCGGCTTGGAAGACAGTCTCCGAGCAAGCTTTTGAGCTTCTTCCATAAGTAAGTTTGCCGGTACTACATTGTTTACTAAACCTAATCTCTCGGCGGCAGCAGCGTCAATAATGTCATTCAGAAATATTAATTCCTTGGCTTTAGCCATACCGATGAGCCTGGGAAGTCTTTGAGTACCACCACCACCGGGAATAATACCCAGACCGACTTCAGGCAAACCAAACTTAGCCGTATCGGAAGCCAAACGAAAGTCACAGCACAGAGCCAATTCACAGCCACCACCCAAAGCAAATCCGTTAATAGCGGCTATAACCGGTTTGTCTAGACTTTCTAATTTATCAAAAGCAGTTCGGGAAATTTGGTTAAAGCTATACACTTCCACCGGAGTTAGGTCAGCTATTTCGGAAATATCAGCACCGGCAGCAAAAGCCTTTTCTCCGCCACCGGTAACGATTATGGCTTTGACGGAAGCATCGGCTTGTAATTCGTCGGCTGCCAGAGCCAGTTCCCGGAACATTTGGCTGTTCAGGGGGTTCACCGGTGGGCGATTTAAAGTTATAACAGCAACACCGTTTTCTTTAGTTAACTGGATTACTTCATAGGCCATAAAATAATCCCCTTTCCCTAAGTTAATGTTTTTTAGCAAATGTGCTATTTATCATACCATCCGGAGCCGGTCTTTTTGCCAAGTCTTCCGGCCCGTATCAACGCTTTTAAATTCTGCGGAGGATTCCATTTGGGATCTTTAGTCTCATTGTAGATATAATCAGCTACAAAGGCTGATATATCAACTCCGGTAAAATCCATTAACGTAAAGGGGCCCATGGGGTAATTCAGACCGAGAGCAACCGCTTTATCGACATCTTCGACAGTCGCCACCCCTTCTTCCACAATACGCATAGCCTCCAAGAACTGAGGCATCATAACCCGGTTGACGATGAAACCCGGGGTATCCTTCTTAACCTCAACAGGTGTCTTACCCATAGCTTGGGCCACTTCAAACCCTAATTGCACAGTTTCATCACTTGTATAGTAGCCCCGAATAACTTCTACCAAACGCATAAGTATAGGTGGATTAAAAAAATGCAAACCGCAGACTCTATCAGGGCGAGAAGTGGCGGAAGCTATAGCGGTAATTGACATGGAAGAAGTATTAGTAGCTAAAATCGCCTCAGGACGGCAAATCTTATCCATCTTCTCAAAGGCGGTTTTCTTTAATGCCAGATCTTCGAAAATTGCCTCAATCACCAAATCAGCATCGGCAAAATTTCCCATATTAGTGGTTATGCTAACACGATTTAAAGCCGCGTCCTTCTCTTCAACAGTCATTTTTTGTTTTTGAATGCTTTTATCCATAAAGCCGTTCATACGCTTAATGGCACCTTCAACAAAACGCTGCTCCACATCACAAAGTATAACTTCAAAGCCCCTCACTGCCGCCAAGTGGGCAATTCCGCCGCCCATAGAGCCCGCCCCTAATATACCCAGTTTTTTAGCCATAACCTATGCCTCCTATTTATTAACATTTTTAGCAATTAAGCTATCTAACTGCATACTTAAGCAAGATCCGTGCCAAATTATTTCCGCAAATATTTGAATCATCAAAATAGGGAGATAAGTAAGAATATACCGACTCATAAGCAGATTGCCGTTTATCCAGTGATTAGAGTTTTAATTGCTTATATAAAATATTGAGATTGATTACTACTTTAAGGATGTATAAAAACTACAATTCAAGTAGAAATTTTGCAACATGTTTCATAAATGCAACTATAATATTTATCCGCAGCAAAACTTACGCTTCGGCACCGGCAATAGATTCAATGCTCTTCCCTTTCGTTTCAGAAAAAAAGAAAAATGCTATTATACTAAAGACCACCGCGGGAATAGCAAGGAATATAAACGTACCGGTATAACCAATACCCAATTGCTGAAGATAGCCGGCGGCTATGGGGCCGGAAAATCCTCCAATACGGCCAAATGCCTGAGCCCAAGCAACCCCGGTATTCCTAAATTCTGTTCTGTATGCTTCAGCAAGAATTGGCTGCACCCCAGTCAGCCCCCAATTTATGGCAAGGCCCGATAAAACACTAAAAATAACAATTTGCCATTGGCTCGTCACATAACCTAAGAGGATCACCATCACAGCCGCAAATAGCCAAGCAGTAACAACGTTCTTTTTACGGCCTATAATATCCGCGACATAACCGGTAGCCAATGCACCGACTATACCGGCAAAATTTTGCAATACGGCGAAAAAATATCCCTTAGTCAAGCCAAACCCCTTTTCAACCAGAAGCGTGGGAAGCCATCCCGATATACCATAAATCACTACCGACCCCATAAAATACGTAATCCAAAAACTTATAGTTATTCTCCTGTAATCCGCAGAAAAAATAGCACTCATACCAACTGTTTTCGGAGGCGGTGGTGTAACTAAGCAACCCGGAGTCCATTCACCGGCTGCACCCTCAATTGTTTTTTCCATCTTCTTAATAACTTTTATTGCGTCTGCTTCACGGCCTCTACTTAATAACCAATGTGGAGATTCATTAAGCCTGGCCATCAACACCAGCGAATAGAAAACAGATAAGCCCGCCAATAAAAAGCAAAGCCTCCAGCCGAAATCAGAAACCGCGTAAGTACATAAAACCCCTGCCAAAACCCAGCCCAACATGTAAAAAGACATTATTGACGCTGAGAAGAACCCCCTGTTTTTAGTCGGCACATTTTCGGACATCATTGTTACCCCAACCGGTATCACAGCACCGATACCCACACCGCCTAATATTCTAAAAACAGCAAATGCCTCGTAACTTTGCACCCAATAAATAGGAAGCGTAAATAATGAATAAACCAGACAAGAGAAAATAAGAATCTTCTTTCTACCGATGCGATCAGAAAGAATACCTGCAAGCATTCCCCCAAACATTAAACCCAAAAGGCTCCACGAAGAAAGAGCTCCGGTTTGAATTTTACTTAACTGCCATTCCAAAGCTATTTGAGACATTGTATAAGGAACAACCATATAAACAATCCCACTAAATAAAACCACTAGACCAACCAGGAGATAAACTGAAAAGGTATATTTCGATACACCTATTCTATCGATAACATCAGAAATAGTTACTTTATTCATTTGTTTTTTCTCCCCTTATTAACAAACAACATGAATCGGGATGGACAGGCAATCAAACATTAAATTATGCCTTTCTCCCTAAAAACCGCAATTTCCACATCACTGTATCCTAAGAGTCTATTAAGAATAAGATCAGTATCCTGGCCCAGATCCGGTGCTCCACGCCATACTTGAGGCGGAGTTTCACTCATTTTAGGGCAGAACCCAAAAGCCTTTACTCTTTCTTTGGTTGTCAAATCTTCATACTCAATGAAATTCCCCCTCTTTTGGTAGTGTCTACTCGCAGCCAAATCAGCAGCGTCCTTTACAATACCACACGGTACCTTAAAACTTAATAAGTACTGCTTGCCCTCTTCCGCTTCCCGGGCCGCTACCCATTCTTTAGCAATCCGATCAAGCTCAAGACCAAGTTCGGAATTTATTGCTTCCGGTGAAGCGCCTGCCGCTTCATGTGTATATTTTTGCGGGTCAAGACCCAGTGCTTTAATAAACCGCCCATAAACTATCGGACCATACGCACCAATATATAAGTACTTATTATCCCTGGTTTTGTACAAATTTCCGGGCTGGAAAATCGGCACTTTGTTACCGTTTCTTGCCCTTACTTTGTCTAAAACAAAATATTGTACAAAGGTATCATTAAGACACTTACTCATGGCTTCAACTTGAGCAATGTCAATGGCCTGCCCCCGCCCTGTCTTCTGGGCATGCATATAAGCCATTAAAACCCCGCTGAAGCAAAACATAGCGGTTATATAATCGTTTATAAAAACAGCGGCATGTGACGGAGGCATCGGCTCGGGGAAACCATTGATAAACATATAGCCACCCTCGGCCTGCCCTATGGGATCGTATGAAGGTCTATTACATTCTTCAGGAACACCACCAAAATGGGGTCTTCCGAAGCCACTGACATGAGCTATAATTAGCTTGGGATTGACTTCAAACAGTACATCTTCTTTTATACCAAGCTTCTCAGTCCAAACCATATTTTCCATCCAAACATCACAATTCTTGATAAGAGAAAGGAATATCTCTTTAGACTCCGGTATTTTAAGATTTAGTTCAAGCGTAAGACTAAGTTTATTTCTTGCCTCCTGCATCCAACCGGCACTTACCTGCTTTTCACCGCGTTTAACAATAGGGGCCTGCTGGCGATAGGGATCCCCAATTTTGGGCCGTTCAATATGAATGACCTCGGCGCCATACTCAGCAAGCATGGAAGCTGCAAAAGGCGCAGCAACTATACTTCCACCCAACAATACCCTCATGCCCGCAAGCGGACCAAACGACGGTATTAAATACGGCGCAGGCATACGTTCAATTTCCTTCCATTTTCCCATAGTATTGTCTTCACCATCCCATCCCTTTATTTTAATCATCATAGCTACGTCAAGATTAACATTAGACATACCCTGCGTTAGCTATGCTTAAATTAAATAAAGAGCAAAACATATACCAAACTTCTTTAAAACCACAAATTAAATATGCCGTTCAATCAGGCACTTTATCTGCTCTATTCAACAACCTATTTTAGATCCCGCCAATAACTCTTTAGACCAAGTTTCAGAATAGATACTTCAGCAGTTGCATCTCAGACACATCGTATTTAAAATGCAACTTACAATACTTTACCGGCGACAAAAAAAAAGCCCAAAAATCAGTATCCTGACTTTTGGAAATTTACCCGGAAAGATAAAATATTAAAATGAATTGCTTTAGAAATTTATTTATCATATCTAATACATACCTCAAAAATACTATATAACAGAAAACATAATTTATTAATAAGGTTTAAACCCCTTAAAACCATCCATAACCAGCCATTTAGCAAACCAATTAGCAGCTAATTTACTCAAAACCGCATCACGTTCATCCAAGGTTTCAACATTCCAACAGGTTCTTAATATTCTGCAATTACCATCGACTTTGATTTTTAAAAAATCAGCTGCATCCAAATTATCTTCCATTTTGGACTCCACAACCCACCAATTATCAATTTTATTATTCAACAATAGAACACATGCAAATATTTTATGAGGATAAAAGGAACCTTCTTCTTTTTGACTAGCACTTTCAATGTAGTGTTTACACTTAATGCACTTCATCCCAATCACCCCGTAAAACTTTTACCATACTATATATTTTATTTTCTGCCCACAAACTCGACATAAGGCACTATGCCGTGTTGATTACCATACACACAAAATATCTTACCACTATAAAACCAACCATTCCTAATGCAATCCCAAATGTGAGCATACGAGGAAGGAACTTTACCAACCAGTAAATCATTATTTTTCTTCCTTATTTCCAAACATGAGGGATTATACCCGGCAGCCGAAATATATACTTGCTCATTTTCTTGATATAAATCTGTCTGAATTTCTGCAATTGAGAATCTAAATGGGCCTTTACAATTATTAACCTGGTTTCGCTTCCACACATAAAAATCACCGATAGACATTGTCCTCACCCTTATGGAATAAATTACCTAAAATAAACGGCACACCCTACCCACCCAGGTCTAATTCACACGGCAATTGGCGTTAAAATCGTTTTTCCATAGCAGAGCATTAGTTTTATATAAATATCGTTAAGCCAAGCCATAATCACTTATCTTTATATATTGTCAATTGCTGTTTTACTCTTCGTATTTTTAATAATGATTTTTAAAGCAACATTCATGCCAAATTACCAAGGTTAAGCAAATAGTGTTATAAGCTCCAAAAAAGAAAGTCCTGAATGGCTATACCTAAGCCGTTTCAAGACTTCCTTACCCTGATAAACCCGGTCTTTGGGCCTAATATATATTTAACTTTTAAAAAACAACTCTATAATGCTACAACTATGGTTGCAATTTTCATACATTGTATTAATAATACGACTTCCATAAGTAAAATCATTTCAGAGTTATAGTGATTCCAACTAGAATTAAGTATAGATTTCTATCAATACCTAATTCTGTTTATTCTTATTTAACTTTCTATACAACATGGTACGATGGATTCCCAAGCATTTGGCCGCTTCACCTACTATATATAAATATTTCTATAAACCATAATGCCTTGCCTAAATAACCCCTTGCCCTTTTAATAACGTCAGATCCTCATCATTCAGCCCCAGTGCCCCATAGAGCTCTGCATTGTGCTCGCCCAAAGCGGGCGGGGACAGCGGTTTTTGGTTCGGCGCACCGGTAAATACCAGGGGATTGCGCACCTGACGCAGCGTACCTCCGCCCGGATGGGGTACATCAATAATCATCCCCCGCCGACGGGCATACTCACCGTCCAGCACCTCTTCCGCAGTATCCACCGGAGTCAGACAACAATCAACTCTTTCAGCGAACTCCATCCACCGGGCTTTAGTGCGGGAAAGAAAAATTTCTTGCACCTCCCGGTATACGGGATCGTCATCCACAGCCTGGGAAAGGTGCCCCGGAATGAGATCCTCCCGATCCAGGGCGCGACAGAAATTTTGCCAGAACTTGGCCTCCAGCGCACCCAGCGCCACATAGCAGTTGTCCTTGGTGCGATAGACATTATAACAGGTCAGCGCACCGCACAGCATCATATCTCCCCGGGCCGCGGGTGTCCCGGTGGCCATAAGATTGGCCAGGTGCATGGACATCATGGAAAACAATCCGTCCGTCATGGATAAATCCAGGTAAGCACCCCGGCCCTCCCGTTTTTTTTGCCACAGTGCTGATAAAATACCGATTACAGCAAACATGCCGCCGGTGAGGTCCGCCACCTGCACCCCCGGCACCACGGGTTGGGCATTCCTGACCCCGGTGATGCCCAGTACACCGCTAACCGACAGGTAGTTGAGGTCATGTCCTGCCCGGTCACGGTAAGGACCGTCCTGGCCATAACCCGATAAGGAACAATACACTATTCCGGGGTTAATTTGCCGCACAGCTTCATAATCTAAACCCAGCGTCTTCATCACACCCGGACGAAAGCCCTCAATGACTACATCGGCATCTTTTGCCAAACCCCGAAAAATTTCCTTGCCCCGCTCCTTTTTTAAATTTAAGGTAATGCTTTTTTTATTACGGTTAACTGCCAGGAAAAACACACTGACCCCGGCCACCCGGGGCATAAATTGACGCATGTAATCACCGGCGCCCGGCTCTTCGACTTTAATTATCTCCGCCCCCAGGTCACCCAGCAGCATGGTAGCGTAAGGTCCCGGCAGCAACCGGGATAAATCCAGCACACGAACTCCTTTAAGCATATAATCACCTGCTTATGTAAATTATTTATTTTTTGAATATTAAACAAAGTTTGAACCCTTCCTGCTCATTTGTTAAATATTATCATAAAAACAAGATAGGCGGTCAACAGACAGGTTATGTTTTCCACCCCTATAGCTCTCTAAAACTTTAGCGCTTCACTTCGGGCCAAGTTGGCCCGAAGTGAAGGGTTTTTATATCGTCCTATATAAATGTTTTGAATCTTATCAAATTATTTTCTGCAATTGCCGAAAATTTTTTCTAAAAAAGATTGATATTCATTTAAGGCAGATGTAGAATACCGTTGTAGGCAATTGTCTTAAAAGGAGTTAATATTATGGGTACAATGAAAAAACTACCGGACGCGGAGTTTGACATTATGAAAGTGGTGTGGGCAAATGAGCCGCCTATAACGACCAATATTATTATGCAGCAGCTTGGACATGAAAGGGAATGGAAAGCGCAGACGATCATTTCCCTTATGTTGCGGCTGGTGGAGCGCGGCTTTATCCGAACTGAAAAAAACGGCAAAGAGCGCACCTATTTCCCGCTTATCAGTAAAGAGGACTACCTGAAATTTGAAACGGGCGATTTTATGGAGCGTTTTCACGGGAACTCTTTTGCCAGCTTGGTTGCCACGCTATATGACGGAAACAAGTTAAAAGACAGCGACCTTGACCAACTGGAAAAGTGGCTGAAAGAAAAGAGGGAATGATATGCAGACATTTCTAACGGCTTTGCTTCAATGCTCTGTTTCTATGTCGCTGGTAACGCTTGCGTATATGGCTATACACCCCATTTTATCAAAGCGCTATACCGCAAGGTGGCGTTATATCGTTTGGCTGGTGATTGCGGCAGGCTGGATGTTCCCCTTTCGCCCCCGGATTGACCTGTCGTTTCTTCCCATGCAAATGCCGGATATGCCTGTAACGCCTGTACAGCCAATTACCAACGCCATACCGCCTATGGCCAATGCAGGGGACATTGTGAACGCTCCGGCAACAATCCCCTTATGGTGGGTGCTTGCGGCAATCTGGATTTTAGGTGTTGTAATCGTCGTATTGTATCATACTCTGCGGCATGGCCGTTTTATGAAGATGGTACGCCGATGGAGTGAGCCTGTAACCGATTTAGAGAGCTTGGGGATCTTGGACAGTTTAAAGTCGCAAATAGGAATTAAGACACAGGTAGGATTAAACGTGTGCCAGAGCATTACAAGCCCTATGCTCGTTAGCTTATTCCACCCTGCCATTTTACTGCCGCCTGTTAAAATTGCAGGTGCTGAATTATCCCTTATTCTGAAGCATGAGCTTATTCATTTTAAGCGGCATGACCTTTGCTACAAGGCGCTGATTTTAGCGGCAACCGCGCTCCATTGGTTTAATCCGGTTGTCTATCTTATGGCAAAAGCAACAGCGGTACAATGTGAAATCTCCTGTGACGCGCTGGTTTTACAGGGCGCGGATTTTCACCAGCGCAAGCAGTATGGTGAAACCATTATTGGCGTTGTCAGGAACGGGGCGAAGCTCCGAACAGCATTATCAACTAATTTTTATGGAGGGAAAAAAGACATGAAAAATCGTATTTATTCAATCATGGACACGAAACAAAAGAGGGCTGGCGTTGCAATTTTTTGTATTGTGCTGATAGGGATTTTAACCACTGGCGCTACGCTTGCCGCTGCCACAGATAAAGAGCAGGCAAACGGACCTGAAAGCAAAAATGTTACTAATTATGTCGCCATTGCTGAAGAAAATATTGTGGAAACACCGGAAAGTAAGGCGGAAGCGTTTGCTGTCTATGGGCAGTGCGGGCTTACCTACAACAAAAACACAGACCAGCTATTTTACAATGAGAAATTAGTCCGGTATTTTGAGGATTACTATCCGGTCGGGGATGGCGCCAGCGTAGGAAAAAGCTACTTCAATGAAAATGGCACGATTGATGTTCATGGCGTAAGAAATTTATCACAATTAACCCTCAATCCCGATGGATCGACTGACCCGAGCGGCAAGCTCATAGGGGTAGAAGCGTATAGTCAAGCGGAGTTTGAGGCAAGGGATATTGAAGAATTAAAAAATCCGCCAATGCAACCGACGGCGGTAGAAAGTGGCCCTGAATTAACACCGGATGAATTGGCAAAATTGTACTCAATTTACGAGCCGTTCGGCGTAACTTATGATAAAAAGCAGGATTGCTTTTACTATAATGGAAAACTGGTTCGACAATTTGTTGATGTATTAGCATCAAACGGAGAATCATTTTCAAGCGGAAAGTTTAAAGGAGCTATGCGGCGGATGGGCAGCCCTGATGGGGAAATTGAAATAGAGGCTGTACGAGATTATACGCAACCTGACGCCAACGGATATGGCGCATTGATTGGAATTGAGGTTGTGGAATAAAACGCTGTCTTATTGACAGAATACTTCTCCGCATTAGCACGAGAATAAACCGTTGTTTCAACGGCGGGATAAGTATATGCGCTAAAGCATAGCCGATTGCAAGCAGCGGTTTTGAAATAAATCAAAGCCGTCATCCAAGGACAGCCGCCCCCGCTTAAATCCTCCCGAAAAACAGCTTGTGTTCACGAATACCCACCCGGCAATTATCGCCCCGAAAACATGGGATATTATACGGAGTATGCGCCAACACAAGCAACGCGCCCCGCGGCTACGGAAATCCCGGCCTATTCTCCGGTGCGGCCTACTATGCCGATTGCGGCGCAAGCCGGAACAGGCGCGGGGCGACCGCCGCCAAAAGGTATAAATCATCTACAACAATGTGGATGCGTTTAACCGTCTGGCCCTGATGGGCTTAGGAGCCTAAAACAACTGAATATATGGGCCGAGTACCGTACAATAACGCCGCCGCCCGCCATGAGTTTATGCTTCTTTTAGAACACTGTCCTAATGCGCAGGGTTAAAAGTTATTGGTACGCTTGTTATAAGATTACTTCCTGTCCCGGCTGCAAAGCCTCCACTTGCACCTCGGGGGCTTTTTCCCCGGCCAGTTTGATAAACTCATCAGCATCCTGAACTAAAACAGGGAACGTGGCATAGTGGATGGGAATAACCTTGTCAGGTTTGAGTAAAGTCAGACTATAAGCGGCCTGCAGCGGATCCATGACAAATACGCTGCCGATAGGCAATAGGGCCAGGTCGATATGATAAATTTTCCCTAATAGCTCCATACTGGCGAAAATACCTGTGTCACCGGCATGATAAACCGTTTTGCCGTCCTCTAAAACTACTATATAGCCGACGGCATTACCCGCAGTGCCGGAATGGAAAGCCTGTGTCATAATCACTTTAACACCCGCCGCTTCAACCTGGCCGCCTATATTCATGCCTATACCGTTAATAATGTTTTCGGCGCCGACCCCGGCCTTCTGTAAGGCACTTGCCAGTTCCGGCTGGGCAATTACCACGGCACCGGTAGCCCGCACCAGTTCCGGTATATCCGTACCCAAGTGATCAAAATGGTCATGGGTCACTAAAATAGCATCTATTTTACCAATATCATCCTTCTTAATCGGACAACAGGGATTACCCGTAATCCAGGGATCGATTAAAATTACGCGGCCGCCGGCGGTGGTGATCTGACAAGCAGCGTGTCCCAACCATTTTACTTTATGGGGCATTATCAAGATCATCTCCCTTAATATTTATTACATTTAGTGTTAACCGAATATTTCTGCTTAAACCGGTATAATCCTGCCGATTAGTTAAATTAATTTACCAAATACAACCATCACCTAACACTTTGCTAATATTACGGCCTTCCTGAATTTCTACATAGTTTTAGAAGGTCGGGGAGCCGATAATCCCGCGGGATATCAAAACGGAAATAAGATAGTATAACGCCCTCACAACAACAAGCCGTTGATTAAATATTCAACGGCCTGCTTTACTATCGTATAGACTTTTAATCATATTCCTGCCGCTTGCGCGGCGCCACCAAAGAATGAAAGCATAGTTAGTTAGTTTGTCATTGCTATGCATACAACCTGCAACGCTTGAAGTCCGCCATTGCGAAGAATGCAATTAAAGTCTATCATTGCTATTAATAAAACCTGTGACGCTTAAAGTCTGTCATTGCGGGAAGCAAAGCGACGAAGCAATCTCCGCTTTGCAATCCGCATTTCTTGGGGGACCCGCTTCGAAGTCCGGGATTGCTTCGCTCACGCTCGCATTATCCCAACAATGCCTGTAAGCGCATAGCCAGCGACATATCGCCTTCCACTTTTAATTTACCGGTCATAAAAGCACTTATAGCGTCCATTTTACCGTCCACCAGATCTTTAAAATCAGCGGCTTCCATAGAAATAGTGATGCTGGGATCATCCGTCACACCCTGATTGAGCTGGGCAGCGCCATCGGTGAATACAATATTGTAATCCCCGCCCCCGTCACCTGATAGTTTAAACTGATAGGTCGCCGTTACACCGGCCATTTTAGACGGATCGGCACTTAGCTTAGCCTGTAAGCCTGTAATGATTTCCTGCAAACTCATTAACATTCCCCCTCTTAATATATGTGGTCGGCACTGTCACCGATTCCTCCGGTTACGATAAAACACCTATCAATATTGACAAAACACGGTAGTAACCATAATAAACCCCGTAACCCGAATATTACTTGTTAACGTTGACTTCTCCGATGCTATAAACAATAATCACCAAGATGTGAACATACTAAATTTATGTGCCCATTATTTAAATATGATTTATTATAGCGGTATTCTACCAAACCAACATAAAATATTTTAGGCAATGGCCTTATTGCGAATGAACAATCATTCATTATTAGATAGCTACTTACCCCGTAAATATGATCTATTTTAGTTTAAGCTAATTTCAGACCCATTGTCAATGAATTTAACGTATAGGGGCAGGGCAACTTCTTTTGGAAGGTCCTGGATAAAGCCGTAAGGCCTTGTCCACCAACCCGAGCGCAACAACTACCCAGGTATTCTTAAACTTAGGTTTTCAATCCTTCCCAGCCACTCATTAAAATGAGCACATCGCTCCCTTAGTTTTGGCAAACCAATCTCTTTGGCCACCGTCGGACCTATGAGAACCTTATTATCCTTATACTCAGGTATTTCGTTGATTATCCTTTTAGATGGAGCAGTCTCATCCCCCTCGTTTATTAGCTCCGGAGAATCTAAACTATTTGTCACTAAATCTTGTTCATTCAACCGTGCGAAAACGGATTGGTCGTTTTCTCGATTCACCACCACAATATGTTCGGGTTCAAGCTGGTCTACCAGAGTAACTGATTGCGTTGATACAATAATTTGTGTCTGGCGCGAGGCACTCTTTAATAAGGCAGCTAAAACTGAGATCGCATAAGGATGCAGGCCCAGTTCCGGTTCGTCAATAATTATAAGCTCAGGAGGCTGGGGTTGCAGCAATAAAGTAATTAGGGCCATTAGTCTGAGAGTTCCGTCTGACAACTGGTTTGGGCCAAATATAATATCAGGGTCTACGTCCTGTTCTCTCCAATTTAAAATAATATAATCCGGATTTATAGCATTGGGGACCAAAACAAAATCGCCAAAAAAAGGGATAACTGATTTCAGAACCGTTACGATTCGTTTATAATGCATTTCATTCTTCTGCCGCATTTGGTACAAAAAAGCCGCTAGATTACCACCGTCATTCCGCAAGTAGTGATTATCATTGATATAGCCTTGTTTTTTAATCTTTGCATCACTGGAAGTGTCATGAAAATGATACACTCGCCATCTTTGCATAATTGATTTTATTACTCTTGCCGTCCTCTGATTAAATTTAGGATTAGCGGTATTTAAAAAGTGTTCCTCGTCCAACAACTTCGATTCGCGATGACCGGCACCCAGCGAAGTAATAGGGGCCTGCCCTTCTATGCCATTGCGTGAAAAAGAAATTGCCTCGTCGGCAAAAATCAAAGTATCCTGAGCAGCGTTAACAAGACGCATGTGATAAACATTTTTACCCGATGGAGTGCTAAAATTAAACGTTGCGACAATCTGAGGGGTTCTTCTAGCGCCATAGTAAAGTATCGCATCAGCGAAACCTGATAAGGCTATATACTGCTGGAGGCTGTTACTCAGCAGGTAGTTGAAGAGCTTAAACAAGCTAATCAAATTTGACTTCCCAACACCATTTGCACCTATTAACACATTTAAATTACGAAGTTCCAGGTTCATGTCTTTGATTGACTTATACCCGGACAATAGAATTCTATCAAGCACTAATTTTCACCCCCATAAGCCTAATAATTCTACCAGAAAAGAGGATGTGTTATTCACGTACCTCATTCTATAATGCTGGAGTAAATGAATCCGTCCCTGGTAAGGTGTAGTAGTTTTTTAACATCATACTACCATATTTTTTCCTATTATCATATATAAGCGTTGCTTCACTGAGTCCGTTCCATGTTATCAATTGATTTTATATATTTGCCCTTTCCGATAAACCAGCGCGTCACCACCATAAAACATATACAGATATGTGGCCGTTACCCGGCGTCCCGTGATATTTTCCACCGCTCTTATGTACAGGTCAAGCTGACTTCCGTAACGCCCGGCTATCTGCATTATTGTGGCCGGGTTATAGCGATCGGTTTTATAGTCCACCAACAGCAGGCCTTCCTCTTCTTCCGCCAGGCAATCGATAATTCCCTGCACCAGCACGGTTTCGTCGTTATTCCCGTCCTCCGCTGTTTGCGGATAGACTTGCTGTGCGGGCAAAGCCAGAGTAAAGGGAAGTTCCCGGTAAATCCGGCTGCTTTTTAATATTCTTTGTCCCAGAGGGCTGGCCCAAAAACAAGCCACCGACTCCGGGGCTACTACCTCAGCCTGCGCCCGGCTGAGCTTTTCTTGCTCCACCATAACAGTTATTTGCTCACTTACACCGCCTGCATCCAGTTTTCCCTCCAGGTTCAGCAATTGCATGACCAAGTGCAGAGCCTGTCCCCGCTCGGCGGCGCTAAGCCCGGATTTTTTTTGCGCAAACAGCGGCCTGGCAGCCAAGCTGTTTTGAGAATCCCGGTTGGCTTGTTCTACACCCGCCGCCATATCACTTTGCAGTAAGGCCATCTTTTTCAAGCCGGTCACTGTTGCCCGGGCAGGCAAGCCCTGCCAGTGCTGATGAGGATAGCGCCAGCTAAGGCGGGCGGCTATTTGGTCGGCCAGCGGACCTGTGCCGGGCACGGGCTCAAGCCGACGCACATGTTCCATCTGGACAACGGGGGAAAACGCATCGGCTTGCTGCTGCCGAGCCGGGTGATCCCAAATAAACACCCGCCAGCTGGAGGGGTCGTTCCAGACAGCTGATGGCGCAGGATTAGTGTTTACAGAACCGGTTGGTGATAATTCCCTGCTCCCCAAAGCGGTAAAATTTGCAACATCGGTCAATTCCCGCAACAACGCACAGTCACGGTGCCTGACCAGAGCCGGGCATAGCCAGTCCAGGCAATTCGCCGCACCGGCAGCCAGCCAGGGCGGCAGCTGCACCCGGGGCATATCCGCCGCGGCGCACCAGCGGGTCGCACAGTCCCGCAGCCGGCGCACCGTACCTACCAGAATTAGTTTTTCCCGCGCTCTGGTCATAGCCACATAAAGCACCCGCATTTCTTCGGCCAGTGCCTCGGCCCGCAACTTGTCCCGCACGGCTAATTTGGCCACCGTGGGATACGCTATGCGTTTTTCAGCATCCACCAACTGGGGACCCAGGCCCAGATTCCGGTGCATCAGCACGCTTTTGTTTAAATCAACCAGATTAAACCTTTTGCCCAATCCGGCCACAATCACTACCGGAAATTCCAGTCCCTTGCTTTTGTGGATACTCATAATACGCACTACATTTTCATTCTCGCCCAGGGCACGGGCCGCGCCCATGTCGCCGCTGTTATCCCGTATGCGTTCGATAAAGCGCATAAAGCGGAATAAACCCCGGTAAGCAGTGTCTTCGTACTGCCGGGCCCGGTGATACAGCGCCCGCAAATTAGCCTGACGCTGACTGCCGCCCGGCAGGCCGCCTACAAAATCATAATAACCTGTTTCCCGGTACAAGGTCCAAAGCAGCTCGGCCAGACTGCCCCGGCGGGCCATGGTGCGCCAGCGTTCCAGCCGCTGCAGAAACTGAGTCAGCGGTCCGGCCAGTTCCCGCGGCCCCTCCAAAGTACTCAATACCACGGCATCATAAAAATCGCCCGGCCCACCGCACAATCTAATTTGAGCCAAATCCTCCGAGCTAAAGCTCGCCAGGGGCGATCGGAGCACCGCCGCCAGCGGCACATCCTGGCGCGGATTATCAATAATCTGCAACAGCGCCAGCATCGTTTCCACCTCGACAGCCTCGAAATATCCCGTATTAAGCTCGGCATAGGCCGGTATACCCAGCTTGCCGAACTCCTCCACGAAAATATTGGCCCGTCCGGCAGTGGCTCTTAAAAGCACAGCCACATCCCGGTAAGTAAGCGGCCGGTACTCATTTTGCTCCCGGTCATATACCGGATAGCCCTCATCCATCAGCCCGGCAATTCGCTGCGCCACCGTACGTGCCTCCAGTTGCAGGGCATCCAGGTCCTCTTCCGGATCGGCGCCGCGGTTATCTTCCCCGCCACCGGCGGCGGAACCATCCTCGTCCGCACCGGTCATTGCCTGCTCCGTCACTATCTCAACCAAATGCAGTTCCACCGTTTCTCCGTCCGATATAGCTTTATCCGTTCCAGATGAGTGTTCACCGGAACCGATGCGGCTATCCTCACCGGCCGCATGAACTTGCCCGCCCTCCGCCGGCATGTTCTTCCCGGCACGGGCTTTGTTCCGGCAGGACCGCCCAAGATCCCGGACAGCTGCATCGACCCGATCAGGGCCGGATTGCCGCCCCGATTGCCCGGTATTGTCATCCGCCACATCCGGTCGGGGGGGATACTCAGCCCCGCACGCCAGTTCAGCCCGCGCGTCGTAAACCATTTCGCCCACCGTTGGACTCATAATCTGGCGAAATATAAAATTGACCGCATCCACCACCCCACGGCGGCTGCGGAAATTACGGGCCAGGTTAATCAGCCTGCCCGCGCCGTCATCTGCGGCAAAACGGTGATATTTGTCCATAAACAAACCGGGCTCAGCCAGCCGGAACCGGTAAATACTTTGTTTGACATCACCTACCATAAATAAGCCGGTCCCGGTTTGCCCATCGGAACCGGCCACCAGGTTTATAATATTTTCCTGCACAGCGTTGATATCCTGGTATTCATCCACCAGTACCTCGGTAAAACGCTCCCGCAATTCCAAGGCCACGGCGGACGGACGTATTGGAGCACAACTGCCACCATCGCCGCCACCAATATAAATAGCACTGTCATCACTACTACCAACCCTGTCGCCCGTACCACCGTCATAAACGGCAGAAGATTCACCGGCGGCACCGGGCGTCTCCTCTAAAATCTGCAAAGCATAATGTTCCAGATCGTTAAAATCAACCACTCCACGGGCCAGTTTAGCCCGACGATAATACTCGGCAAATTGTTCCACCAGCCCGGCCAGCGCATCCAGCAGCGGCGCCATTTGTCTCAATTCATTCAGCAGCTGCGCCGCCGGGCGATTGAAATAACGCCGCTGCATTTTCTGCACCCGCTCTTTTGCCGCGTTACGCAGCTTCTGTACGGTTTTTTTTAAGTCTTCATCGGCCACACCTTTTTTACAATTAGCCAGCTTACTAAATACCGCAGCGTTAAACTGCCTGTGCAGCTTGTCCCAGCTAATAGCGCAAGCCCCGATCAAATCCTCCAGCAGCAACAGATCTTCCCGCAAAGTAGCCAGATAAGGCTGTGGCCCGCCAGGTTGACCGGCCAGCCGCCCGGCTTGTTCCAACATACCACGCACGCCGGCCAATTCATTATTGACAGTTTCTTTTAAAATGCTAAACCAGGGTAAATGGTCCACCGCGGCATCTTCGGACAAGTTAAACCAATCAGGCAGCCGGCACAGCCATTCCCCGGGCCGGGGAGTACTGCGGGAAAATTTATACAACTCCAATACCAGTTCTTGTAGGCCCGTATCATCCTGGTGCCCGCCATAACAGTCCGCCAGAGCCAGGAATTGCTGATCTCCCGCAGCAAACCGGCTCTCAAATACGGCCTCCAGCACATCCAACTGCAGTAAAGCAGACTCGGCATCATCGGCTACCCGGAAAACCGGATCCAGTTCCAGACGGTAAAAATGCTGTCTGATCAATTCCAGACAAAAAGAGTGCATGGTACTGATGCTGGCCCGCTGCAGCAAGGCTGACTGACGGCGCAACAGCCCCGATCCCGGATCATTTTCCAGGGCCCGGTTAATAGCCAGGCCGATACGCTCCCGCATTTCCGCGGCCGCCGCATTGGTAAAGGTAACTACCAGCAACCGGTCCACATCTACCGGGTCCGCCGGGTCGGTTATCCGCCTGATAATGCGTTCCACCAGCACGGCGGTTTTACCGGCCCCCGCCGCCGCAGCCACCAGCAGTCGGCGGTCCCGGCCGGTAATAGCATCAAACTGCTGTGAAGTCCACCTTGCAGTCATTTTCATCCGCCACCTCCCTGATAACAGTTTCGATTGCCATGCCAGATGGTTTGTTAACCCATTTTCCCGTCGTATATAACGCGATTAAAGTCCATATGCAGCCAGGAAGGAACCCGGCGATAACTTTTACGTGTCTTTATCGCACCCCAGCTGTTCCTTAATACGCTGCCAAATGAGGATATCCTTTTCCGGTGTGATAATCCTAAAGGCATTGCCCGGCAGCAGCAAGTCAAACTGACATACCGGCTTATAGGAACAATAACGGCAGTAACGAAACTCACCCTGTCGATAGGGGCTGATATCCTTGATCCCGGCCATGATATCATCACCCGCGCTGAGCAGCTGGTGCCGCAGATAAGCCCGCAGCAAGGCAAACTGTTCATGGTCTAATACCGCGGAGTGAGCGGAAAAAGCACCGTCCTTTTTCATGCTTACCGGCAAAAGATCCGAGCCGGATCCGGCCAGACCGTCCATCAACTGCACCAGTACAGGCTCGGCCAGCAGCAGGCCCTTCATTTTCAGCTCTTTAAGCAGCAGCCGCTCTGTTTCCCCGTCCGCCAGCGGCGTGCCGTCCGTTTGCAGCAGCGGCTCGGCAATGCGAAAATACAGCACGGCGCCGGGCAAGCCCTGGTCGCCCAGCAGTTTCCGGGAATAAACCAAGGCCACCTCCAGATAAGTAAGCAATTGCAATTTGAGACCGTGCCAGATTTCGCTCAGCTTGATAGTGGTTACACCGGATTTATAATCAATCACCCGCAGGTAGAGCGTACCCGCGTGCCGCGCCGCATCCAGGCGGTCAATACGACCGGTGAGCAGCATCTCTTCGCCGCCGGGCAGGGTAAACACCACGCCGGGCAGCTCTCCCCCGGGACCGAATGACAGTTCCAGCCCCACGGGCCGAAAGCGTCCGCGCCGGGCATGTTCTGTCAGCACCAGCGCCGAACGCTGCACAATGCGTTTTAGCCTGCCTGTCAGGTAGCGATGCCGGGCGGAACTAAGCAGTATTTCACTTTGCAGGCGCGGAGCCAGGGCATCCACCACCTCACCGGCCAATTCCCGGCACCGGCCAGCTTCCAAGTCACCCCAATCCAGACCGTCATCTTGCAGCCGCTGGGCAAACAGTTTGAGGGCAGCATGGAAAAACTGTCCCGTATCCGGTGCCTGCAGCCGAAATACAGCCCTGTCCTTCAACCGCAGCCCGTATGATAAAAAATGGGCAAAGGGGCAGGAACGAAATTTTTCCAAGCCGGACACCCCTGTCTTTAGTGGACGGCCGTATAGCCGCCGGGTTAATGAGCGAGGCAGCCGGCCTTCCCGATTGTTATAAAACAGGCTTCCGATAATCCGGGGGAACAAGGGATTCTGACTGTTCCGGATAAACCAGTTGTATACATCCCACCACAGCGGATCTATGTGCCGTCCGGCCCCGGCATCGCGCAAACGCCCGGCCAGATGGGTAAGACAGCGTCCGGGATGGGATATAAATGTGTAATCATTTTGATCGGTCCCCGGTTCCTGCGACCACATGCCCGCCACCAGGTGAGGAAAAATTTCCCGCACCCGGTGGACCAGCGGCGAAGGACGCAGCGCCCGGCCCTCCCCGTCGGCCAGAGGGTAAGATATCATCAACTGTTCTGAAGCCCGGGTGAGAGCCTGGTAAACTATGTATTGTTCATCAAATACCCGCCGCCGCACCCCCGGGGCCAGCGGCAGTCCAATTTTCTGCAGTCGTTCCCGCTCAATTTCGGTAAAAATGCCCTGTTCGGATAGCCTGGCGGGCAACACGCCATCGTTGACGCCGGGTATAAACGCAGCCCGTACCCGGGGACTGCGGGAGCGGTCCAGCGAACCCACCACCACCTGGTCAAGGCCCGGAGGAATCAAACCAAGACGCATGGCGGCCAGGCCGGCCTCTATAACAACGGTGTACTGGCTTAAGGATAGTTCTTCCTCACCCAGCGCCTCCACCACCTCGTCCAGCAAAGTTACCAGGTCCCCCCAAATCTGGTCATGTTCCCGGGCTTCCTCCAGCCGGCCTTCTTCCCGATCCAGTTCAGCCCAATGTTCCAGCTGCTCCGGCACCCCCAGCTGCAAAAGCAAAGCATACAGCGCCCCGGTATAGTCCGCTACTGTCACAACATCCTGTACAACCCGGCCAAAATCCGCCAGGGCGGCCGCAGCAGCGGCCCGGATGCCGTTTATTTGCTCTAAAGCCTGTTTTTCCTGTTCTGAAGCATCAACATCATCTTCCAGACTTAACCGGCGGCGATATGTCCAGGGCTTACCGTCATACCAGCGGCTGCCCCGAATGCCGTGCGCCAATACATAGTTTTCCAACAAATCCACTTCCTCACGGCTCACCGGGACAAGATCGGTTTTTAGATAACGAAACACGGGGTCAAACGGCCAATTCCCAACTACTGTCTCCAGGGCGGCCCGGATAAGCTCCGCCAAAGGATGGTGTAGTACCGTACGCTTGTGATCCAGAAAAAAAGGAATTCCATAATCGGTAAAGACTGCTTCAATGAGTCCGGCATATAAATCCACATCTCGCAACAGTACGATTATATCCCGCCAGCGATAATCCCCATCGCGACACAAGCGGATGATTTCCCGGGCCATGCCCTCCGCCTCGGCCCGGCGGTCAGCGGCCGCCATTATGCTGACACCGGGCTCCGTCATAGCCGCGGACATCGACGTACTGGCAGCCATGGCCTGCCCATCAGCGGCAGCCACATTATCGAAAACATTATTCTCACCATACGAATGGGTTGAAACAACTGTCCGATCCTTTACAGCAATAGCAAAGGCTGCCATACGGTGATCAAACAAAGCCGCCTCCAGATAAGACAGCTGCGGAGAAACAAACCGGGGCGGTGCTCCATCCGCCCCAAGGAACACATGGCGTACCGGCAGCATTTCCTTTTCAGCCACATTCAGCAGTTCATTGTATGTCTCCCATACCGGGTAAAAGGGGTCGGTTTCGGACATTATCCGATCTGTCGGGCCGGAATGCAAACACAAGGTCACATTTATACCGCGAGTATGCTTAAGCAGTGCTTTAAGCATGGTATATTCCAGAGGAGTAAAGCCGGTGAACCCATCTACCCAAATATTGGCCCGGCTCAGCCAGTGGGAAAACTGTACCTTTTCCGCCGCCAGAGCCAGGTAATCATCGGGATCGCTGAACCGATCTTGTAAAAAATATGTATAGTCAGAAAATATCAGCTGCAAATCGCTTAGTTTATCCGCCAATAGACCGGCGTTCCCTGTTTTCTCCAGCCCGTCCAAACAGCGGTTCAGGTCGTCCGCGTCTACCTGGTAGGTTTTCATTTCGCCCAGCGCCCGGGCCAGCTTGTCCACGAAACCGGGCAGACGAACTGCCCGACCGAACACGCGCAGTTCGTCAAGCCTTCTTTCCAAGAGACGCCGCAAAACCATACGCTTGCCCATTTCCCCCAGGGGCAGCCGGGTAACCCCGCCCGCCTCCTGCAGTACCCGGTGGGCCAGGCGGTTAAAGCCCAGCACCTGGGCGCGCATAAAACCACCCTCGCCGGTGATCCGGGTCAAAGCATGCTCAGTTTGGAAAGAAGCCTGCTCGGGCACCAGCATGATTAAAGGCGTACCCAGCGGCTGCCGCCGCAGTTCTTGCCCGACTTCCCGCAAGCAAAGAGTTGTCTTACCGACCCCCGCCCGGCCCGTTATCAACCTTAAATACAAACCTTCGGCCCCCTTGGAAATCCCAGTCGGAATTACCGCCATAGCCTATGGCGCCTGAAAAATCAAAGGCCCCCGCATAAACTGCGAAGGCCATCAAAACTGTCTTTCCCACCGGGCCGTCACCCACCAGTTTTTTTATCAACCCACCTCTCCCAGGTGGGTGCCCGACCAATTGCGTCTGTCTTCCGCCCATGACGGCCTGACATAGGCAACCGGATCAGTTGCTCCCGAAATACATGTGTAGGTTAAAAAAACAAGGGGTCACGCACCGAGTAGGTAACATTATAATCTCATAAAAATTTAATTAAATCAATATTGACTTTTTTAAAAGACATGGTCCAACTTTACCATGCCTTAAATTAAACAGTGGGCCGGGCAATATAACAAAAGCCAGGCCCGTGCTTATATTTAAAAATCGGAGTATGACTGTAAGCGAGATTCTGTTTAAGCAGTCATCTATCTAGGCAAACCTTGCGGTTCACCTCCCCCTGTCGGGGGTGCCCCTACCCGCAGCTCAAGGGCTGCCTATTTGGGTTGCACGCCGGCGGAGTTTACCCTTGCACTCACCGGTTACCCGGTGACTTGGTTTCTGTGGCACTTTACAGCTACTCAGAACCCGTTGGGCTCCTTTGGCCGTCGTCAGGTCGCCCTGCCCCGGCTTGCGCCGGGCACCATACTACACCCAATGCCTTTCGGTCATTCGGTGTGCGTGTCTCGACTTTCCTCTACCGCCCGGTTATGACCGTTCGGCAGCGACTGCCCATCATACTCCGATTTTTGTTCAATGGTCACATTATGTAATTATAAACTAATTACCGCCTGTACGCAAATGTAATGTGTGCCACATTAGCCAACCGTCAATTACCTCACAGACAAACATTGACTAACCGGTCACTTAAATGATACATTTAGAAAAACAGTTTTATATATTTTATGATGTGGAGAGGGGGAAAAATATCCATGGATAACTGGACACCATTTTACATTGGCATGGGCATAATGGCCGTTATCGGAGTTTTTGCCGGTATATCTGCCAATTCCATCAAAAAGGCAATGGCAAACCTTGAATATTTCTCAACCGGCAAAGTAACCGAGCACCATAAATATATACCCTACGACTGATAAGACAACAACCGGCAGGGAACTCAAGGATCGCTTCATAATAACGAAGGTCCGCCAAAGCAGCATACAAATAATATTATATAAGCTATAGCATAGAAAAGCCCTGCGTTCTTACCGGGGCTTCTTTTACTTTATGCAATGCCTTTAGCGGATAAATAACGGCAAAAACTACATATAAAGGTTGTTTTAGCATCCTTAATGCTATTTTTGAAATTTATTATTTATGGAAAAGTAAAGCTATAAGTGGTATACTAAAGTTGATTGTCCATAGGAAAGGAACGGTGAAACATGCATTCACTTAGCAAACAACCGCTGGTGAAACTGCTGGTTTTATTTTTGCTAATCCTAAGCACCGGCTGTTCAGACCCCAATGAACAGCCGGAACAGAAAAATAATGCTAACAAATTGGATAAAACTGCAAAAGTACAAAGCCAGACACCGGACATTAACTTGCCTGTCTATTTAGTGAAATATACTCCTGAAGGGGCCTACATAGTCAGAGAGGTACATACCGTCCCTCAGACCAAACCAGTTGCCCAAGCAGCCATGCAAGAATTAATTAAGGATAAAAACAGCGTTCTTCCGCCCGGCACCAAAGTCCTGGGAATTGACATTGAAAAAGGTCTCGCTACAGTAAATTTCTCCAAGGAAGTACTGAACAATCCCAATGTGGGATCCGATGGTGAACAATTGGCAATTCAAAGCATTGTAAATACCTTAACTGATTTGCCCAATATAGAAAAGGTAGCTTTTCAGGTGAATGGACGTGCCGACGGGCGGGCACAAGACTGGTGGGGACATGTAGGCCTTTACGAGCAACCGTTTAAACAAGATTACTCCATGGTTTACGAACCCGCCATTTGGGTTACCCATCCCTCGCCCCATCAAGTAAGTAGTGTGCCTTTATTGGTTAGAGGCAGCGCCAGAGTATCCGAGGGGCTGGTCAAGGCCAGATTGCTGAACGACAACGGTGAAATACTGGCCGAAACTCAAGCTACGGCTGCCGCGGCGGCTCCGGAGCGAGGCGACTTTGAAATGAGTATCAAATTTGACCCGCCCTCAGACGGCGAAGGAGTGCTGGAGGTTTACCGAACAAATCCGAGTGACGGCAGTATTCAAGATAAAGTAGCTATTCCGTTACAGTGGCCATAACAACAGGAGGTGTGAATTAATATGTCAAAAACGGTTAATTATCCTACAGAAGCAAAAGATGCCGACGTATTGACCAAAAGAATAAAAAAAGACCTCACCTGGGTAGTAATAAGCATGGCCGTGGCATTCGCAGCAGCGGCCGGAACGTATATGATATTGACAAAATAAGTCCGGCTCATCGAATAACATCCCAACCGGGCATCAAAGATATGATGCCCGGTTAAGCTTGCCGCAGGCGATATTATTTAACGGTAACCCCAATACCAAATCAGTGCCGCCGCAACCATGAATGCTATTTTTACCATCATTGATCTGCTTTTTCCCACCAACCCCTTATATTTAAGCCATTCCACCAAGCCGCTGGGAATCACAAACACAATAAATATGGCCCGGGCTATCGGCAAAAACGAGGGGATATTAAGTGTCAACACCCACAATATTAAAGCCCACATAGCAATGGCCAGCGTAATGCGTATCGGCTGCTGCAATTTATTACCTTTTTCCATCAACAGGCCACCAACCCCCTTTATACATACACTTCCCCTTATCGGCAAAAAATCCTGCAGCACAATCAAACTGGCGACAAGACCTTAAAGGCCAATTATCACAATGCCGCGCCAGCTTATACTAATTTCAACAATCCTTTTGCGCGGGCAAAAAAATACCCGTCTAAAAGCGACGGGATTGCTGAGAGAGATTTAGGAGGCTGGTTACTGCTCACTGCAGTATCTATAGTATTACACAGTTGTTCTTTTTTATACCCGGTACGCAGCATCACCAAATAATATTGCCATATCAAACATAAATTCACCTTTCAGCAGCAAAAGAAAACACAACCCCATAACTTAGACAAAAATAAACCCCCGCGTTTGGGGGGTTGGGAAAAGAGGTATATGTTAAACCAGGAATAACCTTAGTTAAAATTCTGCCACAAAAAGCGTTAGGACTCTGTCATTATTACGACAACACCGTGTCTTCCCCATGACAAACACCTCCCCATCACCAACCCAACCGGCCTTTTAGCCCTATTCCCGGTTTAATTAGGTTTAATTAGTACGCCCGCTATATGCGAACGTTTAATTATCAATAGGAGTATCGGTAGGAGTATCGGTTTTTTTAATAACATGACGAGCTATATTATGAATGGAATCAGCAAAAGAGTTGTAGTGCACCGTCCATAACGACTCTTCATTTTGCATACTAAAGGATGCAGCTTCGCGCACTGTACCGTCAGGCATGGTATAAGACAGTGTTACTAAAGCCCCCCGCTCCCCTACCAATTGATAATTAACCACCGACCACTGTACGGGATGCAGCTGTGCCATTTCCTTTTGCAATTCCTCCACAGTAACTGCACTGCCGCCTTCATCCAAACCGTGCAGGCAATTGCCGACGTCTTGCATATCATTTAAAATCAGGCTGTCTATAAGTACGGTCAGTGTTTGTTTAATGCCATCGAGATTCTCCCCGTGATCACCCGGCGTTAACACCGGATTACTGTTCTGTCCCGGCACCACGTCAACCACTTCCACCGTATCCCCGGCGGCTTTGTCATCGGCTTTTTTCTGTTCATCCGTCCCGGTTTGACCGGTCTGACTCCCCTTTAGAGCACATCCGGTACAAGCCAGAACCAACACTAAAAATATTACTAATAATTTTGAACGCATTTTATGGACTCCTTTCGGTTCCCCGGGTGGTTTTTTATGCATATACTATTTATAATCTATATCAACAGGTGATAGGAATGGATTGGGAAAAAAAATATCTGGAAAAACTTGAGAGTGAGCTTAGTGATTTACGCCAGCATTTAAATTCCATTGAACACAAAATAAATGAGAACCTGGAGCGTAATATGATCAAAATTTTAGCAAGCAACAGAGAACGTCATCAGGAATACCTTTCTCTGCACCAACGTCTTGACGCCATGAGCGGGAAAGTGGACAGGGCTGTCCAGTGGAATGTAAAACTTTCAGTCAGCACGTTTATAGCCGTGGCCGGTCTGGTCATCACCCTGGTTACCAAAATACTGTGATATACAAAAGCAATACAAAAGCCGGCGGCAACGCCCCGGACTTTTGTATTTAAGCGGAGATAACTCGTTACTTGAAGACTTTTCATTTAACCCGCTACTTTTACCTCATTCATTTTATCATCAATATCCAATTTATCGACTATATCCATACCTTCCGCAACTATCCCGAAAACCGCGTACTGCCCGTCCAACCAGTCGGCATCTTCCTTCAATATGTAGAATTGCGAGCCGGCGGAATCGGGGTGCGCCGATCTGGCCATGGCCACCGCGCCCCGCACGTTTGGCAAATCAGGGTGAGTCTCAAGCTTTATTGTCCAGCCCGGTCCTCCGGTGCCGTTGCCTTTTGGGTCGCCACCCTGAACCACCCAGTGCTCCACCCGATGAAAGGCCAGCCCGTTATAAAAACCATCATTAGTTAATTTTAGAAAATTTTCTACCGTCACAGGCATTTTTTCCGGGTATAATTCCAATTTAATGTTTCCTTTGTCAGTACTGATGAGTACTTGCTGCGTTGCCACTTTATCACTCCTCATAATTTTATCCAATCCCTATTATACACTAATACTATTGTTTTCATATCACTACCCCGCCATATAATCAGGATAAACTTACATTTAATCCTTTAAGTTAAAATCATTTCTTGCTTTTTTGGGTGGCCGGGGACCGTAATACTGGTAATAATCCACTTTTATATTGCCGTTGTAGAGCTTTCTTTTCTTAGTGGCCTGCCTGCCAAACAACCTTTCAAATTGCGGATGAGCGGCCAGCATGTAAAAAGACCAGGTATCCAGCCGGCTAAAGACCTGCCCCATTTCCCTGTACAGCCGTTCCACTTCCCGCTGTTCCCCCAATCGTTCGCCATAAGGCGGATTACAAATAATCTTGCCGTATTTTTTACTTGATCGCACATCGGCAACCGGCAGGCGCTGGAAGTGAATCTGCTCTTCCACCCCCGCCTCGTCGGCATTTTGACGCGCCAGCCTTAAAACATCATTATCTATATCCGTGCCCACGATATCCAGAGACAGGTTATAACGGGCAAGATCATGAGTCTCTTTTCTGGCCTGTCGCCACAATTCCCTTGGTATGGTGGGCCAGCTCTCGGAAACAAATTCCCGATTCATCCCCGGCGCAATATTTTGGCCGATCAGCGCCGCTTCAATAGGGATAGTGCCGGAACCACAGCAGGGATCCATTAAAACAGTGTCCGGATGCCAGTGCGATAATATTATTAACGCCGCAGCCAGTGTTTCTTTAAGAGGTGCCTGACTGGCCAGTTCCCGGTAACCCCTTTTATGTAACCCGGCACCGCTTGTATCAATGGTCAGGGTGGCGATATCTTTCAATAAAGCCACCTCAATCTTATATAGCGGTCCCTGTTCGGAAAACCATGACTGTTTATATTTTTGCTTCATGCTCTCAACAACTGCTTTTTTTACAATAGCCTGACAGTCAGATACGCTAAACAGGGTAGACTTAACGGATTTGCCTTCCACAGGAAACCGGGCGTCACCAGGTATTAGTTCGGGCCAGGGCAACGCCCTGGTTTTTTCAAAGAGTTCGTCAAAAGTAGCAGCCTTAAATTCACCAACCTTCAGGCGCACCCTGTCCGCCGTGCGCAGCCATAAGTTGGCCCGACAGACAGCGGACAAATCCGCGTTAAAGGTAACCCTGCCATTTTCCACTGTTACCTTTTGATAACCTAAATTTTTAACTTCCTGCGCGACAAGCGCCTCCAAACCAAAAGTAGCCGTAGCGATTAGTTCGACATTATCCACTTGAATCCACCTTTTAGACTATAATATTTAGTTTTGAATAATTTAGTATTCCCGATATTTGTGGATTCACCTGCTTATTTTTAACTGTTTGTGGCCGGGAAAAAGGCAAATTAATTTTCACCGTTTTTTTTCCAAGACGCATCCGGTTCTTTGGGCACTTTAATTATCTGACCTACTTGAAGAGTAGTTTTTACAGTTAAACCATTTAATTTAGCCAAGTGCGACGCATAACTGCCGGTACCGTAATATCTCACGCAAATACTGCCCAGGGTATCATTTTTCTTTACATCATGATAGATAACCGAAATCGGTTGATTAACTCTTTGGTTGTCGTTTAATTGTTTCTTAAGCGAGGCATTATCTTCTTTAAGAACGCCATTTTTAATTTTCATTGTGGTATTATCCGCAACCAGGCGATCTATTTCATTATGTAAAATTAAACTGGCTCCGCCATAGCCCAGCAGTATAAATAGAAGCGCGAGCAGAATATGGACTATACGAACCCTCCACCCCAATACACCTTTTCCATTACTAATTTGCTTCTCTATCTCTCTAACAGATTTGCCTTCATAATCGGCAGGTTTCATAACATTCCCTCACATATTCATTATATAGCATATTATAACATAGCGCCCATTACCCAACAATTCTTGTTCAACAACCCTTGCAAAGTTATATAACCGATAGCATTCCAAGACTCCGTTACATTATCCCCATATTAAATACAACTGTCATCCAGAGTATTTAAACTGCTTAGGGACAGCCAAGATGAGTTGAAATATCTCGTTAGGCAACGGATCGACCGCCGGATAACCTAATGTAAATTATAATTTTTGCTCTATTTCCGTAACACATTTAGTTTTGATTTTTTCAACCAGGAATTGCAGGGCATCTATAACATGTGGTCTAATATCGCCGCCTATCAGTACATACATTATGTCGTCACCAACCTCAAGCCGGCCTTCATTAAGCCAGACTTTAACGTAAAAAACGCCATCCATTTTATAAGTTTCCGCAATCGCCGCATCTACTTTCACCGCGTCATAGGCAAATTCCATTCCTTTTACCAACGAACCATCATCAAGCCCCTGGCGGACTTTAGCTTTGGGCGTCTGACGCACAACACCGTTATGGACTAAAAACATCCCTTCCTGTAAAGCCATTGGATCCGCTTTTGCTTCTTTGAGCCATTCATCAATAGATGGTGATATTTTTTTCATTTTTTCATTAATCATAACTCAATACACTCCTTAAAATAATTGCGGTTTATGCACACAAGTTTCCACGCAGTCCAATTCCATACCTTCATAACATTTGCATGTTATACATCATATTTCATTTTTAGTCTTTCGGGGAGAACCATTCTCTCCGTGGGTTTTGATAGAATGCTGGTATTGGTACGTAATTTTTAATAGATTATAGATTCATTACTATTATGCCACTCATTACTTGAGTTAGACCTGTAAACCCGGCATTATGGAGCAATAGAGCACAAAAACCCGAGGAGCATAAGGAATAATTCACATAAAAATTATTCCTTATGCTGTTTTGTCGATACGATTTCCAGTCTAAGATCCAGTGCATCAAGAGTTTACTTTTTAAAACATAAAGACCGGCTTTAGGCCTTATTTTCTTTTTGCAATGGGTGGGTTATTGTACCGTTCAATTAGTTGTGCTTGGTGGGAATTACCCCCTTGACTGACTGGTGGTAATTTGTTAATATTAATACTGCGGTGCGGCAAATAAGTTAATATGGCGACATAGCCAAGTGGTAAGGCAGAGGACTGCAAATCCTTCATCCCCCAGTTCAAATCTGGGTGTCGCCTCCAGTTTTTCAAAGGAAAGCTGAGGAATTAATCCTTGGCTTTTTTGTTTTTTAGTGCCTTGGTAAAGAGGTAAAGGATGCGTTAACGCATCCTTTTAATTACCCATTATATTATTCCGGACTGCCCGGCAAATGCTGCTTGTGCCGCCGCCCCTGCATCCACCAAGCCGGCCCCCTGTTCGTTGGCGGAGTATTCACCTAATGAACGGCACGAACTAATCAGCCGTTCCTTGACCTGATCCGGAATAAGATCGGGTTGGGCTTCCAACAGCAGAGCCACTACCCCGCAGCAGATAGGCGTGGCCATGGAAGTACCGGAAAGAACGGTATAGTCATTGTCATACCGGGATACACTGTCTTTCTTATCCAACTGCGAATCGGGTGCCCGCAAGGAAATAATATTAACGCCCGGCGTCAACAGGTCTGGTTTGGCAAGCCCATCTACGGTGGGACCCCGACTGGAGAAGTCAGCTATATCATCATCGCTTATATCGGTGGTATTATAATCATCGGATGCCCCCACTGTTATGATTACCGGGTCAATCCCAGGAGTGCCGACAGTGTTTTCGGCAGGCCCGTCGTTACCCGCGGCAGCGCAGACCACTACACCCGACCGCCAAAGTTCTTCCACCGCCAAGCATAGAGGGTCCTCCTTATAGGATTGCAGTGCGGAACTCCCCAGGGATAGATTAACTACTTTAATATTATACTGGACATGATTATCTCGACACCACTGCACAGCCTCAATAACCGTGGATAAACTGCCCGCCCCGTATTTATCCAACACCTTGAGGCCCACCAAACCCGCCCCCGGCGCCGGACCACGAAATTTACCATCGGAGCGGCCGCCATCCCCGGCGGCACAACCTGCCACATGGGTACCATGACCGTTATCGTCATACGCTGCCGTTGCATTTTTAACAAAATCCTTAAAAAAAACAATTCTATCCATTACATCCGGATGCGGGTATATTCCGGTATCTATCACCGCCACCGTTACTCCGGCTCCGGTGTATTTCGCTCCGTCCGGAGATTGCCATAATTCCGGGGCTTCCACCGCGGGGGATGCTATGTTTAAAAGCGCCCTTACCTCGTAGTCATACCAGATCTTAACTACGGACATATGCTGTACTATTTGTTCCAATCGCTCCACGCTAAGTTTCGCCGACACTGCGTTAATAATATTCAGCTCTTTTTTAACTTTAATCCCCAGCATGTTGGATAATGTTTGCAGTCCGACATTATCCCTCAGCAAGGGGTCAAGCTGGATGATAACCTTATGTTTATGCCACTTTCTCTTTAATTTGCGCACCAATCCTTGCAAAAAACACGGTACATATCTAACAGGCTTATAATCGGCCACCAGCCTTTTCTTTAAATTGGCGCACATCTTGAGCCTGTTCTCCCGTATCCATTTGACCTGCTGCAATAACATGATTAAAACCTCCCATAAGCAATTAATTAACATGTTATTCCAACACGGGGAAATACGTTACTGTTTCAACAGAGCACCGGGCCCCTAAAGCAGCAAGAAAACGGCACACCGCCGGACCCGCCCGGAGGTGTGCCCGGCGTCTATGGGAGGAGACCTACCATATGAAAAGGGTTGGGTAAGGTCTTTTGCCCGACCATTACTTATCGTTATAATGTCCACGGCATTGAGCAATTTCAATATTATTGTTGCCTTGTACACGATATATCAGGCGGTTCGTATCATCAATACGTCTGCTCCACCACCCGGTCATATTGCCCCGCAATGGCTCCGGCTTTCCCAAACCCTCAAAAGCATTTCGTGAAATGTCCTGTAAAAGCTGATTTATTCTGCGCAACACTTTTTGTCCTGTCCCTGCCAATAAACATAATCTTCCCAACCTTCTGGCAGGAACACCAGATTACTCATTGGCCATTTCCTCTAATTCGGTCATCGTTTTTACAATTGGCTTACTTTTTCCAGTTTCATAATCACTGATGGACTTTTGTAAACGAGCCTGATTCTCAGCAGAATAAAATGGGTCGGATATACGCAAATCAAATGGAATACCGCCGTATCTAACTACTTGCTTATAAAAAACATTTGTTGCGGCAGACATAGACAAACCAAGTTCCGTAAAAATTTCTTCAGCTTTCTTTTTTAAATTATCATCAACACGAATATTTACATTTGCCACTTCAAAAGCACTCCTTTCGTACTTTTATTATATACAAAATCATCCTCGATTACCGATATAAATATTTACATTTTCAACACAACGTCATTTTTAATCAAGTATTATGAATTATCTACAACCATATCTTCAATTTAGCCTTGGTTTTTTTCAGCTGCCGCAACTTCAAATACTATTATAAATATGAAAAAAGCTACGTTCTCGTTGGCTTATTACCAACAAAAATATAGCTTATAACTTGGAGCGGAAGACGGGATTCGAACCCGCGACCCTCGCCTTGGCAAGGCGATGCTCTACCACTGAGCTACTTCCGCACATGGTGCCACGGGCCGGAATCGAACCAGCGACACGAGGATTTTCAGTCCTCTGCTCTACCGACTGAGCTACCGTGGCTTATATTGGCGGAGCTGACGGGAATCGAACCCGCGATCTTCGGCGTGACAGGCCGACATGTTAGACCGCTACACCACAGCTCCGCACTTGCCCCGAACCGGTTTTCTTAAAAGCCCCGATCCGTCGACATTCCTAAGTATACAAAAAAAATGCTTTCGTGTCAAATGAATTTTTTTCAGACGACTCATTTTAATTATTTATCACTGCCAAAAAGTAAAATTGCTTCCCGCACCAGCTTAGCCGCCAGCAAAGCAGTGCGATCGGATTGGTCATAGACGGGGCAGACTTCCACCAAATCCATGCCTACCACATTTAAGTCCTCCAGCATATGCAGCGCCGCCATTATTTCCGCGGCACTGCACCCGCCCGGCTCAGGCGTACCCGTACCCGGGGCAAAGGCGGGATCCACCACATCAATATCCAGGGTAATATAAACCGGTCTTCCGCGCAGCCGGTCCATCGTTTGCTTCAGCGGAGTTAGTATTTCAAAAGGATAGAATCCGGTGTTCTCACGCCCGTAAGCAAATTCATCGGCAGTACCGGAGCGGATGCCGAACTGGTAAACGTTGTGACTGCCCACCACCTCCGCCACCCGGCGCATTACCGTAGCATGGGACATACTCTCCCCCAGGTAGTCCATGCGCAAGTCGGCATGGGCGTCAAAATGCAGCACGGCCAAGTCCGGAAATTTTTGGACCATGCGTTTAACCGGTGCCAGGGTAATCAGATGCTCGCCGCCCAAAACCAGCGGAAATTTGTCATCCGCCAATAGTTTGCCAACAACATCCTCCAGACGTTTCAGGCTCTGGGACACATGCCCGAAAGGCAGCACAACATCACCGGCATCATAGTAACAGTAATCTTTTAAGTCCCGCTGCTGGTACGGGCTGTATTCCTCCAAACCTATGGAAACCTCCCGAATGCGCCGGGGACCCGAGCGGGTGCCCGGCCTGAAGCTAACGGTGAAATCCATGGGCATGCCCACCAACACCAACCGGGCCGCCCGGTAATCAGAACCGGCCCCCATAAACCCGCTGCAGTTTTCCAAAAACTCGTGCATCGCCCACACTCCTGACAGTATCAGTACCTGAGATTATAGAACACCCGAACCATCAGCGCGGCAACAATTCCTTTACAAATGGCTGCAGCACGAAAGCGGCACGATGCACCTCGGGCGAATACCATTTGGTTTTAAATGCCGCTATTCTTTCCTTGTCCACATCCGCCACCAGCGGGTCATGTTTTTTGGAACCCATGGTAAATGTCCAGTAGCCGCCCGGATAGGTGGGCACCACAGCCCAAAACAGCCTGGTCACAGGGAATATGCCGCTAATAGTGGCAGTTACCTGGGTGATCAGCCCGCCGTTAAAAAACGGCGATTCGGTCTGAGCTACAAACAACCCGTCATCAGTCAAAGCCTCGAATACACTGCGGTAAAAATCTTCACTGAAAAGACCCACCGCCGGGCCTACCGGATCGGTAGAGTCAACAATTATCATGTCATAGACGCCTTTGTTCTCTTTAACATGTTTAATGCCGTCAGCAACCAATATTTCCACCCGGGGATCATTAAAGCCCGAGCTTAATTCGGGAAAGAATTTTTTCGCTACGTCAATGACCATCTGGTCAATTTCCACATGTACGACTTTCTCAATGTCCTTGTGCTTGACGATTTCCCGCACTGCGCCTCCGTCACCGCCACCAATGACCAATACTTTTTTAGGATTGGGATGAGTGTTTAGCCCTACATGAGTAATCATTTCGTGATAAACAAATTCATCCTTTATATTGGTCTGGATAACATTATCCAGGGTAAGCATGCGCCCAAATTCCACGGTATCTAAAACCGCTACTTTTTGAAAAGGTGACTGGCCGCTGAATAGCACCTCACGCACCCGGCAGCCAATCCGCAAATGTTTAGTTTGATCTTCGGTAAACCATACCTCCAATTGTATCCCTCCTGAGCCATTAATAGTACATAGGTACGGCTGCCAGCGCACAGCCCACTTTTTCCACGCGGTGTTCCGCGGCAGCGATTTTCATATCCTTTAACTCCATACCCCGCGATGCAAAGGCCTCCCGGAGCATGGCTTCAATTTTGGCCGCTGCCTCATCACGGCTGCAGCGTCCGGCAAATTCCATAATCACGCCAAAGGTGTCCGCGGAAAAACCCACTCCCACCGCAGCGGCAATCAATTCGCCGGGCACTTCACTGCAAATAAAACCGTAAGCGGTTGGCACCAGCGAACCGGGGGGAATAATCAAATCGGGATCATATTCCGCGGCCGGGGGCAATATGCTGCTAACTTTAAGCAAATTAATATTGCCAATTTTGCCTGCCAGCAAGGCATTGTCAAAAGCGGTTAGTTCGTTGTAACCTTCTGCGGCGGCAGCTGTCAAAAAAAACTTTTTTGGGGTAGGTAACATGGTCATAGCCCCTTCCAATACTTATTTTGCAAAATAACAAAATTTATTATATCAAACCCTGAAAAAAAATAAACTCTATTATTCTACATTTAACGTTATTTTTAACGTCTATGCATAAAACTCCAAACAATTTGACACATTAAAAAAGAATATTGGTAAAAGGAGGTTTTTAAAATTATGAAAACAGTATTAAGCACTTTCCCCAACCGGGATGCAGCGGAAAAAGCAGTGGCCGAACTGCGCCAAAAGGGGTTTGAGAAAGACATATCCATTGTAGCCAGAGACGAGCAAAACAGGGAGAAAAACCAGTATACCACTATGGGCACCGATGGTGTCACAGACGGTGCCACTACCGGCGGAGTACTGGGCGGTCTGGCCGGGCTTGCGGTAGGCGCCGGAGCGCTGGCCATCCCGGGCATTGGACCGCTGATCGCCGCCGGCCCTATTGCCGGGCTGCTCTCCGGCGCCGCCACCGGCGGTGTTGCCGGCGGTCTGGTAGACTGGGGCATCCCCCGGGAGCGCAGCCAGTTTTATGAAGATAGAGTTAAACAGGGTAACGTTTTAGTCTCCATCCGTGCCGATGACAACCGCATCAACGAAGCCGCCGACATACTAAGACGCTCAGGTGCGCAGGATGTCGAAACCCACTAAATGTAAAGCTTGCGTCTTAGCGAAATCGTTCAGCTAAAGCTGAACATCGGTGCTTTAGAAGGAGATTCTACCCCATCCGAACTAAAACTCCCGCCTATATAACAAGCGGGAGTTTTAGTAATTTGATCAGAGGGAGTGTCGCAAAACACTTTCTTGGAGTAGTGAGCGACACTCCCTTTCCCGGATGCAGCCAATTATTCCGATAATAATCCGGTATCTTTGCAAAAGGCTGCCGCACTATGAACTATTAGTCCGTTGTGCAACAACTCCTTTTCCAATCCAACAGGATTATCCAATTCTCCAACTTAAAATTTATAAGGATATCAAACCATGGCTTCGTAAATCCGCCGGTAAATCAACGCATCTTCGGCCTGCCGCCCGGCGGATTCACAGATTACCGTCGGGGTCATGTTCCTTGCCCGGATCAGTCGGGCCAAATGTGCAAAATCCGGGCCGTACCCTTCATCCAGTGTGGTGCGGTGTCGGCGTTCCCCCGCCCGGGTAAATTCTATGGGACTAAAATGCATATGCAAGTTTTTTACCGCCTCAGCGCCCAGCGCCGCCTCAATTTTATCCAGTACCGCGTTAAAAGCCGCCACGTCGGTTAAAGCACCCGCCCCAGCAGCATGCAAATGACCGAAATCAACCGTCGGCACGACCCCTTTACCTACAGTGCACAGTTCCAGAATCTCATCCAGGTTACCCAGCTGGGCCGGTTTGCCCATTGTCTCCGGTGCTACCGTTATATCACCAAAGCCATCTGCCTGAGCTATGTCCAACAATTCCGCCAGATGTTCTTTAGCCCGAAGCAATGCGGCCGGCCGATCATTTCCCACCTTGCCGCCCGGGTGCATAACCACGATTCGGGCCCCCATCCAATTAGCGGCTCGCAGCGCGTCCATAAAGTGCTTACGGGTTTTTTCCCTGATTACCCGGTCTGTGGCTCCCAGGCTGATATAGTAAGGCGCGTGTATGCTTAAAGCAATCTTATGAACCCTGGCCGCTTCACCTAATTTACTTGCCGTTTCCTGTTTTATATGCACTCCCCGGACACACTGATATTCATAAGCATTAAGCCCCATGCCGGCGAGCCACCCGGGCATATCCAGCGACGACTTAAAACCCGCCTCGTAAAAAGAATCGGCATTTCCCGCCGGACCGAAACGCATTTGTTGCATATTACCGTTCCCTTCTTAATTCCGACATAAATAAGTTAATAACCCCAAAGATCATTTTACCACATCTATCCCCCCTTTCCTCAAGCCTGCTCTGCCGGCGAAATAAACACCGCATATTTACTAAACAATAAAGGAAATTCTATAAATTTACAGTAATTATATATTATGTCTTTATTGAGGAAATTAAACACAGGGGATGATGAACATGATAAAGCCTTTAAAGCTGCTCGTTGCCACCCTTCTTGGCCTGTTAATACTGGCTGTACTTATCCAGTCCAAACTGCCGGACCGGGGAGGTCCCGCCACGGGACGGAGTGCGGATGGCAATGACACCACAGGATCTAATAATAAGCATATTACAATTGCCCAAGAACACACCGTATCCACACTAGACCCGGCAGCCGCCACCGATACCGGATCAATACGATTAATTTCCAATATATTTGAAGGGCTGGTGCGGTTTAAACCAGGCACC
Source organism: Desulfoscipio sp. XC116 (assembly GCF_039851975.1). Taxonomy (GTDB): domain Bacteria; phylum Bacillota; class Desulfotomaculia; order Desulfotomaculales; family Desulfallaceae; genus Sporotomaculum. Next base: position 3,288,751 of record NZ_CP156660.1, read on the forward strand.
GCCAAAATCGAGCCCTGCCTGGCCGAATCATGGAAACTGTCTGAAGACGGGCTGACCTATACGTTTTATCTGCGCCAAAACGTTAGCTTTCATGACGGTGTCGCGCTGGACGCCTCGGCCGTACAGTACAGCGTGCAAAGGCAATTAACCAACCAATCCGGCGGAACCACCACTTACGCTGATTTTGTATATGCGCCGCTGGAGAAAGTAAAGGTTATTGACCAACATTCCATCGAGTTTCACCTAAAATATCCTTACGCACCGTTTTTAAATAACCTGGCCATACCCATGGCGGCTCCGATAGTCAGCCCGGCGGTGTCACGCCTGCCCCGTGATAAGTTAAGCAGCCACCCGGCGGGCACCGGACCATTCATCTATGCCGGGGAAAAAAACGGCGGCCAAATCTTAAAGGCCAACCACGATTACTGGAACACCCCGCCGGCAATAGAGGAAATATCATTCTTAAGCGTACCCGATACTGATCAGAGAGTGCAAATGCTGCTGGACGGCCATATTGATATTGCCCTTGATCTAACCTTTGCCCAAACAGCCGGGTTGCGTTTTAAAGGTTATCCGGTGCTGCGGGCCACCGGTCTGGATATAGGCTACCTGGGCTTTTATACCGATCGCCGGCCATTTAATCAACCGGCCGTGCGCAGAGCCATAGCATCGTCACTGGATCACCGGGAGATTTTAGAAAAGCTCTGGCCTCAGGAGACACGCCCGGCTCTTGGTCCATTGCCGCCCGCAGTGCTTGGCTACGACCCTAATATAACTCAGATCGACTGCGCGCCCGATAAGGCTGCTCAACTGCTGCGGGAAGCGGGATATACCAACGGGCTTTCTTTTACTTTAATTACTTATACCGATAAACGGCCTTACAGCCCCGGAGGTGGCCAGATTCTGGCCGAAGCGCTGGCCAAATCACTGGCCGAACATGGAATAACCGTAAAAGTGCAGGCCTACCCCTGGCAGCAATTTAAGCAAGCTCTAAGCCGCCGGGAAGGGAATGCCTTCTTATATGGTTGGATCAGCGACAACGGTGACCCGGATAATTTTCTATACACTCTGCTGGCGGAGAATCAAGTAAAAAATGGATTAAATCTCACCCGTTATCAAAACGAAGAGTTGGAAACAATGCTGCTAAGCGGCCGCCACACCGCTGATCCGGATACCAGGCAGCAATTCTATCGCCAGGCACAACAGATAATCAACCGGGATGTACCATGGCTGACGCTTAATCACAGCCTTCATTACTCAGCCACCTCCCCCCGGGTACAGGGATTTTTATTAAGCCCTACGGACTGGCCATTATTGTGCGGAATCATAAAAGATTAGCAGCTTACTAAGGATATTCCATTAACTTCCTTAAATATTAGTAGAATTTTGGCACATAATATGCTTGAAAGATTTTAAACAAAACAATTCCAAGGGGGTAAGTTAATGGATCAGATTTATCAACTGCAACAACAAATTCAAAGATTGCGCCAAGAAGTTAGCAACATCTCTCAAATGACTTCCCAATTGCAGCAGTTCGAGCAGAGCAACGCCGCCCAACTGCAGCGTCTGCAGCAGCATGAGGTAAATGCCACCCAGCAGCTGCAAAGAATTCAGCAAATTTGCGGTCAAATTAATAACGACCTGAACAGCGTCAGCAGTGCGGCCCAGCAGGCCAGCCAGCCCATGGCTCAGAACCTTTCTCAACTCGGCACAGGTGGCTATAGCCAGCAATTCGGCACCTTCGGCAACCAGTTTGCCCCCGGACAAACTACCGGCGTGTTTGGTCAAAACCAGCAATACCAACCCAATTATATCTCCAGCATGCCCTATCAGCAACAGCAACAGCAACAGCGCCTTGGTACCCAGTATACCAGCGGTTATTATTCACCCATGCAAACAGGTTATACACAAAGCTATAACCAATCCTTCGGTGGCTATGCATCACCGGGCCATTTGAATCTAGCACAAGGTTACGGCAATCAGCAGCATAACCAAAGCTTTGCGGAAAATCAGCAAATCAGCCAGCAAGCCCAGCAGGCGCTGGCTAACCGAATGAACCAAAACATGTCCAATTTGAATAACCAGCTTTCCACATCGGCATTTAATTACACCGGGTTCTAAATTTACACCACAGCATCACCCTGTGTAGTTACAGACGATATCTTTCTTGACCGATATCACGCATACTACATGACATAGCCCGTTAATCCACGGCCAAACACGGGTATGCGGATAACATTAAAAGTAAAAGGTTTTCCGGGAGGGCCCTGCGCGGGGCCCTCCCTTCAACGTTTTATCATTTAAATAGACAAATATTCCCCCTTAACATATTTTACCTATTGGCTTATAATATGGTAAAAGGTTTAATTAGGGGTGATACTTTTTGGCTAAGATTATTAAAGAAGGAGCCTCTTACAGTCAACGTGAAGTTGTGGACTTGCTGGTGGAGTTTTCCTCGTTTAAGGATCGGGTGGAAAAAAAGTTTAAAATACTGGCTAACGAGCTTGAAGGCAAAAACAATGAGCATGACCTCTGGGTCAACTTATACCTCATTTCCACCGATTATTCGGAAGAAATGCAAACCAAGCGGCAGAAACAAACTGAAAATTTGCAGAAAATTTCTTAGCTTTCCATACGTCCGGCAGCCACCGGACTTTTTTGTGTTTTATATTACCGGTAATCTCAGTATTGCAATAATGTCAACTGTTCAGCGAATTACACCTTACCATACATCAGTGTATAGAAAATGCCTTCCCAGGCAATATATTTAATAAAATAACTTCTAAGATTGGCTTTCGGACAAATTAATATACGGGAGGCGTTACTTTTGCAAGGTATTACAACCAGTTGGATCGTAGTTGGTTTGGGTGTGATTGTTTCTTTGATTGGTTGGTATGTAGGTGGTTACTGGGGTGCCGGCATACTGGGTTTCGGTCTGGCCCATATACTGCTGGGAGCCCTGGATATGTTCAGGCCCACAGTTGGAAACGAAGAGCAGCAATAGTACAACCATTAACTATATCCGAGAGCTGCCGGATCATTGGTTAAAATTTATCGAATTCCAGGACTCCCACTTCTATAGTGGGAGTCCCTGTTTTTACTTCAGGTGGAATGGAATTCCACCCGGACCCCCGATGCTCAGCTTTACCCCAGCCGCGCCATCGGCGAGCATTTCAGCCGTATTTACCATGACTTGCCAAATACTATTTACCCCATTCTTGCATAACCAGGCCACAAGCGCACAAAATATAGCCATGTTTACCAGATTTATTATCTACGGACTTTTGGGCTGGAATGTGGAAGTAATTTTTACCGGTCTCATGTCCGGCCTGCAGGGCAATCCTCGTTTAACAGCCCACACGTACCTGTGGATGCTGCCTATTTACGGATTAGCGGTGCTTTTTGAGCCGCTGCACAACATCATGCGCCCATTGCACTGGTACCCGAGGGGTATGATCTGGGTGCTGGTCATTTGGACAGTAGAGTTAACTACGGGCGGACTAATTCGCGCTTTTGTCGGCACCAGCCCGTGGATTTACCGGGACGGCTGGCAAATAGCAGGCCTGATTCGCCTGGACATGGCTCCGCTGTGGTTTGGTGCGGGATTGTTATTTGAACAAATTCATGACCGATTGACGAACAGACGCATCTTACTAATCAAGTAAAAGTTTACTGCCTCTCCCGCAGCCAAACACCCAGCTTATTGAAATCCTCCTCAATTACCTCTTTCAATGCCCGGCGGTAAATAGACGCCGCCGGGTGATACATGGGAAATACGATGTATTTCTCCAGTTCAAAGGACCGGCCATGGCAGCTGCCTATACGCATACTGCCGCCGCCCAGCCTTTTCAAAGCTACATCACCCAGGGTGACAATCACCCCGGGCGACAATATCGCCAATTCTTCATCCAACCAACGGGCACAGTGTTTTATTTCACATGTCCCGGGCTTGCGATTAGCCCGTCCGCTATTTTGTGTGGGGCGGCATTTTACCGTATTGGTAATTAATATATCTTTGCGCCCCAGGCCGGCCAACTTCAAATACCCATCTAAATTAAGCCCGGCTTGACCGACGAAGGGCATGCCCTGCTTGATTTCTTCGCCCCCCGGCGCTTCGCCCAAAAAAACAACGCCGGCTTCGTAATTACCGCGGTCTCTGACCAATCCGGCCCCCGTTCTCTCCCCCGGGCACGGACAACAACAATTTATTATGTGACTGTACAACTGCCGCAACAACTTTTCCTTCATAAGCACCTCTTTATATGCTAAGTAAATTTACCGCTTGTTAGTGCTTTAGGCACTGATAAATGCAGTAAAGTAAGATAAACATCACATTTGTTGGACTAGGACTGGGAATGGCTGAGAAAAAGCAAGAGAACCGTCCCTACACTTCCTATACACTTCCTATAATGATGATGCCCAGCAGACCAGAGGCAATTCAAAGTGGTGGGCAAAGTGCGGGCTGTGAGGGCGAACGCGTACCGTGTAGCCAAAGGTGCCCTGAGGCAGGCTGATGTCTCCCGTATAAACAACCCGCCCCTGTTCGCCGGACGCGCGCTCCTCATGTAAAGCCATAGTTTTAATTGACTGCAGCCCCCATCTGGTGGCTTTACCATACACCATTTCCACGCACACGTGCTCCCGACGTACCGGGCCCAGCTCTACGGTGGCCCGCACCGTTAATTTTTCTTCCGGATGCATACTTTCGGCGCCGCCGGTTTCAACGCTATAAATTTGTATATGGTGCCAGTTATCACGCAAGAACCTTTTCAACTCGTACAATTCTCCGGCTGCCCGATATCCGTCCGCACTAAATGTTTGGCTTCTTTGATTAGCCCGCAAGTAATACTCTTGAGCATATTCCTGCACCATCCGCTCGGTGCTGAAATGCGGGGCAATAGTTATAATGGACTGTTTCATCCACTTCACCCATTTTCGGGGCACCCCGTTCGTTTGGTCATAATAAGCCGGAATAATTACTTTTTCCAGCAGCGCATACAGCGCGTAAAAATCATGCTGATCACGAGCCTCATCATCGGGGAAATCCCAGTCCTCACCCACGGCAAACCCGTTTTCTCCATTATAAGCCTCGGGCCACCAGCCGTCCAGCACGCTGCAATTCAGTACACCGTTGACAGCGGCCTTCATACCGCTGGTACCACTGGCCTCCATCGGACGGCGGGGGGTATTCAGCCACACATCCACTCCCTGCAATAAATAGCGTGAAATATTAATATCATAGTTTTCTAAAAAAATAACCTTACCCCGAAAGCGATCATCGGCAGAAATTTCATTAATTAATTTAATCAGATCCTGTCCCGGCCGATCGGCGGGATGAGCCTTGCCGGCAAAGATAAACTGCAGCGGCAACTCGCGGTTATTGACCAGCGCGGCCAGCCTGTCTTTGTCCCTGAATAGCAAGCCAGCCCGCTTATAGGTGGCAAACCGGCGGGCAAAGCCAATGGTCAAAGCCTTGGGATCCAGGCAGCTTTCCACTTCATTTACCTTATCCGGCGTTTCCTGGTTACGCACCCGCTGCTGGGCCAGGTGATGGCGAGCTAAGATAATCATCTTCTGTTTTAAACCCGCGTGAACTTCCCACAGCTCTCGCTCAGGGATACCGCTCACCTTCTCCCAATCGGGGGGATAAAATACACACCGCTTCCATTCCCGACTCAGGTACCTGTTAAACAGTTCGCGCATCTCCGGGGCCAGCCAGGTTAGGGTATGCACGCCATTGGTCACCTGCCCGACAGGCACTTCCTCCAGGGGAACGCCCGGGTAAAGATGATGAAACATGGAGCGGGACACAGCGCCGTGCAAACGGCTGACTCCATTGGAAAAACCGCACTGCTTCAAGGCCAGCATAGTCATGTTGAAGCCGCTACGCTCCTGATCGGAAGCCAGCTGCATAAACTGCTCCCGGGCGACACCCAACCGCCCGTACAAATAACTAAAATAACGATCTATCATTTCCTCGCTGAATACATCATGCCCGGCAGGCACCGGAGTATGGGTGGTAAATAAAGTGTCCGCTCTCAGAGCCTCCAGCGCCGTACCCGCCGACAACCCCTTATCCTCCACCAGCTCCCGCAGACGCTCTAGCAGTAAAAATGCGGCGTGACCCTCATTAATGTGCCACACAGTAGGTGCTAATCCCAGGGCTCTGAGCGCCCTTACCCCGCCTATACCCAGCAATATTTCCTGGCCAATGCGCGTTTCCTTATCGCCGCCGTACAACTGCCCGGTAAGCTCCCGGTCTTCACGACTGTTGACCGGCAAATCAGCATCCAGAAAAAAAATACTGATTCTACCAACTTGCATATGCCATACCCGGGCCTGCACCTGCCGACCCGGCAGGTCAACCTCCACCACCAAATCCCGGCCGCTGCCGTCAAGGGCCGGAGTGATGGGCAAAATACTAAAATTTTGATAGCGATAATGCGCTTCCTGGCACCCTTCCCGGTTAATCAGCTGGGTAAAATAGCCGTGCTTATATAATAGTCCCACGCCCACAAAAGGCAGTCCGAGGTCACTGGCCGCCTTGCAATGATCCCCGGCCAGCAGACCCAGGCCGCCGGAATAGGTGGGATATGATTCATGCAGGCCAAATTCGGCTGAGAAATAAGCAATTAAGCAATTTTCGCCATCGGTTTTTTTCTTATTGCTTGCACACTCGCTTTGCGGTTCCGGCGCCTTCCGCCCTGCCGTACTGCACTGCGTAATGTGTTTATCATACCAGGTTTGCTGCTGCATATATATATCGAATGAGTCTATCGCCCGACGATACTGGCCTAAAAATTGCTCATTGGCCGCCGCCCTTTGCAAATCTACTTCGTTTACTTGCAATAAAAACTGCACAGGGTTATGGTAGACTTCCTCCCATAAATCCCGGTTAATAGCCCTGAACAAGTCCACGGCACAATCGTTCCAGCTAAAATAGAGATTATAGGCTAATTCCCTCAACCGCTTAATCTCCCCGGGTAAACGAGGGATGACCGTAACAGTGCGATACGAAAACATGCTAAATACCTCCACTCACATCAATTGCATTTTTTATTCCAACCCTAAATATTATAATATGGCCGGTCCGCTTTTATTAGTAATTTAAACTCCCTTAGCATAATTTTTATTTTTTACATAATCTTAACATAATTTTGCATAGATTTCTCGAAAACTCTGCTATACTTTAAGTAATTTTACCTAACTCCATGCTTTAGGAACGGCTTTACAAAAAATGAGGATTTAATTTCCAATAAGAAGGTGATTATTATGTTAAAGCTCATCGACCGGATGGAATTGCCCCAGTGGTATGACGAAAACAAAATGGTTTTGCTGGTGGTCGACCCTTATACCGTTTACTTATACTGGCAGCTGGCCTTCAGCCAATGTAAGGCTATAAAGGAACACCAGCAGGTATTACGCTTATTTGAACTGCCCCCGGAGCAATTAGCGCACGAACAGCCCGGATTGTTAAATAGTATACTTTTACCCGCCTTCACCGATAACTGGTATTTCAATGAACTAAAGCCGGGCTGCCGTTACCAGGCGGATATGGGCTGGGAACAAAACGGTGTTTTTTATAGCATAATCAAATCCAATACCGTTAATATGCCGCCAGCCGCGCCTTCAGCCACAACAAGTCAGGCAAAATGGCGGCCTGTGGAGCATCTGCAGGAGACCGCCATTATCCCTGCGGCACTGCCTACACAAACAGTCAAAGAGTTAATTCAGCAAATGTCCTTTTACATGGGCATTAACGAAGCATCCTGACAATGGGGGTGACATAATGAGCACCGGTTACCTGGCACTGGTACTGCACGGGCACCTCCCCTATATACATCACCCTGAAATGCCTGAAATGATGGAAGAAAGGTGGCTGTTTGAAGCACTGACCGAATGCTACTTACCGCTGCTGAATGTATTTGAGTCACTGCAAGAGGACGGAGTGCCTTTTCGGCTCACCTTTTCTCTCTCCCCCACTTTAATCACCATGTTAAACGACCAAATGCTGCAGGAACGTTATTTGGAACACCTGCAAAAGTCCATCGTATTGGCCGGTATGGAACGTGAACGCCTCCAAGGCGACCCGGACTACAGGCATCTGGCCGGTTTTTATCTCGAAACACTTTCTGAAATAAAAAAACAGTATGAACTGTATAACGGCGACTTGATTAAACCATTTAAAAAACTGCAGCGGCAGGGTTGTTTGGAGGTAATAACCACTTGCGCCACCCACGGCTTTTTACCGCTAATGGCCAACCGGTCCAGCTGGCGGGCCCAAATCCAGACAGCCCTGGAACTGTACACAGGTTATTTCGGCCACCCGCCCGCGGGCATGTGGCTGCCCGAGTGCGCCTATGCACCGGGCCTGGAAAAAATGCTTAAAGATTACCGGATCGGTTATTTCTTTGTGGACAGCCACGGCATTACCAACTGTAAGCCATCTCCATTATTTAGCACCTACGCGCCGGTCTGCACCGAAACCGGGGTGGCCGCTTTCGGGCGGGACCCCGCATCCTCCCGGCAGGTGTGGGACCGGCACGGCGGCTACCCGGGCGACCCCTTATACAGAGAATTTTACCGGGATATCGGCTTTGATCTGCCCTTGGATTATATCGGGCCATTTCTGCCCGGTGATAATATCCGGGTGGATACCGGGTTTAAGTACCACCGCATCACCGGCGGCGGTCCGCACAAGGAGCCCTACCTGCCCGCCATGGCCAGAGAACAGGCGGCCCGCCACGCCGAAGATTTTTTACAACGGCGCTGCGAACAGCTAACCAGGGCGGCCCGCAATATGAACCGCCGCCCGCTGGCAGTGGCTCCTTATGACGCCGAACTGTTCGGGCACTGGTGGTTTGAGGGTCCGGCCTGGCTGAATTTCCTTTGCCGGGAAGCCGCCGCCAACAGCTCATTGCGCCTGGTCACTCCGGCTGAATACCTGCAGGAGTATCCGGACAACCAGGCAGTGGAGCTGCCCATGTGCAGTTGGGGCGAGGGCGGTTATAACCAGTTCTGGCTTAACCCGTCCACCGACTGGATCTACAAGCATCTGCATCAGGCCGAAGATAAAATGACCGGGCTGGCCGACAGTCACCGTAATGCGCAAGGTCTGCAGCAAAGATGTTTGAACCAGGCCGCCCGGGAGCTGCTGCTGGCCCAGAGCAGCGACTGGCCCTTTATCATTCACTCGGACACAGCGACAGAATATGCGGTACAGCGCTTTAAAAACCATATCGGCCGGTTCAATACACTGGCCCGGATGCTGGAAACCGGCGACATCCATATTGATATATTAGAGGGTATAGAAGCGCGGTCCAAGTTCCTGCCGAATATCGATTATCACGTTTATTGCACCCACGGCACAACCGAACGCCCGGCCACCACACGGGCGAGCTACCGCATTTTAATATTATCCTGGGAATACCCTCCTAAAACAGTAGGCGGACTGGCCAGACATGTCCATGATCTATCATGCGCCCTGGCGGCCCTGGGGGACGAAGTGCACGTAATCACCTGCCCGGTATCAAGCAAGGGCGTCTACAGCCTGGAACAAGGCGTACACGTACACCGCATCCCCACTGATTTGCTTAACGCGGAAAATTTTATGGAGTGGGTAGGGCAGCTTAATAGCGGCATGCTCGAACTGTCCGGCAAGCTGGCGGAGGTATTCGGGCCCTTCGACCTGGTACACGCTCACGATTGGCTGGTGGGCGAAGCAGGCGGTCAAATATGCAACCGGATGAACCTGCCGCTGGTGGCCACCATCCATGCTACCGAATACGGGCGCAACCAGGGTCTGCACTCCGATTTACAAAAGCATATTCACAGTCTGGAACAAAAGCTTACCGAACGAGCCGCTTTAATTATCGGCTGCAGCCGTTACATGAGCCAAGAAATCGCCCGTTTATTTAACCAGCCGGCTGACAAAATAATCGTTATTCCCAACGGGGTAGAGCCGGAAAATATTTTACCCGAACGGGAAAAAGCACCGTCCGAAAACAGTCGGGAAAAAAGCATCGTTTTTCTGGGCCGCCTGGTACCTGAGAAAGGCGTACAAGTATTAATCGAAGCACTGCCGCTGGTCATGCAAAAGGCTGGGCCGGTCAGACTGCTTATTGCCGGTAAAGGGCCATACCAGTCCGATCTGGCCGATCTGGCTCAAAGACTGGACGTGGCCGGCCAGGTGAGTTTTGTAGGCTTTGTCAATGACCACGCTCGCAACGAACTGCTGGGCCGATCTGATGTGGCTGTTTTCCCCAGCCTTTATGAACCCTTCGGTATCGTAGCACTGGAAGCAATGGCCGCGGGTATACCTGTGGTGGTGTCTGAAACCGGGGGACTGCGGGATATTATTGAGCACGGCGTGGACGGCTACTGCGCACCGCCCGGTGATGCCGCTATGCTGGCCCATTACATTGCCGAGCTGCTTAACAACCCCGAGCTGGCCCAGCATTTTACCAGGCGGGCCAGGCGCAACGTAGCCGTTAAATTTAACTGGCAGCAGATTGCTGCCGCCACTTTGAAAGTTTACGCCGGGGCCATCAGCCGGATTTCAACTAATTGAAACGAACTATGATAACCCCATATTATGAAATAACACAAAGCGACCTGTTATGGCCACCGGACTTAATACTTATCATGCTCCATATCACCAAAACCCGGAAGCAAAAAGAAATCCCCTTCCCAAAAAGGGAAGGGGATTTCAACTTCAAGCCCGTAATGACCTGCGCTACAACCACTATGAGTATCTGCATAGCCCACGGCAACCTTTCGGCTGTCATGAACCATTACGACACCCATAATGATCTTTGCTCGACCATTATGGATACCTGATGAGCCTATAATAATCTCTCGACTATTACAAACCCAAAAAATTAACAACCACGGTTAAAATATACGGCACCCATAATAATCTTAGCTCGACCGGTAAACATCCCTTACGACCATATAATAATCTTTAGGACTATTATATAGCCTGCCACAACATTTACCGATCTGCCCGCCGACTAATACCGAGCCTTACGACCCGATATTAATCTTTGGCCGACTGTTACAGAGCCTTTACGACCCCATAACAATCTTGGCTCGGCCATTACGAACCTTGCATTATTATATTGCCCGCTTTAACAGCCGGCTATTACTGGTAAATTTTAACCGACACAATTTTGATAATCGAAAAGTTGCAATAAGAAACGCAAAAATAAACGCCCCGCAAGGCGTTTATTCTTCCATTTGTTTGGCTAAAAACGAGGCCGCTGTTTCCGAGAGTTTTTTCTCCAGATCGCCCATGCGGGCCTCTCCGCTGGTAGTGATGATCACGGCGCCGATGGCATCCCCGTTGGCAATAATAGGGGATATAACGCTGTTTTTAAGCATCGTACGGTCATCCACAGTAAAGCTGTGCTCCTCTTCGACTATCCGGGTCTGCCGGTTGTTAATGATCTCCTCAAGCATACCACTAATGGGCTTTTTCATTAATTCTTTTTTTAATCCGCCCGAAACAGCAATTATTTCATCACGGTCAGCAATACATACCACATGTCCCAGAGCCTCATGCAGCGAATCGGCATACTCCTTGGCAAACTCACCCAATTCATTAATGGGAGAATATTTCTTTAAAATCACTTCCCCCTCACGGTCAACATATATCTCCAATGGTTCGCCTTCACGGATTCGCATGGTGCGCCTGATTTCTTTGGGAATAACTACACGGCCAAGATCGTCTATTCTTCTCACAATGCCAGTGGCTTTCATCCCTGTACCTCCTCTATTAAGTCTTGCTTTAGTAGTATCCTAATTTTGACCAAACCATTACAGGAAACCATTGCAAAAAAATACCTTTTTAAAAACCCAAATCCGTTTTAAATTCAAGCAAAACCAGTGTTATGTAGGAATTTTGCCCATAAAAGTGCTATATAAAAGCTACATTAAAAAAAAATAACACTTTATGGTAACCCCCCCTCAATTGACTTAATTTTAAAAAATTTTTTAAAATCAATTTTTAAATATTAAAAATTATAAACTTTTTCATTGACAGCAGCCAGAAATACCATTGCCTACACTCAGGCACAAAAGTTGCTATATAAAACACCAACTGTTGCGATAGCCCCTAAACTACATAAAAAGCCGACACACAGCAAAACAACCGGCAGTAAAATAAATTCCTTAATTAAAGGAACTTTATCAATCGGTGTCTAATTTTTAAATACTAAACTGATTTAAAATTTTTAGATAAACGAATTAGCAAATAATTTAATTATATATTTCAAAGGAGGCGATAGTTATAGAAAACAAGCCCACCCCCCAACGCCGGGCCGGCTACTACAACCCCAATAAGAAAGGAGAAGAAGCTGTTGCTACAGAGAACCCTAGCTAGAAGCAACAAGACCGACCTGTATCTGGATCTGATTGAATTAACCAGCGGGTTTATCCTGGTGGGATTTTTATGGACCCACATGCTTTTCGTGGCTACCATATTAATCTCCCCGGAAACGTTTAACTTATTATCCGAACTTTTGGATACTTATTACTTGTCTTACATCGGCATCCCGTTTGTTGTAGTGGTTGCACTCATGCACTTTGTTATCGCGGGACGCCGCATACCCACCCGGATGCAGGAACAGCGCATTGTCTGGCAGCACGCCAAGATGCTGCGTCATACCGATACCTGGACCTGGGTGTTTCAGGCCATTACCGGTATGGCTATTTTGGTACTGGCCAGTATTCACGTATGGCTGGTGGTCACAGGGTGGCCTATCCGTGACTTTACCAGTGCCCAGCGCATGGAATCATTTTGGTGGTTCTATCTAATACTGCTCATCGTTGGCGAATATCACGCGGGATTTGGCATTTACCGCCAGTTCGTCAAGTGGGGCTGGTTCCCGCGCAAACCCATCGGCTATATTTCTAAAGCTATTACCGCCATTATACTTGTCCTGGGACTGGCGGCAATGGTGGTCTTTGTCCAGTTAGGAGGTACCCTATGAGCATATACCAAACACACATAACCGATGTACTAATCGTAGGTGCGGGCCTGGCCGGTGAAAGAATTGCCGTGGAGGCGGCTTCCGCGGGACATGATGTGACACTGCTCAGCCTGGTGCCGCCGCGCCGTTCGCACAGTACCGCAGCCCAGGGAGGCATGCAGGCATCTTTGGGCAATTGCGCCATGGGCGAAGGCGATAACTCCGATGTACACTTTGCAGACACCGTAAAAGGTTCCGACTGGGGCTGTGACCAGGAAGTAGCCAGGCTGTTCGTAGAAAACGCCCCCCTGGCGGTTAGGGAAATGGCCATCTGGGGTGTACCCTGGAACCGTGTGGTAGCGGGCCAGAGAAAGCTCCCCGACGGCAGAATGCTGGAAGAGAAAAAAGAAAAAGAGGGGTTAATCACCGCCCGGGACTTCGGCGGCACCGCCAAATGGCGCACCTGTTATACCGCTGACGGCACGGGACATACCCTGCTATATACTATGGACAGCATGGTGATTAAAATGGGCATCACGGTGCATGACCGCACCGAGGCCATCTCTCTTATTCACGACGGGGAGCAATGCATTGGCGTGGTGGCCCGCTGCCTGCGTACAGGCGACCTGCGGGTTTATATAGCCAAAACCACTGTCATCTGCACCGGCGGCTACGGCCGGCTGTACAGCGCCTCAACCAACGCTGTTATAAACGAAGGCAACGGCATGTTCGTGGCCCTGAACACAGGCATCATTCCCCTTGGTAATATGGAAGCAGTTCAATTTCACCCCACAGGCATGGTGCCGGTATGGATTCTCATTACCGAAGGTGCCCGGGGCGACGGCGGCTACTTGCTGGATAAAAACAAATACCGCTTTATGCCGGATTATGAGCCCAAGAAGAAAGAACTGGCCTCCCGGGACGTGGTGTCCCGCCGCATGACCCAGCATATACGGGCCGGTCACGGCGTAGACAGCCCTTACGGCCCACACCTGTGGCTGGATATCCGGCACCTGGGTGCCCAGCATATCAATACTAATTTACGGGAAATCGCCAACATTGCCCGCAATTTTGCCGGCGTCGACCCGGTTAAAGATTTAATCCCCGTGCGGCCCACCCAGCACTACAGCATGGGCGGCGTACGCACCAATAAGGACGGCGCCGCTTACGGTCTGAAAAACCTGTTTGCCGCAGGCGAGGCAGCTTGCTGGGACCTGCACGGTTTCAACCGCCTGGGCGGCAACTCCCTGGCTGAAACTATTACGGCCGGCCGGATTATCGGTAAAAAAGTGGCCGAATATACTAAAGACGCCACCTTGTCATACAGTTACAAACTGGTTGATGACGCTGTTAAAGAGCAGGAGAACCGCATCAAAGCACTGGTGCACGGTTGGAACGGCAAAGAAAACGTATATGATGTCCGCAACGAGATGGAAAAGAATCTAATGGACTACGTGGGTATTTTCCGCAATGGTACAGATTTGCAGAAAGCCGTCGATAACCTGCGGGAAGTATATCACCGCTCGCTCAAGATCGGTTTAGAATCCAACGGCGAAGGACCCAACCCGGAACTGGCTCAGGCACTGCGCATGACCGGCATGGTCCGCCTGGCGCTATGCATAGCCTATGGCGCACTGACGCGCACGGAAAGCCGCGGCAGCCACGCCCGGGAGGATTATCCCAAGCGGGATGACACCAACTGGCTTAAGCGCACTTTGGCTTACTGGCCCCAAGATGCAGATCTGCCCGAATTGAAATATGAGCCCGTCAAGATCACCGAACTGCCACCTGGGGACCGCGGTTACGGCGAATCCTCGGCTCAATCAAAAGGAGGCAAATAATGGCTGATCGTGAGTTAACCTTTGAAATATTTCGTTATAATCCTGCCAGACCCGAAATTAAGCCGCACATGCAGACATATAAACTCAAAGAAACCACGGGCATGACCATATTTGTGGCACTGAATATGATTCGGGAACAACAGGACCCGTCATTGATGTTTGACTTCGTGTGCCGGGCCGCCATTTGCGGCTCCTGCGCCATGATCATCAACGGGCGTCCCAAACTGGCTTGCAAAACGCTAACCAATACACTGCCCAAGAAAATAAAACTATTCCCGCTGCCCGTGTTTAAATTAATCGGCGATTTGTCCGTGGACACCGGCACCTGGTTCAGGAACCTGTCTCTGAAAACCGAATCATGGGTGCATACCGGCAAAACCTTTGATTCCGCCAAGCAGGAAGAGCACATGGACAATAAAACCGCCCTGGAGATATACGAGGCGGAACGCTGCATTGAGTGCGGCTGCTGTATATCGGGCTGTGCTACCGCCAATATCCGGGACGAGTTTTTAGGCGCGGCGGGCATCAACCGGGTAGCCCGGTTCATGGTGGACCCCCGGGATGAACGCACTCCGGAGCAATATTTTGAAATAGTAGGCTGCGAGGAAGGGACCTTCGGCTGCATGGGCCTAATGGCCTGTGACGATAACTGTCCCATGGAACTGCCCCTGCAGATGCAACTGGCTTTTGTCCGGCGCAAGATGGCTTCCATCGGCTTGGGCATTAAGCAGGAGAGTAAAATTAAAATGGGAATCGGCTAATATAAGGGGTCAGGCTTTAACTTTATTAACTTTATCTAAGCAGATTTTCCCAAAACAGCCATGCCATTATACGGCGCCCATAAAAAGATAAAATGCAGTATAGTACGTCATCGCTATGAATAAAATCTGTGATACTTATTAAAGTCCGTCATTGCGGGCTGCGAAGCGACGAAGCAATCTCGCTTGCAGCCCGCATTTCTTTGGGAGACCAGCTTCGGAGTATGGATTGCTTCGCTACGCTCGCAATGACATTAGCCAGCAATGACATATATTCGTTTATCGTAGTGCGTGCAACGCATGATAATTGCGAAGAGCAAAGCGAAGTAGCAATCTCATATCGCAACAAACCGCCAACTCATTGAAATTGCTATACAATGTTTCCATTTGAAGTCCCCTGCCTTGCATAATTTTCGATAAACACCTAATAATAAGCAAGATAACATAAACAACTATGCAAAGGGAGGAATTCCATGAAAACGGGGACCCGCGAGGCAATGGTACTCAGCGAAGTACTGCGAGGCAACGCCTGCATGATTGACCATTACAACCTGTACATGATTAGCTGCCAGGATCAGCAGCTGCGTTCCGTGCTGGATCGCCAGCAAAGACATGCACTGGATAGTTTCCAAAGACTGACCCAAATGATGCAAGGTCACGGACTGGACACTAATAATATCCCGTTGCCCACCACCATGTCTATAACCGGCGGCGGCACCATGACCACGACTACTTCCGCACCGTCTTCATACGGCACACAATGGGCTGCGCCGCAATATGGCACCGGACAAACCGGCACTGCACCCTACTCTACGCAAACTATAGGCAATCAGGAGGTAGGTATGGCAACGCCGCCCGCCCCTACGCAGGGCCATTTAGGCATGCAAATGGGTATGCAAACCGGCACGCAAGGAATTGCAAGCGGCGGTTTTAATGACCGCGCCATCGCCGAGGGAGCGCTGCAATTCCACAAGCTCGGAGCCGATGTCACTACACGGGCCGCCCTGGAAAGCTCGGAGCCCCACATCCGCACCGCGCTGACCGACATGGCCCGCAACTGTATTGCAATGTCCTACGAGCTCTATACTTATATGTCCCAGCGAGGCTGGTATCAATTGCCCAGCACTCCGCAAAATTTTATTTCTCATTCACCGGCACAGCAACAATACACCCAGCAGTAGCACAATCAATAACATCCGCAACAGTACGGGGGATTACAAAAAAAACAGCCGACCTACCGATTAAGTGTAAGTCGGCTGTTCTTACATTCTCTCTAATTGCGCCGGTTATGCCAGCCACTTGGCCAATTTATCGGGGTTAACAATGCGTATTGATTTGCCTTCGTAAACAATACTGTTCTCGTGTTTAAAAGTATTTAAAAATGAGGTTACTGTTTGTCGGGAGGTACCTACCATACTGGCCAATTCTTCATGAGTCAACTGCAAATTTATTTTAATGCCATTCTTAGTCGGCTCACCCATCCGCTCCCCCATTTTGATGAGCATGTGAGCAAGCCTGCCCGGTGCCTGCCAGCACACCATTTCATGAATGATAGCCTCAGCCTCCCGCATTCTGACAGCCAGTAATTCAGCCACTTTTATGGACAAAAAAGGATACTGGGCCATTAATTCTTCAAACTTCTTTTTGGTTAGTACCACCATGGTGACATTATTTATCGCCCCGGCAAAACAAATACGATCCACACCCAATAAAGCCTCCGCCAATCCCATAAGTTCACCCGGACTGCGTATACTGCCCACAGTCACCCGTTTGCCGTCGACAGAAATTCTGTATATTTTTACCCAACCGCTTTCCAGCAGGTACACCCTATCCGCAATATCCCCAGCCGCAAATATCACATGATCCTTGGGATAATGTACTAGTGATCCGGCCTCTCTAATTAACATTTTTTCAATATCGGATAATACCGGTTCCACCTTGGATATGGTGTTATCGAAAAAATCCATCGTGCCCATATGCATAGCCATAATCGCACCCCATGTAAATAATTACTTATACTTATACTTACTATAAAATATCAGACAATTCAAAAAAACAATGTCGCTTTTGCGACAGTAAGGTGGTCATTCGAACGACAATATTCCTGTCATCTGCGCGACATATATTAATTATTTTATCCGATACCCAAAACCACAAATAATGTATAATTGTTTTTACATTTTGGTATTTTATTTAATAAGCTAATATTTGCAACCAGACACCCAGGAGTGTATAATCAATCTTATACAAAAGAAAGACATATAGGTCATAAAGGACCCGGCATAAGGCAACGACGCCTGGCATTTCCTTTCTATGGAATGCCAGGCGTTTTTATTCAAGCATATCGGCATAATAAATATAAGTATTACAAATGGGAGTAAGGAATATGCATATAGCAACATAGATCCCGTAGAGGTCTTGTAAAGCAAAAGAAAAGGTGTGATAGTTCTATGGATATCATTAGTGAGACCATTAAAAAAATGTTATTATATTTTGATGGTGATGTTAAACGAATAAACCATGCATTGAAGGTGTATGCATTCGCCAAAAGCATAGGAGAACTTGAGGGCATTCCGAAAGAAAAGCTTAAAATACTTGAAGCTGCTGCTGTTCTACATGATATTGGGATAAAAGAAAGTGAAATAAAATACTCATCGTCTTCGGCGAAATACCAACAGTTAGAAGGACCATCCGCAGCACGTGCTATTTTAAAGGAATTTAATTTAAGCAAAGGTTTTATCGACAGAATAAGTTATTTAATAGGCAACCATCATACATACGATAAAATAGACGATGTAGATTTTCAAATCCTTATTGAAGCAGATTTTCTTGTCAATATTTTTGAAGATAGTATCGGAGAAAAGCAAATAAAAGTTATAAGAAAAAAATACTTTAAAACTATCACGGGAACGCGTTACCTGGATAGTTTATATAGCATACAACCGGATTTATAATATTGTTAAACCAATTATTCAAGGTGCCAGGACTCCGAACCTACTCATCTTTTAACTACTTATAAGGATATTTCAGCAGAGTTATGGCATCTAAAGAAAGCAACCCGCCAGTATAAAAGATAACCAGGGAATAATAGGTGCCCGCCCCAAGGCAATAGTTACCGGCCCCCAACTTTCATGTCCCACACCATTCTTATACCCGGGCTGGGTTTACCACCTCTTCTTTTAGGACTTCGCCTTCCGGAGGGATTTCCTCGGGACCAATTGGCGGGCCGGAGGGTGCGTAAGGCATTTTAAACCAAAAAGAACTGTGCAACATCAATATAATGCAAAGTAGGTTCAATGGTAAGTTAATAATCATATTTGAAATGTCACAGGCAACTCCGGCAGCGTTTGCTTTTGCCAAAACCGGTGTCATAATAAACCGGAGCAACGGAATCCAGATAGCCACCATGGCAGCAACAACTATTAAATTATAAATTCCCCTTTTAGGCTGGATCTGTTTGATATTTGGGAAATACGCGAAAGCTGTTGCTTGAAACAAAACCATAGCTATAATTGAGCCGCCCAAGATAGCCCAGGAAGAACTCGGACTCATAAACTTTAATGAAACAGTCCAACAAATATAGCCCAGAATACAATCCACAACAGTAAGCACTATTTTACCCAGGGGGTCGCCTAACTTATAAAAGGGGTATCCTTGTAACGACATACCAAAAATCATAATCCAAACAATAATCCAGATCAGCAGTCCCAACATAAAGTCCGCATCTAACAATCCGTTAGGATTAAAAGCTGCATCAGCCCAAGGCGTTCCTTGAAAATTAAATAACGTCAACCAGAGAATGACAGTAATCGCCAAAATGACAATAGCCCCCACTACCACGTTTACCGCCCCCGATTTATTAGCAATCGGATAGGCGCACCAGTTCAGGGCGTACCATAAGGTGACCGTAAAAAGTAAGACCCCGAAATATAAGCCGATCGGGAATAACGGGAAAGCCGGCCAAATGTTGATTAAAAAGAGCGTGGTCAATGCGGCCGGTACAATTGATAATATTGTCATTAGTAAACCAGCCCCAGCTTTACTCATACCTGGTTTCCAGTAACCTTCCGGCGGCGTTCCGGGCCACCCGCGGCCAACTACCGTCAGAATCATTAACCAAAACAGCCAACAGAATGAAAAGGGTACATAGATTGTAAAAAATATTTTGGAAGGAACAAGATACATTACTAACCAGGCAACAAGCATGGCTGCCAAAAATGTGATTGAGTTTTCTCGCAAGGCCTTATTCATGATTTATAAAATCCTTTCAATATGCTGCTCAATAAGATCACAAGCCTGCCGCATTCTGCGGTCAGGCTCAGACCCGTTTTTTTCCTCTACTTTATGTTTTCTTTCAGAGCCCGGTACACTCTTTCCTCGGTAAGAGGTATTTCACAAATGCGAACGCCGATGGCATTATAAACAGCATTAGCAATCGCTCCCGCCGTTGGAATCATTCCAGTCTCACCTACTCCTTTAGCTCCAAAAGGCCCGGAGGGTTCATTAGCCTCAACTATAATCACATCTATCTCCGGTATGTCATCCGCGGTTGCCAGCATATACTTGTGGTAACCGTCATGCAACTGCTTACCTTTTTCGTTGTACTTTATTTCCTCACTTGTCGCATAACCGATTCCCATCAGAACTCCACCCTCAATTTGTCCTTCAACAATCATTGGATTGATGGCTTTGCCGATATCATGAGCGGCAACGACTCTTAAAACTTTTACCTGACCCAATTCAGTGTCTACTTCAACCTCGGCAAAGTGAGCATGCCAGGGAGGAGCATTATCAGAATCGGGAGAACCTACTCCGATAAACGCCTTGCTATGCAAGTGCGCATGATATGCCACTTCTTTTAGGGAGATACTTTTCCTTTCGGGCCCGTCACAATCGTCCCCCATCTCCTGCCCGGCAAAGCATACAACTGAATCCTTTATCTCCAGCCTCTCCGGTGCAACGTTCAATAATTCGCCCGCATATTCAAGCACCTGTTTTCTAACATCCGTTGCAGCCAAGAACACTGCTTTGCCCGCCGAGTAACAGCTGCGGCTGGCGTGGCTGCCGATCTCGAAGGGGGTCGATGCCGTATCGGCTACAGTAATGTTGACCTTGTCAAGCCCGACTCCCATTACTTCAGCAGCCATTTGAGACAACGTGGTGATTGTGCCGGTACCCATATCGACCACCCCCGAGGCAACGTGAACCGAACCGTCCTGCTGAACTGTGACATAAGCATTGGAGTAATCCCCGCAAAACGGCCAGGCGGTGCTGCCATGTGTGCCTATTCCCACACCGATTCCCTTCAGCTTTTTAGCGCCCGGCTGGTTTAACTTGCCACGCCTTTCCCAGCCAATTTTCTGCGCGCCTTTTTTAATACACTCGGCCAGACCGGTTGAACGCAATTTGTAGGGAAGCGGATAGGGATCTCCCACCTGTAAAATATTCTTCAGGCGAAGTTCAAGCGGATCCATGCCTAACTTTTCCGCTACTATATCAACAAGCGACTCAATGGCAAACATCGCCTGGGGATTGCCAAAGCCTCGCACAGCGCCGCTGGGGGTGGTGTTGGTATAGACACTGTGACCGAAATAATGTATATGGGGACAACGGTAAACCGCAATGCCATTACTGCCAAGCACGGCGGGGGTTTCAACGCTGAAGCTGCAGTAAGCGCCGCCGTTGAGAACCGAACTCAATTTAAAGGATTGGAAGGTGCCGTCATTTTTTACTCCCAGCTTAAAAGTGACATAGCCGGAATGCCTGGTATCCGAGGCAATAAAATCTTCCTTCCGGGTATATACTACTTTAACCGGCCGTCTGGCCAACATGGACAAGGCTACGGCAATTGGCTCGGCTTTAGCGCTGAGGCCGATCCGAACGCCAAATCCACCGCCGATGTAAGGCGGGTTGAGCACCCTGACTTTACTCTCGGGAAGACTAAATATCTTGGCTAAAATCTGCTTAACCGGGTGCGGCGTCTGGGTCGTGCACCAAACCGTAACATTTCCGTCCATCCCAAAGTGGGCAACGGCAGCCTGGGTTTCCATCTGTGCTTGTTTCTGCACCGGGACTTTGAACGTTTTTTCGATTATCAGATCGGATTCAGCAAAACCTTTTTCCACGTCGCCGACCGGTATATCTATGACCTCACCGGGCACATTTTTTTTGTCGGACTCGTGGATTACAGGCGCTTCCGGCTTCATCGCCTCCAGCGGGTCAAAAACCGCGGGAAGGAGCTCATATTCAACTTTGATTAACTTCAAAGCCTCTTCGGCAATCTTCTCGCTGGTCGCGGCGACAGCTGCAACCTCGTCACCTACATAGCGCACAACGTTGTCAAAAATATACTGATCTAGTACAGGCCGTTGTGGAGGTTGTGTAAAGGTCATTGTAGCAGATGTGTTAAACAACTCCCTGGGGGTGTTTTTATAAGTCGCAACAGCCTTTACACCCGGCAGCTTTTCAGCCTCAGTTGTGTCAATGTTAACTATCCTGGCATGTGCGTGCGGGCTGCGCAGCACTTTGCCGTATAACATGCCCGGCATTTTCAAATCGGTAGTAAACGTAGCCGTACCGGTAGCCTTTGCTACCGCGTCCAGCCTCCTGACACTATGGCCAACGACATTATGTTCTTTCATGCTGTCCCCTCCTTTATTTATTTTCTCTCATCTTTTCTGCGGCCGACAGCACCGCTTTCTCAATCTTAACGTAACCTGTGCAGCGGCAGATGTTGCCGGCAATAGCTTTTTTAACTTCTTTTCTGGTAGGGCTCGTCGTTTTGTCCAACAAAGCCTTTGAGGACATAATCATGCCCGGCGTGCAAAAGCCGCACTGGATAGCCCCCAAATCCATAAAGGCCTCCTGCAGCGGATGGAATTTATCAGGAGTACCAACTCCCTCGATAGTTTCGACATTGGCGCCCATGGCTTTCATGGCCGGCACCATGCAGGAGTTCACAGCCTCACCGTTAATAATCACTGTGCAGGCGCCGCACTCTCCCGCGCCGCAGCCTTTTTTTGTCCCGGTCAGATCAAACCTGTCCCTTAAAACGTCAAGAAGCATATCATCGGGAGCAACAGCTATTTCCGTCGGTTCCCCGTTCAGTGTAAATTTAAGGATCTTCGAGCTCATGATAGACCTCCTTTTTAAAATTTAATTAATTGAGCCTCCGGCATTGGCGACAGCCTGTTCCAGGGCTCTCCTGATCAGCGTTGGGAGCACGCTTGTGCGGTATTCTTTAGAACCCCTTAGCGCGCTGCTTCTCGGATTAGCCTGTTCCAACGCCGCTTGCGCAGCTTTTTCAATCACTTCCGGAGTGACCTCGGCCCCATTTAAAATCTGCTCCGCGTTTAACGCCCGCACAGGTCCGGGGCCGACCGGCGCCATAGAAATGCGGGCCCACGCGAACTTACCGTCCTCCAGCGCTACCATAGCCGCTACGTTCAGCATAGGCAAGGCCAGCGCCTTACGCTGCTGCAGTCGTACAAAGGCCGTTCCCTGGCCTTTTTGGGCTGCCGGAAAGCTCACCTTGGTAACCAATTGCCTGGAGCTGTCAACAGTAGACCTTCCGACCCCGGCATACATTTTTTCCACCGGAACAGATTCCGTGCCACCGGAAGCGGCTATTTCCGCAACGGCCCCGAGCGCTACCAGAGCCACGGCAGTATCGGCGGCGGGTTGAGCGTTACAGACATTACCGATTACGGTAGCTGAATTTCTTATTTGATAAGAACCGACACAGCTTGCAGCCTGCGCCAGAGCGGCCGCTTTTTCCCGAATGAGCTCCGACTCCGCGGCCCGGTTGTGGGTTACCGCCGCCCCAATAGAGATCATACCCTCCTCCAGGGTGATTGCACTAAGTTCGGAGATACGGCTGATATCAACAAGATTGCTTGTTTTAATTTTGCCGGCGGGAATATCCAACAGAAGATCGGTGCCGCCTGCAATGATTCTCGCCTGTCCCTCTTTGTTGTTTAAGATGGAAACGGCCTCACTAACAGTTTCCGGAAATAGGTAATCCTTCAGCATAAATTAACCTCCTTTTGAAAAATTTTGAGCATTGCCATTCAGAAGACAAAGGTCAATATCTTTTTCCTCAATCAGTTATTTGGGCAGGTCGGTCACAAAACCATTTAATCTTTTTGCAACTAATATGCCAGAAAGAATATTGTTCCGCGATGCCGGTTCTTATCTCGACAGCCGCCAATTTATCTGACTTTTCAAAGCTTACATAATTTAAATTGAAATTTGCCGGGCTATATTCAGCCGAAAAAATTGTCAGACCGCCAACAAATCGGCGGCCCAACAAAAAATTCCTTGTGTTGTTTCAAAAGGTTCTTCTATCAAAGATAAAGGGAGTGTCGCAAAACTACTTTCTTGGAGTAGTGAGCGACGCTCCCTTTCCTGGATTCAGCCAATTATTCCGATAATAATCCGGTATCTTACAAAAAGCTGCCGCACTATGAACTATTTAGCCCGTTGTGCAACAGCCCCTTTATTTTTACTTCAGGTGGGGCAGAATCCCCCCGTCTGAAACCCCGATGTCCAGCTTTAACTGAACGAGTTCACTTTTTCTCGTTAAGCAGGTACCTCAAGCCCCTTAGATTTACATTCAATCGTCTGGCAGTCTCCGATCTGTTATAGCCCGTTTCTTCAAACACTCTCTCGGCTATATCCTTGATAATGCTGTCTACTTCTCTTCTTAACAGTTTTGAAATCTCTTTTATATCTATACTTTCATTGTCCGGAATTACCTTCCGGGCCCTTTGTGACAGCTCATGAATCGTTACCTCCAGGTTCTGAGATGAATTTCCGGTCTGTTCCAAAAATCTTTTGCTGTTTTGGAAAGAAATACTATTGGGCAGGCATTCAGGCCCCATGCTCGAACTCTCCCTAATCGCCATCGCCCTTGCCACCACATTGGAAAGTTCTCTGACATTTCCCGGCCAGTTATAGTTAAACAACAATTCCCGGGCCTCCGGACTGAATTCCACATCTCTCCGTACGTCCTCCCCCGGAAGATTTTTTTCGATAAAATAGTTGACTAAAGGTATTATATCCATCCTTCTCTCCCGCAGGGGAGGTATGTTTATACACACACAGTCAAGCCGGTAAAGCAGGTCTTGTCTAAACAGTTTGTGTCCCACGGCTTCGTGCAAGTTTTTGTTGGTGGCGGCAATTACGCGTACGTCAGACTTAATCGCCGTTTCAGACCCCACCCTGAAAAATTCACCGATTTCCAGAACCCTAAGCAGTTTCACCTGTATCGACGGAGTAGCTTCGCCTATCTCATCCAAGAAGAGCGTTCCCTTGTCGGCCAGCTCGAATATTCCGTGTCTTAATCCCTGTGAGCCTGTAAAAGCTCCCTTTTCATGTCCGAATAGTTCACTTTCCAGCAAGGTCTCAGTTAAGGCGCCGCAATTAATACCGAAAAACGGGAAATCAGCACGGGTACTGTTGGCATGAATAAACCTGGCCACGACTTCTTTTCCCGTTCCCGTTTCACCCTCAATCAAAATTGATAATTTTCTGGGGGCCACTTTTTTGCACAAAAGCAGTAAATCCTTAAACGGGCTGTCCTCTGACGTAATAATGCCGTATTTCGAGGAAAAGTCTTCAATTTCCTCACCGGCAATATTCTTCTTATTTAATATCCGGTTCACAGCGTAGTCGATTATTTTATCCAGTTCATCCAAGTCTTTAAATGGCTTGTCGATATAATCGAGGGCGCATAGCTTCATTGCCTCCACCGCTGTCCTTACCGTGCTGTAACCGGTCATTATGATGACTTCACAAACCGGATTGATTTCTTTTATCATCTTTAGCAATGTGATTCCATCCGTATCAGGCAGCTTTAAGTCAACCATGGCTAAGTCGAATTTCTTCTCCTTCAGCAGCACCTTGGCCTCCCCGCCAGAGTTTGCGACATCTACCGGATAGCCTCTTTCTACTCTAAAATAGTATTCCAAAAAGGTTCCAACTTCAACTTCGTCGTCAATAATCAGAATTGCTGGTTTTTTCAAGGTTTTTCTCTCCCCCGTGCCGGTTGCGCTTTTTAACACTCCGGGTTTGATTCTATACAGGCAGGATTAAGGTAAATGTACTCCCTGAACCCGGTTCACTGATAACATCTATTCTGCCGTTATGGGTTTGGGCTATGCCCAGACTGACCGAAAGTCCCAACCCGGTTCCTCGGGTTTTATCCTTTGTAGTAAAAAAGGGGGTAAAAATATCGCTTTGAATATCGGGAGCTATCCCCCGCCCATTATCAATCACCTTTATCACTATAGCCGGGCTTTCTGTCTCCGGATCCTCAATTACTTCCGTACAGATCTCAATTTTCCCCTCACCCATACCTTCCAGGGCATCACGGGCATTAAGCAAAAAATTAATGATTATTTGTTCCAGTTGCTGCTTGTTACCCATAATCATGGGGATATTGTTACTTGTTTTTTTCACAATGGTCATTGTATTGTTTTTAATCTGGTAGGAAATGAGATAAAGGCTGTTTTCAACAATGTCATTTACCGAAACCGGCTCAAATGAATAACTATCCTGCCGGGCGAAAGTTAAAAGATTTTGAATTACCCGCATGCTTCTCTGGCCGCAGTTTCTAATATCCTCCAAAAGTCTATAATGGTCATCATCGCAGGCGGTTCTTCTCAATATCAAACCGGCGTTACCGATAATGGCTGTAAGCGGACTGTTTAATTCATGCGCCACTCCCGCCGCCATCTCACCTATGGCCGCAAGCTTGGCCGACTGGACAAGCTGGGCCTCCATATTTTTTTTAACTGTTACGTCATTCAAATAAACAACCATGGCGTAAAGCTCGTTGTTTTCGTTATAAACAGGATAAGCTGAATGATTAAAAATAGATCCGGTCAAAGGGTGGGTTATCTCCCGGACGGTAGGCATGCCGGTTCTAAATGCTTCGCTGGCAGGGCAAAGCTGCCGTTCGGAACCGCAACAGTCTATAAGCTGGTAGCATTTATTTCCTATGCCGTTTTGATCCATTAGAGAATCTTCATATTTATTGCATCTCAGCACATTAAACGAACGGTCAATCAAGAACAGCTTATCAGGAACCGCTTTGAACGTTTCCTCCCATTCTCTTTTACTTCTAAAAACCTTCTCGAACAAACGAGCGTTATTGATACAAACCGCAAGCTGGTCGGCAAGCTGCTGCACGAAAATAAAGTCTTGCTCCGAATAAGCATAACTCTTTTTACTGCCGAAATTTACAGTGCCTATAACCTCGTTGTTTATCAGAAGCGGCGCTATAATTGCTGAATTAATACCAATCTTTTGCAAATACTCATCGTCCTGGTACTTTTGGGAATCATGCCAAATATCTTGTCTTATATAGCCCACTTTATCGTTAAAAGCCTTCCAGACCGCCGTGCTATAACCCTGGTGATACACAAAGCCCATTTTAAGAATTTCCGGTTCCTTGGGAATACTTGCCTTAACAATCAACTGCCCCTTTTCCATCAATATAAAACTGAGTAAATCATATGACAACACACCACTCAGAGGGGCAGCCACTTCGTTGATGATCTCTTCATAGGTCATTTCTACGTTAATACTTTTGGCTATCTGTTGAATGATCGCCATGCGGTTATTCTGCTTGGTCAACTCATCGACAATTTTGGCCCTATATCTCTTAGCCATATTTTCACCCCCCACCTAAGCATCCGTTTTTTTGCACTCCGCTCACCCAATGTCTAACTTAATATTATAACCCGCACCCGGTAAGTTGCTCTTGTGCTTCATCTTGGCTTTCATGGTTAGAACAAGCTGATTACTTCTTTGAGCTTTTCAATACCTTCGATATTCCCGATCAGGTTTGGTGTTCCTCTTTTTTTTGTCAAAATTTTTACAAAAAAAAATGGCGTTTATACCACATAATATTAGAATTACAATTACTGCATTAGCCGGGGAAATGCTGGTAAGGATTGACACTATCGCGGCAAATTGCCGAAGACAATAAAAGCCCGTAATTTTTACGGGCCTTCCAAATTAAATTTATATGCCGCGGCAGCTAAAAAGCGCGGCACAGCATCTTAGATCCGAAGTATACTTTGTTAAAATGTTTAGCATTTTATTAAACATTCTTAAACTCCGGCCGAAAGATAGTATATATAGTGTATAATTTATAATAAAGCTAAAACCAGGAGGTCAATTATGCTGGATCCCGATAGCTACAGACTATTTGTTATAGCAGCCCTTTTGCTGCTTCTGATTCCCGGCCCTTCCGTTCTCTATATAACGACACGCAGTATTGACCAGGGGCGTGTGGCGGGTCTCGTATCAGTACTTGGCAATGCACTCGGGAGTGGGGTTCTGGCAATAGGCGCCACTTTTGGATTGTCAGCTATTCTGGGTTCATCGCATGTTGCCTTCAGCACAGTAAAATATATAGGCGCCGCTTACTTAATTTATCTCGGTATAAGACGCCTATTTAGCGACGATAATTACACTTCAGCCGTAACCCAACGTAAAAAACTGTCACATATATTCTTCGAAGGAACATTTGTAGCGGTTTTGAACCCTAAAACAGCACTTTTTTTTCTTGCATTTCTTCCTCAGTTCGTAAATACATCAAGGGGATTTATCTGGGAACAAACACTCCTTCTCGGGTTAACACTTGTTGGACTGGGAATTCTCACTGACAGTATCTATGCATTGTTGTCCAGCACAGCCGGAAATTGGCTGAAGCAGCGAGGCGCCTTACAAAAAAGGCAACGATACGTTTCCGGTGGCATCTATCTGGCACTGGGCCTGGTTTCCGCTTTTTCAGGCCATGATCAAGAGATACCAAGCTAATTTATACAACCCATTTGGCCAGTTTATCAGGAAAAATAACCCGTATCGCTCTGCCTTCAAAGATGACGCTTTTCTCTTGTTTAAAAGTGTTCAACAACGAAGTAACCGTCTGCCGTGACGTTCCTACCATATTGGCTATTTCTTCGTGTGTTATGTTTAAATTTAAGCAGGTTCCATTATTGGTCTGCTTACCCATTCGCTCACCCATCCGCATTAGCATTAGGGCTAATCTACCGGGAGCTTGCCTGCAGACCAATTCGTAATTGATGCCCTCAGCCTCACGCATCCTGGCACCAAGTAATTTAGCCACTTTAATGGATAAAAAGCTGTGTTCTTCCATTAGTTGCTCAAAAGTTTGCTTACTCATCATTACCATGGATACGTTACCAATGGTGCAGGCAAAACAAGTCCGGTTTATGCCCAATATTGTTTCAGACAAGCCCATCAATTCCCCTGGATTACGAATACTGCCTACTGAAACCTTCCTGCCTTCTGTGGAAATCCTGTATATATTTACCCATCCGTTCTCAATTAGATATACCCGATCAGAAATATCACCAACGGCAAATACCGTATGTTTTCCCGGATAATGTACTGTTATGCCGGCTTTCCTAATGATCATCTTCTCCATGTCGTTTAGTACCAGATTTGACCTTGGTATACTATTACTCATAATTACTCCTCCATTATATAAAACTGCATATAAAACAAAATATATTTTAAATCGTCAGGAATAGTTATAATAACTTAAAATAATTATTATGAACATTTCTTCAAAACAATAGAACACTTCTTTATAGCTGATAATAATTTAATATCAACTGTACATTAACTCTTTAATAGCAACATCTTCATTAAGACAAACCAACCGATAAGTCATATTATAAAAATTATATTATGTATAATTTTTTTTGACCAATTTTTATTTATAATTCTGTTTATAACTAATACTTATAAATGCTGGTCCTTTCACGGCATCGCCCGCCCGACACTGTCTATAACGCCGATCCAGGCTCTGGGGTTGGGATTTCAATATGTATATGTATCTTAATTTTGCCGCATGGGCAACCTTTTTTACTAATACAAGCACAGCAGCAGCCATTTTAAATCGGCTGCTGCTGTGCTTGTATTTAACTTACGGGGAAATAGTTACCGGATGAGAGACCCCTTGAAAAGATGGTATACCACGCTTTAAGAGGCATTAAGAGGTATATTCCATGAGAGGTTGCTATGAAGTTGAAATACCTGTGATCTTAGCTTTATCTTTATTTGATTTTACAGGATACCCCATTACCTGATGCCGCAGCTATAAAACAACTATTATCCGATATGCATTCCGCTTTGCGACGATCTCCGGATTTCCAGCGGTCAATCAAATTAGGCTCCCTGATTAACGGGCGGCTCATGGAAATATAATCTGTTACTCCCTCTTCAACCAGGCGCTGGGCTATCGAAAAGGAACGCATACCGCCCACCAGTATTAGCGGAATAGAGATGGAATTTTTGAAACGACGGGCCTCTTCTTTGAAATAGGCCTCATCTTCCTCTGTTTTTATGCCGGTGCGGCTGGGGGAAAGTTTTTTATCTATAAGCAGTCCGCCGCTTAATTCGATGGCATCCAGTCCTTCATCGGCCAGTATCCGGCCAACCTGAAGGGATTCTTCGCATGTTAACCCGCTCTCATTAAAGTCACTGCAGTTCAGCTTAATCAATATCGGGAAATCT
Source organism: Desulfoscipio sp. XC116 (assembly GCF_039851975.1). Taxonomy (GTDB): domain Bacteria; phylum Bacillota; class Desulfotomaculia; order Desulfotomaculales; family Desulfallaceae; genus Sporotomaculum. The sequence goes on from NZ_CP156660.1 coordinate 3,318,877, forward strand.
TCACCCACGGCTTCTCTAACTGCCTGGTAAACTCTAACAAGAACGCTGGATCTGTTTTTGATATCTCCTCCGTAGGCATCCCGGCGTCGGTTAAATACCGGTGATAGGAACTGGCTGAGCAGGTAGCCGTGAGCTGAATGTATTTGAACCCCATCAAAGCCGGCCGCCTTAGCCCTACCTGCCCCATCAGCAAAAGCAATCACTAAATCACATATATCCCGATCGGTTATTTCATGGTATCCTTTACCCGGTTCTTCTGAAACGACCAACGGTGTTTGACCGGTTAGTTTTTTTGCCGCAAATCTACCGGCATGGGAAATCTGCATAACAATCTTGGCGCCGTAATCGTGAACAGCTTTGGTCATTTCCCGCAGTCCGGGTATGAGTTCGTCCTTGTACACGCCAAGCTGAAAAGGACCCGCCTTTCCCTCCGGCCGGACATAGCTATGGCTTGTAATAATTAAGCCCACGCCGCCTCCGGCAAGCTCAACCATTGTATCAATCAGCTTGGGGGTAACGGATCCATCATCGGCGGCCATACCTTCCCAGGTTGCCGAGCGGACAAAGCGATTAGACAATACCATACTGCCAATAGCTGTTTGTTCAAACATTATACTCATTAATAATTTAAGACCTCCTCGAACTTTTTTTACATAGTATAAGAATAATTCAATTTCGGATTTTATTCCACTATTGATTGAGTACAGGATTATTCGATATGCTAGAAATAGCGCCTCCGGGAGAGATGAACGCGGCGGAATATTGGCTGACCTTTATGAAAAACGCCCATAAATCGGACGGCAAAGATTTACTCCAAAAATTAATGGGCCGTAAGGAGGAATTAGCTATGGCCATAGATATGCTGGAAGAAATAAGCGCCGATGAAAGGTTGCGGCAAAAGGCCTATGCACGGGAAAAGGCCAGACTGGATGCTGTCTCCAGAATCAAAATTCATTTAGTTGGTTAAATAATTAACAAGTGAGGGAATGTTCCTTTTAGGAAGTTTTTGGAGAAACGTAAAACAGGTCCCGCTTTGAGCGGGACCTGTTTTACGTCGTGTGTCGCGGTCCGGCCCGCGCACCGGCGCGGCGCGGCGCAGGGGCACGGAAGTGATCTGCCGGACTGTTTCAAGGGTCTTGCGTCTATCCGGCAACGTCCTCACAGAAGCGCATGAGGATAGAGGCCACCTCGGCCCTTGTGGCGGTACCGTCCGGCGCAAGGCCGGTCGCCGTGCGGCCCGTAATCAGGCCCGCGGCGTTGGCCCATTGCACGGCCTCCCGCGCCCAGTCGCTAACCTTGGCAGCGTCGTTAAAAGCCGCCAGATCAGTTGTGGCTGTCACATCATAGCCTTTATGCCTGGCGTAGTTATGCAGAATCGCCGCCATTTGCTGGCGGGTAACGCTGTCGTTCGGTCCGAACAGCCCGCCGCCGTAGCCGGTCACGATGCCTTCGGCATTGGCCCAGATAACGGCGTCGGTGTACCACTGGCCGCTCCTTGCGTCGGTGAAGCTGTTGCTGCCCGTGACGGCAGGCTCGCCTTCCAGGCGGTACAGAACGGTCACCAGCATGGCCCGGGTCATCGGTTCATTGGGGCTGAAAGCCGTGGCGCTTGTGCCGCTGAACAAGTCGTTCCGCACAGCAAAAGCCACGCTGTTATAGAACCAGTCGGCCGGCTTCACGTCGGTGAAGGGGTTGGCCCAGGCCGGCGTTACAGCTTCCCGCGCTGCCTCGGCATAGCCCACCACGTAGCAGGACAGGTGGTCCGTGGTGAAGATGGCCATCCCGGTTCCCGGGTCGTAAGTGCAAGCTATCTGCTCCAGCTCTCCAGCATCGTTCAGGTACCAGACGGTGACTCCTGCCGGGTCTTCTCCCTCTTGCAGGGTATAGGGGAGGGAGACGGTGATGCTCTTTCCTCCGAATCCGGAGATGTTCGTTCCTCCGCTCGTGACATTGAGGTCATAGACCGGGTTATCTCCCGCCGCCTCTTGCTGCTTCGCTGTCAGGGAGGAGTTGTCCACACGCGCCAGACTCACCGTGACCGCGCTTCCTTTAGCTTGGGAGGCGATGGAGGCCAGAGCGCTGTTGGGGATGGTGAGGCTGCCGACGGCGGTCTTCACTACCAGATTGGCGTCCGTCTCCGTAGCAATGGAGGCCAGGGATTCCCTGGGCATGTTCACGCTGATCTTGCTTGCCGTTCCCGCGATCTCCGGGGCAATCAGAATGGAAGCGCCGCCGTTTTTCTTGGCCGCGGCAATCGCGGACGCCATATCGGCCGCCGAGACGGTTGCCGACGCAACGCCGTTCTTCGCCGTAACCTTCGGAGCTAAAGCGGCGGAATCCGATGCGGCCGTCGGGGTGCCGCCGCCCCACTTCTCGGTGCCTTCTTCCTGGGTATAGTCGTCGGTGTAATGGAACACAATTCTATCTTCATTTTCCAGGAACTGTTCCGCGACACCGAGTGACGGATGCGTACCGTTGAGGGTATACATCCAGCCCGAAAGTCCTCCATTGGTGAGTTCCGCAAGCGTCACGCCGTCCTTGGTTATTGATTCCACATAGTTGCCGTTCGGGTTTGAGTATCTCCAACCTTTCTCGTCAAGAGCGGTTTTTAAAACGTCCCAAACCGTCGCGTTCAAGTCAACCTCGTACGCGGTCCGCGGAATCCAGGTTTTCAGGTTGTTGTTCTTCAAGGTTTGCGGAGTGCCCGTATAATCTTTGCCGCGCGCGTCGGCGCCCAATAGTGTCAAATAGACCTTGATGGTATTCTGATCCGGGTCCGGACCCGGGCGGATCAAAACAGTTACTGTCAATTCCGCCGTCGCCGCGCCGTAGGCAAGCGTCACCGTCTTTACCCCGCGGGTTGAACTGTCATAGCCGGACACTTTAACGTCGCTCAACGCCGGCTTGGTTTCGGCGCCGTCCGACCAGTGCGCCGTAATGTCAATACCGGACAGGTCGAGAGGTTCGTCAATGTAGTACTGGGTCTTGTACTCGCCGGAGAGTTCCAAGCTATGGACAATTGGCTCGCTGCTCAAATACGGGTATTTTTCGCCCTGGCACCAATTCCTGTAACTTGTCTCAGAGCCGTTCAGGAGCTTGACAACCGTACCGTCAGCAAATTGCGCTGCGCTCATGGGCTTGCAGACATCGTTAATAACGAATTCGTCCGCTATTCCCCACTGCTCGCCATATTCGCTGTGGTCGGTGTAAATAATGGTGCCGATATACCCAATGCCGTTTTTCTCACTGCCGCCGGTGTCATGAAAATAGTTGTTGGAAATATGTTGCGCCTTATCGACACTGCGCAGGAAGCCCACGATACCACCGGCAAATTTGCCGCTGGCGCCGGCAATGGTGCTCTCCTTGTCCGCGCTGACTTGTCCGATGAACGCGTTATCGGTAATCCAACTTTCGTTCCAAGCGCAGACCAAGCCGCTTTCGCCGCCGAACACGCCGCCCACGGCGTTGCCGCCCGAAATGCTGCCGATTACCAGGCAGTTCCGAATCGTGACGGGGACTGGGTTAGCACACCCCCCATACCCCATACTGAGTATGCCGCCCGCGAACCTTCCGGAGGCGTGTACGTTGCCCTGGAATAACGAGTTGTATATCATACAGTCGCCCATCGACTGACCTTTTGCACCCACCAGACCGCCCACATAATCTGCTCCGTAAACGTTTGCGTAACTGGCGCTGGATTTTATCACGCCGTTAAGTTCCCCGACAAAAGAGCCAATAGCCTTAGAGTTGCGATCGTAGCCAACGATTACATCTTCCTCTACCGTGCAATTGGTAATGCTAATATCATTTACACTTGAACCGGAGCCCTGCAGCAATCCGGACCGCAGCGTACTGCTGCCGGATTGCAGGGTAACCTTGTCCAGGGTGATCATAGCCGGGTCGCCCACCGCATATTCGCCGTCCGTGCCATAGTCGACAAATAATTTGTCCACAAGACCGGCGCCGGCAATCTTAACGCCGTAGATATTCAAATTTTTCACCGTGGCGCTGCGGACATAATTAAAAAGCGGCAGTCCGTTTTCCGGCACGGTAATGGTGTGTCCGTCGCCATCCAGCCTGCCGCTGAACGGCGCCACATTTTTACCGTTTTGAGGGTTTAGATAGGTTTTGCCTTCTATTGTTTGCGTAATAGTCGGGTCGATTATCTCACCGAGAGGCTCCCAGCCAACGGGCAGAGTAATATCCGCGGTCAGCTTGAAATGCTGTCCTTCAAGATAGTAGCCGTCCTTTATGAGTGCCCGGATGGCCTCCAGATCGGCAACGGACGTAATCAAATACGGATCGGAGGATTTTCCCGAACCGGCCAGCGGCACGAGGTCGCCCATTTCAGAAAAGGTTATCTCCAAAAAATCGCTTACCGTCTCAACCGGCTCGCATCCAGCGGCGTATGCTTTGGCAACGACATAGTAATAATACGTCCCGGGTTCCTCTTGGGCGAATGATTCGAAAATACGTTTAAATCCATGTATATCCCCAACATTGTACGGCCCGCTAGTATCAGGGTAATCGTTTACCAAAACACCGTTCTCTGTGCTTGCGGTTGTATTATAGAACAATGCATAGGATACATTATTTACTGTAGAAACCCCTTCGTCAGGCGCGTATACAGCAAATCTAACTGATTCCGGCTTCTCATTGCAAAAATAGCTTTTCTTGTAATCTCCGTGTCCCGGCTGCAAAAGAAATACGATTGGAGATATATAGGTCAGATTGACCGTCGCCCGCGCCCTGTCGGTAATCGTTTGATACTCGACTCCGTTTACCGTGTTTTTCACGATGCAGTCATAATCATACGTGCTGGCGTAGCTCGTAGGAACAGAATAGGCGGCTTCCGTTGCGCCGTTTATGAAAACAGGATTTGCGTTTGAAGTGTACCGTCTCCACTGATAGCTCAATGTTCCGGACTCGGGTGTTTGGACTTGCACAGACAGTTCGGCATCCTCATCTTTTTCACAGTTGACATTCGCCGGTTGTCCGGTGATAACGGGAGAATGATCAAACAAGCTGACCGTCAGCGTATACTCCGTGTCCGCGCCGGCGCCGGAGCCCTCATAGCGGAGGTTGATGGGAATGGTAATTTTATTGTCAACCACGTTAAAGTCGCCAAGGGTAATCCGGTGCGGCTGGGCAGGGTCGTCCACCTTCCGATCCCCGATATACACCGCCGTGTCCTTAAGGGTTCTTGGAAGGGCGGTAATCTTCAGCGCCTCGGTTCCCTCCGGCACAACCGCAGTATATTGGCGGGTGTGAATGTTTTTCGTTTCGGGGACACTTACCGTCCAGCTTGGCGTGGTGTCGTACTTAATATCGGCATCGGTTGCGTCGGTGATCAACAGCGATTTAAGGGCTTCCTCACGCCGGACGGTGAAGTCATAGGTATCTGTTTGCTTGTATGTTCCGCCGTCTTTGATACCAATGACAATGGAAAATTGCAGCGGCGATGCGGAATCAAGCTTACACCCAGTAAAAAGAGTAGCCGGACTGATAGAAGTGACGCCATGCTTTGCGTCACTTGCCGCCGCTTCTTTTACTTGCGAGCCCGACTTCATTATTTTCACATACACGTTTTCCGGCAAATTGTTCCCCCAGGTTATATCAATCTTGTAAAGGCTTTGCCCGTCGGTCACGTTTATGCGGTAATCGGTGGTATGCGGGCTAAAAGTAAAATTAGGCACATCGGGGGAAACGATGCCGCTCTGAGTTGCATAGATTCTCAAATTTGAAATATAATTGTATACATCTTCGGTCACCGTCACGCCGGCAATATTGCTGGCCGCCGCGGCCGTGCCGGTTTCGAGGGTGTGGGTGGCGATGGCATAATAGTAAACCGCGCCCGCCACCGTCGTGGACGGGGTATAGCTGGCGGCCGCGGCCGCCGCGATGGGCGTTCCGCCGTCGACACTGTTGGTGGTGTTGCTGTACCACTGGTAGGTGATCGCACCCCCGTCCGCCGCGTATGTGGCGACCCGCACCGTGAGGGCGTCCGCCGCAGCGCCGACGCTGTAGGTAACAACGTCCGGACTGAGATCCTGCGTGAAGAAGAGCGCCGCCGGCGCTTTCTCCGCCGCTGGAGCCTCTTCCGGCGTTGCCCCGCCCGCCGGCGCTTCGGTCACCATTACGCCGGCAATGCTGCTGGCCGCCGTGGCCGTGCCGGTTTCGAGGGTGTTAGTGACGATGGCGTAATAGTAGACCGTGCCCGCCGCCGTCGTGGGCGGCGTGTAGCTGGCGGCCGCGGCCTCCGCGATCGGCGTTCCGCCGTCGACGCTGTTGGTGGTGTTGCTGTACCACTGGTAAGTGATCGCGCCCCCGTCCGCCGCGTATGTGGCGGCCCGCACCGTGAGGGCGTCCGCCGCGGCGCCGACGCTGTAGGTGACAACGTCCGGGCTGAGATCACGGGTAAAGAAAGGCGCCGCCGGTCCCTTTTCATCCGGCGAGGCGCTTCCCGGTGTTGCCCCGTTCGCAGGCGCTTCGGCCGCCGTCACACCGGCGATGCCGCCGCCCGCCATGGCCGTGCCGGGCAGCGCCGCGAATAGCATGACCAGCGTCAGCAACAGTGCCAAATAACGCTTGGAAACTTTTTTGTATTTCAATTTTTGCTCTCCCCCTGTAAACATTGGGGGGAACGGGCAAAGCTGTTCCGTTCCCCCCGGTGCATGTCGCCCGCCGGCGGCCTTGGCCGTTATTGACGGCGGGTGTTTCGTGACAACTTGCGCCGCCGGTTAATCTTCATCCGGTTAATCTTCATATGGATAGTAGAACGACAAAGTTGTGTAGTTCCAGGTAATGGTCATCCCATCCGTAAGCTCCACGTTTGACGCATAGAGACCGCTGGTCATCGTGGGGTCGGCCGGCACAACCACATTGCCGTCCGCGTCCCGCACTTCATAAAGCCAGGCGTCACCCTCCCAATATCCATCGTGCCCGGGAGTTGGAAGGTATGAATTGCCCGAATCCGCCGTTACCATGTCGAACATCCCGTCCACCCATACCCCGCGCCACTCAACCGTGCCGTCCGCATGGGGTTTCTTATCCCAGCCCCAAATAAATTCATCGCCCGCTATACCCATTTCCTCAAATGCCTGCCAGGATGCGTCAAGTACCGAGGGGCGGTCAGCCGGAAAGACTACATGTTCATTATAGTAGTTGTCCGGCGGCAACGTGTCGTGCCATTCATATGTGCTGTTGATGTCGAAGGGCACATTAACCGTAGTGGGCCATTCCGTTGGGTCCGCACCGTAAAATTCAACCACTACCGTAGCGTCAATGGTACTGTCTGCAAACGCGCTCGCGGGGAAACCCGCGAAAAGCGCGAATACCATAACCGCCGCAAACATAAGGCTCAGCAGCTTTTGTTTTTTGATTCTCATAATAGACAATCCTCCTGTGATTTAATTTTTTTCCCGCTCGGTGAGTAGCCGCGCTAAATTATAAGCATCACCTCTCACTGACAAAGTCCGATATCTGCACGGGGCTGAATTTTTGTTCTTTTGCCCCGGATTATGTTTTAAGTCTGAACACTAGCGTCGCAGCGCCGGTTGCTAAAACGACAAAAAACGGCTGCGACAATCCCTTGGGATTGCCACAGCCGTATTCCTGCGCCACACGATCAGCCCTGTCACCCGTTTGCCAACGGGCAGGGCCATTCCAAGCAGGTCTTCTGACTTGCGCCTATGGTAAAAAATTTCCTGCGGCCTACACCCTGCCTTCCCGGTTTCCCAGTGACCGACTTTCGTCGACGGATGCGGCCTCGGCGCTCACAGCGGCGGTTCCGTCCGGGTTTTGCACCCGGTTCCCTATTCTTCCCCCGGGGCCGTACGCCCGGAGGGACACTTGAAACGATATGCAATTTTTTAGGCAATTAATTGATTGCATAAAAGCCTTGGTAATATTTACTACAGTTTAGCACATTATTTTCTATATTTCCAATATCTTTTTTTGAAAAAACTAAAAATTTATCGGACAATTGTTTTTAATTTCTCCGGGGAGTATCCTTCATTAAATAATAATAGACAAGATAACTGCATAGTGTTAATATACATAATAATTAAATAATTTGTTCAGGCGCCTCCGGTTATGCCGGGGGTGAAAAGGGAACTCGGGTGCAAATCCCGGACGGTCCGGCCACTGTAAGTGGGAAACAACCTTTCAAATGCCACTGGGTATTATATTAGCCCGGGAAGGCGGGAGGATGTGCTTTTTACCATGAGTCAGGAGACCTGCCTGGGCAAAGAATAAAGTATCGCCTTCCGTGGAAAGGTCAGGTGCTGACAGGGTGTGGACTTTAAGGTAGCATGCCTTTGGGAAGAACCCGGCTTTTACGGAAAAGCCGGGTTCTTATATTTCCATGTGAACCTCCTCCGGGACGAGCCCGTGGGTTTTCAGAGGCAGGTTTTTATAAAGGCTTGATATATTTTTTAAAACCCTACTCTTTCTCTCCTTAATTATTCCCGGTGGGCAAGCTCACCGGGAACTTATTTCAAAGAAATTGTTGCCAACCGCTTGCCGCCGGGGCGGCGGTCATATGCGGCAACATATGGATACAAGGCGGGATCATTTTCATACTGTGTCCGTAAGATGGGATGTTGTTTATGCAATTTACCCGAAAGGGTTGTAAAAAACGGCGAGTGGAGTGAGACTAAATGCTTGAAGAACTTACCGCCTTCAACTCCGATGTTCCGATTAAAGGTATTAGATTTTATCTGGCGGGGGGGCGTACTTTTTTAATTGTTTCTCTGCGCCGGTTAAAGATTTTAAGCTCTACGGTCATGGAGGTGAAGCGAAAGCGGGTCAATTTTATTATAAGCCATACTGTGGGAAAAAAATTCACCAGTGACAATCCGGCTGAATATCTTGCCTGTTTGGCTAAAAAGATGAATTTGGGTGAACAGGTTTTGGGTTTAATGACGGCGGTTGACGTTAGACACACGGTAATGAGTTCCGATACAAAACGAGGACTGGCGGTGGCCACACTCTGCGCGGCCGAGGTGGATCGTGCCTGTTCGGACGAAGGTGTTGCCGCTCAGACAAGCATAACCGCGCCGGGTGCAATTAACCTAGTGGTTCTGATTGACGGGAATCTGTCCGAGGCTGCCATGCTCAACGCCTTAATCACGGCTGCGGAAGCCAAAACAATGGCGGTGATGCGGTCCGGCATTCGCCTGCCTTACGGTACACCGGCCGCAGGCGCCACCAATGACGCCATCGTCATCGCTTGCACCGGAAGAGGAAAACCGCACCCCTATGCCGGGGCGGCAACCGACCTGGGATTCTTAATTGGACGGACGGTGTACCGGTCGGTAACTTGGGGTATCGGTGACTGCTTGGTCGCTAACGGTGCTGCCAGGCTGAAAGGATGCTAAGCTTGCCCTTGATACGGAAATGCGGATCCCCAAAAGCACAAGCGATATATGAGTTATTGCCGGAAAAAGCACAAAGTGTGTACTCTGAAGTATAAAACATTAATAGCGTTGGTTGAAGCCTCTCCCGTCTATAGAGGCGGGAGTCCTCCGGGCGAATTATGATATAATGAATATAAAAGTAATACAGGAGGAATAGGTATGTCGATCCATAGTTTATTATCGTCCGCCAGGCACGGGAGGTTACTAAATAAGGATGAAGCAATTAAATTGCTAAACATTGATTACCGGAGCGAAGACTTTTACGAATTAATTTCTACTGCAAATTACATTTCCCGCACTAAATTTAACAACAAAGGGCTGGTTTTTGCTCAAATAGGCATAAATGCCGAACCCTGTTCCGTTAACTGCAAATTTTGCTCCATGGGGCGAGACCATTATTCTTTACCCGTTACTTGGAGGAAAAACGCTGCAGAGATATTGTCGGAGCTGGAATTATTCATTGCCAATGGTATTAACGACCTTTTCTTAATGACCACCGCCGATTACCCGGTCAGTAGCTTTCTGGAAACTTCCCAAGTGATAAGAAAGCACTTGCCTGATCATATTAGATTTGTTGCCAATATAGGAGATTTTAATTTTGAAGCTGCCAGGAAGCTTAAAGAGGCGGGATTTACAGGTGCTTATCATATTAACCGATTAAGAGAAGGTATTGACACCACAATAAAGCCTGAAACCAGGATAAATACTCTCAATGCCATTCGTGACGCCGGTTTAGACTTATATTACTGTGTTGAGCCCATTGGTCCGGAACATACATATGATGAATTGGTGACCGAAATGCTTAGAGCAAGATACTATAATGCTCAAGTAATGGCCGTTATGCGACGTATACCGGTCAAAGGAACACCCTTGTATGATAAGGGACAAATTCCCGCCATAGAGTTAACTAAAATAGCTGCCGTTGCCGGGATCGTCACCCTTCCCCCAAGAGCCATGAATGCCCATGAAGTTACCCCCATGACGCTACTAGCCGGTGTGAACCAACTTTATGCGGAATATGGAGCCAATCCAAGGGATACAGAATCTGAAACTGAAAAAAACAGGGGTTTCTCAGTTGAACGGGCTTGGCACATGTTATGGGAAGCAGGTTACGAAATTACTAAACAAAATTAAACCTTTACACCTGCCTATATCCATCAACTTGATTCAAAAGCCCGGGCAGAGTCTAAATGTATGCGACATAATTTCACGTTTGTCTTTAAAGGGATGTGTAACTACTCTTGAAAGCACAATCTTCGGCTGCGGGAAAAGCCATAAAAAAATCTTATGAGCCGGGAATATTTAAAATCAGCGGCGGGCAGGCCGCCAAAACCGCCGACGGCTTTGTTCAATGGTATATCAATACCGACGGAGGGATTTTATATAACAAGAGGAGTTCAGCCGAGGTATATCTAGCCAGTTGAAGTGAACTCGTTCAGCTAAAGCCGAACTTCGGGGCTTCAGATGGGGATTCCACCCCATCTGAAGTGAAACTGGGAACTCCCACTTATAGAATTGGGAGTCTTGGAATTTGATAAAAACGGAATACTCTATTCATTAAACTAATAAAAGCTAAGCATTTCCATGACACTGGGGGGAATCTGCTTTATGCGACCTTGTCAGAGGACAGGACAGGGATAAGTCCCCCCTGCGGTAAGCGCAAGCACACTTTTTTTCACTGTGTTTATATAAGCGCTGTCTTTACTTTGTTCTCTTCTAATGCGACTCTCAACCACACCGGCTATTTGGGCGGGACAGTTTTTCAGTATAAAAATTCTGTCAGCCATAAATACGGCTTCATCAATATTGTGAGTCACAAATATTATGGTAACGTCTGTCTTATCCCAAAGCTTTAACGTTTTTTCCATTATGTCATGTTTAATATTAATATCCAATGAACTGAAAGGCTCATCCATCAAAAGCAATTCCCCTTCATAATTAAAAGCACGCGCTATAGCACAGCGTTGTCTCATACCCCCACTCAGTTGATGCGGATAATAGTTTTCAAAACCACAAAGTCCTACGTCTGAAATAAGCTTGTCGGTACTATTTTTTTCAGTATTTTCCCTCACGATCAGTATATTTTGAAACACCGTTTTCCATGGCAGAAGCCTGTCTTCCTGGAATATGCACCCTATCTTCTTACTCATGTTATTGACTTGTCCCGCATCCGGTTTTATTGTCCCGGATATTATATTCAACAAGGTAGTCTTCCCGCAACCGGATGGCCCGGTTATCGCCGTAATCTCTCCCCGTTTTATGCTAAGGGAAAAGTTCTTAAACACATCTCTGCCACCAAAGCTGATGTTTATGTCTTCAAGTGTTAAAATCATAGACATCTCCCTTCGATTTGGCGTACTTTGTTTTAAATATACTTTGCAGCCCTTTGTCAAAAATATAATAAAGCAGCACCACATCGATAGTTAGAGCAAAAAGCCTTGCGGTGTTAATATTCAGGCGCGCATTGGTTATTTCAGCTCCTATCCCGGAGTTTGAACTAAGCACTTCGCCCATTATTACAAGCTTCCACCCTAAGCCAATAATTATTTCAAGGCCGGATTTAAAAGGAGCTTTTAACGCAGGCAGTACTATATGCCGAAGTATTTTGAACTTTGAAAAGCCAAATATCCTGCCCATATGCAATAGCTTTACATCAATATTCTTTATGCCCTCCATAACATTAATTATCATGACCGGAGCCGCGGCCATAAAGATTATAAAAATCGTGGCCTGTCCATTTACCCCAAACCATATTAGCGCCAGCGCCAGCCACGATATTGGCGGTACGGCCTGCAATATATTGATCAGCGGATTCAACAAATTCTTAAATCCCTCATTTGCCGCCGCAAAAAAACCGGCGGCACTTCCCACAACAACCGCCAACACAATGCCAATCAGCAACCGACCGATGGTTATAAGCACATCCAGGTAAAAATCTCTTGTCCCTAAAGTGCTAAAAAGCTCGATGAAAGTTTCCTGAGGGCTTGGGATCATCACCGGCGAATAAGCCAGTGATAACCCCTCCCATGCGGCAAGTATAATTAATAGTGTCACCAAGCCGTATTTTTTACTTCCCGTAATAAAATGCTTCATCAGGCAGCTTGCCTCCTATGCATTGCACCTCGAAGCCGGATAAGACATTATAATATTTCTCCAGCTCTGCCTTTGCGTCAATTGCAGACTTATATTTGAGCGCAAGATTAGGCATAGCTTTTTCTATGAGCTCCTTTTTAAAACCAAGGTGTTTTTCCGCAAGAGCCCCGGCTTCTCCCGGATTCTCAACAGTCCACTTCAAAGCCTTCTCATATTCCGCCTGGAACTTATCCGCAAGCTCCCTATGCTCGTTTATAAATTTGTCCTTGAACACTATTCCGGCATTGGGCAAATCAAATTCATCACCCTGTATCTTTCTCCATTCGCTACCGTAACCGGCTATTATCCGTATATTATCTCCTTCACTTCTACCGGCCTGAATAAAGGGTTCGATATTAACAGCATTTTGAATTTTCCCTCCCTTTAGAAGCTGGGCTACTTCCGCAGGCGTTGAATATATCATTTCCACATCCTCGCCGGGGGTCAGACCCTTCTCTTGCAGCAAATATTTTGTTATCATATCGGGCGGCGCCCCTTTAAATGCTATATAAACAGCCTTACCTCTAAGATCCGCCCAATCCTTGACCGCCGGATCGGAGCTGACGAGATAAATAACGCCCCACGTATTGACATTAGCAAGCTTTATATTGATTCCCTTGTTATAGAGCTGCGCACCCACGTTTACCGGCACCGCCATAATCGGATAGCTATCGTCTGAAGCCATGGCTATCATATTTTCAGTGCTCTCCCAAATGGCAAGCTCCAGCTTGACATTTCCACCCAGGGCATTGGTCTCCATCATTCTAAGCAGAGGAAGGGTTGGAGGAGCCTTCGGCATGCCCAGTTTCAATTCAATTGGTTCAGTTCCTTCATGACCTTCCTGCTTCTGCTCTGTATTGTCGGAATCGCCGCAGCCCGTGACCAAGGATAATATGATAAAAGCCAGAACAAGAATATACGGTAATCTTCTCAACTTTTTCCCGCCCCTTCTTTTTGTGATTTCACTATCACAATCATCATTTTCGCCGGTTCCACCGCGTCAATACTATGAGGCACATCTGCTGGGACAACTAAGGTTTGTCCTTCTTGAAGGGTAAATCTTCCGCTCTCTCCAAGGACAACCTCAACTCCGCCATCGTATATGTGCAGCATTGTATCACCGGGCATTGAGTAAGCGCTTATACCTTCCCCCCGGTCCAAGGCAAATAATGTAAGGCTAAAATCACCTCTCTGGACAAGAGTGCGGCTTACGACCCCGCCTTTTACACATTCAACTAAATTATTCAGCGCCAATGCCTCTTTATGATTTATATTTTTAATGTACTTGTCGTTCATAAAATCTCCACCTGCTATATATTTTCTTTTTGAGGCTTAACAACAATAAGCAGCATTTTGAATTTTTCTACAGCTTCCAACGCATGTGGTATATTTGCCGGCATAACCGCTGTTTCCCCCTCTTTTAATACAACCTCGACCTCTGTATCCATTCCAATGGTGACTCTGACACTTCCTTCCGTTATATATACCATTGCATCTCCGCTTGCGGAGTGGGTACTTAAGCCCTCTTCTTTATCAAAGGCAAATAGCGTGATAGTAAGATCATCCCTTTGTACCAATGTCTTGCTAATTACCCTGCCTTCCGAATAGTCCACCAACTCTTTCAGCTTTAAGACTTCCGCGAAGGGTATATTCTTTATAAATTTATCTTTCATTTCATGTTCCTCCTCACATTTTCCAACCAATTAATTACTTAAATTGTTTACGGTAAATACTTTATAAAAGTATCAAGCAACTCTCCGTTCCGGCTGTGGTCGTTATGATCAAATTGCAGTTCAAGAACCGGCTTTTCTATTTCATCTTCATTACCTCTATTAAGTATTCTTAAAGCAGTAGCGGTATTTTCATACATTGAGCTAATAATAATCGTTCCGTCTGCCTTGTCTTTTGCAAAAAACAACTTGCTCATGCGGTATCGTCCGGTTCCCCCGGCATAAAGCCCCAGCTTATTATCAGCCTTTTCCAAAAGCCTCTTAATACTCTCTTCAAATGGGCTGTGCTTACCCAGCACCGATGAGAGCTCGAATAAAAATTTCTCTAATCTTTCTAAAATATCCGGAGAATCCTTTCCTTTTTTATTTTCACGCAGCTTGTCAAACCATAGAAATAATAAATTCTCAAACAGCGGCTGATAGATAATTTTATGATTTTTTTCAAGAGCTTCAAGCTGAAAGCCGTTTAAAAAGTCATTGAATAAAACAGAAAACTCGCCTAAAACACATATCCTCTTTTTATTGCTTTTTCCCCCTGTTCTTTCCGATATCTCCCTGGCTACGCTTATTAGGGCGCTTTCACTTACACTATTTTCCCTAATCATTTTCAGGATAGCCTCAAGATAATGGTCCCTGTCTTCCTTGTCCGCGGCCATGATAAGATCACCGGCAGCCAATAAAAGAGCAGCTTCATAGCCATATGCCTTATCATCCGGCATGTCCTCAATAAAGGGGGCTAATATTCCCATGTTATACCCCTGCTTCTTAAGTTCATTTTCTATAACTTTGAAGTATTGGCCCGGTACTTCGCTGCCTTCACAGGTTGGTATAAATATCGAATAATTTTCTTCATCCCGCTTTTTTACATTGAACAAAACATCGCCTGCCAGAGCTATCATGGACAAGTACTCCTTCGCTACCGACAGCTTTTTGCCTAAATCCATTGATTCCTTGCCGGTTGGTTCCATTCCTTTGGCCGCTATTCCCTTTTTGCTTAAAAACGCACTAAAAACAGTACTGTATGGATAAAGGCAGGGAAGTAAAAGCTTTGGTGGCAGGTTCTCTCCTTCTTGCTTGCCGCAGGGTTTGCCTTTTACGTTTTTCCCGGTATCCTTTTTGCTCTTGCAATAGTTTTCCACGCTATTTACAAAGGCTTCGACTCTTGTCATAACCCCTATCGAAGAATAATGCTCGTCTGTCTCTATATGAAGATAAGGCTTGTTTATTGCTTCTTCCTTAAAATACCGGCTAATGACAGTATCCGGCCCACACCCATGATTCGTTATATAAATGGGGAATAATTGCGGATTCTTTGCCGCGATCTTTATACCGGAAAGAATATGCTGGCCGAAGGGCCAATACATATTAGGATAATCCTCTGCAATATCAAGATTATGGGCTGGGATATGTGACAGGCTGATAACCTTATATCCCATTTTTTTCAGCTTTTCCGGGATCTGCATATTTAGCCTGGGGTCAGCAATATTGTACGCGCGGCTTATTATTATAAAAACTTTTTCCTCGGATGTCAGTTTGGCAATAAGCTCGCTTCCCAGATTCTCAAGCTCTTTTTCAAACTCCAAAAATCGCTTCATACCCGACATGACAGCCAACATCATTTGAGACCTTGACTTCTTGAGTATTTTCCCCATACTTACAAGCTCTTCCACCAGATAATCCTTGCCGAAACGAAAAGATAAGCCGGGCGATATTAACACGATGCCCCTGTCTTCAAGCCCCATTACTCTATTTACAAGCTTTGCCGCCGTCTGCATATATACGCAGGCATAGTCCTTGCGCGCTTTCGAGCAGGAATGCTTCATGGTATGGAGGCTTGGCAGGAATATATAATCCACGCCCTGATTCAAGAGCTGCGCCACGTGTCCGTTTATCAGCTTTATTGGAAAACAGGTTTCATCAAGGCTGTATTTCCGGCTAAGCGCTACGATCTCATCATCGGTAGACCTTGAAAGCAGCACGTTAAGACCAAGGTTTTTGAAAATTTCATTAAACATGGGGAAAAGCTTATTGATGAAAAGCACCCTCGGTATGCCTACGGTTTTTTTATTCGGATCGCGTTCTTCCGTATAGCCTTTTAAAAAAGCTTTTTGACTAAGTTCTTCAATATCATAATCCTCGGACACCGCTTTCTTTTCTTGACTTTGCCGTGATTTTTCTTTTGCCAACAGCGCGCTTCCCAATGCTCCTGTGACGCTGAAAAACATTGGAACCCTCACTTCTTTTTTGAGCATTGCCCTAAAGGCGTTAACTATGGCTTGGTTATAAGCGATCCCCCCTTGAAGCAGTATTTTATCGCCTATTTTTCTGTTTCCAACTACCCGGTTAAGATAATTGCCAACTATGGAAAATGCGAGCCCCGCGGCTATATCCTTAATTTTCTCGCCCTTGGCCAGCGCTTTTGCAATATTTCCTTCGATAAACACGGTACACCTGTCCCCAAGATCAAGAGGATTTCGGCTTTTTAAAGCAATGCCTTCAAAATCCTGAAGTGTTATGCCGAGCTTTTTTATTTGTTCTTCAATAAAAGCACCGGTACCGGCGGCACAGATTTTGTTCATTTCAAAATCCGTAACCATACCGTCTTTAATACTGATGTATTTTGAGTCCTGCCCCCCGATTTCAAAGACAGTATCCACTGTGCTGTCTGCCTGAACGGCTCCGCGTGCCTGCGCCGTTATCTCGTCAACCACAAGGGAGGCGTCAAGCTTTTGTCCAATAAGCACTCTTCCCGAGCCGGTGACGCCGGTGCTTTTTATCAAAAAGCCCTCACCAAGAGATTTTTTAAGCTCCGCCATACCTTTTTCCACAGCTTCCAGCGGTTTTCCGGCCGTTCTCAGGTAGGAATTGAATAGTACGTTGTTCTGAGCGTCGATCACTACAAAATTCGTACTGGTGGAACCAATGTCTATGCCCAGATAACCTTCCCCCACCCCAATAGAATTGCAGATATGCTTGTTCAGGCTGTCCCCGCTTCCGAATCCGTCAAGAGTAGTTCCCATTGCCGTGCTTTCTTCTTCATCCACATTTTTAAAGCCCTCCCTGACATAACCAAGCTCCACCGCATCTTTCTCTTTTTTTGCGCAAAGAGCCGCACCAGTTGCCGCAAAATATTGAAAGCGTTCCGGACGAATCACGTCCTCGTCCAAAAGTCCGAATATATCCTTTATCGCTCCAACCACATTTTCCGAACACATTACACCTCCGATGAGCAGCACAGGCTTATGCAGCGGGTGTTTTTGCACCACGTTTGCTTTATAATTCCGTATCAGGGCATAGACAAGCCCCTGCAAAATATCTTCGATAGCAACGCCTAGCTGCTGGTGATGAATCATATCGGTTTTTGAAAAAACACTGCACCGTCCTGCTATACCGGGAATTGCTTTTGCCTTTTTTGCCATTTTGTCAAACCGTTCAAAATCAATCCCCAAGCGCTGAATCTGTTCCTCAATAAAGGCACCGGTACCGGCGGCGCAGCTGCCATTCATGGCAAATACTAGATTTGCCCTTTCCTCCCTGGAAAAACCCGTTATATATTTAGCTTTTTGAGCGCCGATTTCCATTATGGAGCGTGCTGCGGACCCTTCATTTTCCACAGCCTCTATGATAGAAGTCGTCTCATTAATATAGAAAGCTGACAGTGCTTTATATCCCGCAGCCAGATCCCCGGTGATACCGATAAAAACTCTGCTGTTTCCTAACATTTTTTCTATCTCAGTAAAAGACGACATGACAGCTTTTTCAATATTGCCTTTATGAAACGTACACCGGCTTTTTAAAACACCCCCCTCTTTGTTCAAAATCACATATTTCATTGTAGAACAACCAAGGTCAAGACCTACCGAATACATAAAAACCTCCAAAGTTTTATTCATTGTGTTGATATTGATTATCATTATCACCTATAATATAGTTGCCTGCATTATTTTTCTGTATCTCATAAAACACTTTTGAAACTTTTTAAAGGGAAAAGGTGACATGCTAAATATTTTAAAAAAAACACCGCTATTTAAAGGTAAAAATACCGACGAAATCAAAAAAATATTAGCCGGTACAAATTATACCGTGGAAAGATATAAAAAAGGCGAACAGATCTTTAGAATTGATCAGTCCGCCAATCGCATTGGAATTCTTTTAAAAGGACATGTTGTTGTAGAAAAGTACAATGGACCCCAATGTCAAGACACAATTTTTCAAATTCAAAGCGACACTGAGTAAGTATTAACAGCAAGGCCTTCATGGTCGAATGTTTCGATACGTTAGAAAGCCGCATTAAGGTAAACACATGCTAGCTAGCCTAATATTTGACAGTAGTCATAAAATGTGGCGGTCTCCAGAGGGAGGGTACGTTATCCCTATTCACAAAACCTAGCCGCCGCTTGCGGTCGGAGCGAAGCGGAGAGCCTTGACTCCATGTGCTAGACTTAAACAACCCGACCGAAGGCAAATATTTTTTTGGCGTATATCCGTCGGTCGGGTTATCTATTAAGCGGCACATGGAGTCAAGACCGGCGGCCTCTTTGTTTACATCCACTTTCAAATATCTTGGTTATGCAGATTGCTGCGATAAGTTGTTAGTAGCATAATAAGCGCTTGCTGGAGTCCTCTTGCCAATAGATGTATGTGGACGCTCGAAATTGTAATAACGCATAAAAGCAGCAATTCCTTGTCGGAGAGTACGGGGGGTTTCATAATTCTTCAGGTAAATATCTTCCCATTTAATGGTTCTCCAAAAGCGCTCTGTAAT
Organism: Desulfoscipio sp. XC116; assembly: GCF_039851975.1. Classification (GTDB taxonomy): domain Bacteria; phylum Bacillota; class Desulfotomaculia; order Desulfotomaculales; family Desulfallaceae; genus Sporotomaculum. Next base: position 3,337,923 of record NZ_CP156660.1, read on the forward strand.
AGCGTTATCCAGGGCCCTACCTTTACCGTCCATACTGATTTTGATGCTATGTTCTTTGAGTGTATTTATATAGACAGGGCTGGTAAATTGACTGCCCTGATCAGAATTTAATATGATAGGAGTTCCGTGTATTTCGATGGCTCTGTTTACAGCTTTAATGACAAATTCCTTATTCATCGTATCGGAGAGCTCATATCCAACAATCATCCTGGAGTACCAGTCAATTATAGCCACCAGGTACATCCAGCGGCCTTGCATGGCACAATACGTAATATCAATTCCCCAGACATGGTTGGGGTGGGCTGCTTTGACATTCCGAAGCAGGTATGGGTAAACATACTGAGCTCTGTTACGTTTGCTGAGGTTGGGGCCGGGGTAAATCACCCGTATTCCCATTTCCCGCATATATTTTTGAATGCGTTTGCGGTTGACCTTGTAATCTACATCATCCATGTTATTTATGTCGTCAACAATCCGCCTGGAGCCTTTAAATGGATGCTGCGTGTGGATCTTGTCAATCAGATGTTTAATCTCCACTTCGTGTTTAGACACCTTTTGGGCAGTCCAGTATAAACCCGTTCGATTCAAGGATAATAGCTCGGCCTGAACTTTTATGGTTAAATGTGAATTTGTGATATCCCAATTCACCATAGCTTTGCGTTCATTCACGGGGTAAGATGCCGCTAGATTTTTTTTTAAGCCAATCCAACTGTGTTGTTAGACGGCCGACTTGCGCGTATAAGTTCTCGATGGTTTCTTCTTGTTTGCGCTTTTCTTGGGCAGCGGCTTTAGCATTCTTAGAGGTGGCGAATACCTTGTCGGCGCCTTCTAAGAGCTCCTTCTTCCAGCGGTGAACCACACTCACATGTACTCCGTATTCCGAGGCAATTTCGCCTATGTGGCGTTCTTCTTTTAAGGCTTCTAGAACTATCTGCAGTTTTTGCTCCGGTAACCATTGTTTTTTTTGCATGGGATATGCTCCTTTCACTTAGTTATTTTACTTCGAGATTGGTGTCGCTTATCCCTCGCAAAATCGTGTCGCATTTCCTGGGTCCATTATAAAGAACCTGGCTTGTGGAAAAGTTACGCCTGTTTTCTTAAAGTATCCGGGGCAAATTTTTGGCGAGGCGGCAGTTTTTTCCCGTGCGGATACATATCCCTGCAACGTGATTAGTTTATGTGACAGCGAAGTGCTTTTATTTTCAAAAAAGACAATGCTTAACATGATTTCCCGGGACACGACAATACTTTCTAATTTTCTTTTACTTTACGCCGACAAAATACTTGAACTTAACATAAGAACAGAACTTCTATCCTATAATTCTATCAGCCAGAAAATCTCCTTCTCACTAATTTATGAATTAAATAAATATTATCGGGGAACGACTGTTATACTGCCTTTTTCAAAGAAATTCTGGGCTGAAAGCCTGGACGTATCAAGGCCCTCGCTTTATAGAGTGCTACGCGACATGGAACGTGCAGGCCTTATCCGTCTTTCAGGCAAAAGCATTACCATATTAAACAAAAATAAACTCAGCCATATATTATCTGAGTAAATTTATTTGAGTGCGGTCTTATCCTTTGTATTTCTTGGTCTTTTAACATTACGCGGGAACTCGGAATGAAAAATATGTAAACCTTTATAATCTTCCAACAAGGAATTTCGCTACCTTAGGACCGTTATAGTTACAGACGCCGTTTACCGGGGCATTTCAGCTAAACTACTAAGCCATTCGTAGAAATACCCATGAAAGTATGATAACGATTTATTTCAGACTTGGTCATTTTACCATGAATAACATTAATCATTTCTTCATAAATCAATTTGCTGGACTGATTCAAGTCAAACAAACCCTCTGTTACATATGAGATATCCAGGTCTATACAGTCTTCCAGCCTATGTGCTGTTTCTTCATTAGAAGTTATCTTTATGACAGGCACGAAAGGAAAACCATGTGGGTCCCCAATGCCCGTGGTAAGCAACACCAAATGACAACCAGCAGCAGCCAGCGCGGTTAAGGCCTCAGGCTCCCTTCCGGGGAAATCCATTAGGTTCAATCCCTTTTCGGTGACGCGTTCCCCATAACGATGCACTTTCTTTATTTTTTGGTTGCCACACTTGGAGACAAACCCCAAGGCCCTTTCTTCAATTGTTGTCAAACCAATATTGTAATTTATTAAAGCTTTTTGATCCTTTATGTAATTATCGTCACTTTTATTAATTCTATCTTTTGTTTGCACGATCAGTTTCCGTACTTCCTCGCAGACATCGTCAGTTTCTCCTCTTTTTGAAATTAAGTTCTCAGCATAAATAAACTCAGATACTTCTCCAAAAACTATCGTGCCTCCCCGTTCAACAACTTTATCTGATACTATCCCTATTGAAGGATTTGTTATAAGGCCTGAAGTAGAGTCTGAAGCACCACATTTCAGACCAATCACCAAGTCGGAAATTGATGTCTCCACACGCTTTATCCCGGAAGCGTCTCTAATCATTTTTTGTCCTAAAAATACGCCCTGAGATATGCTTAAGGTCAGCCCCCCCTCAGCCCAAATACTGATTAGGCCAATAGGCTTACCGGATTGCCTGGCATGGTATACAATATTATCGACATCAATATTTTCACAGCCTAAACTGACGAAAATCACACCGTATAAATTCGGATTGTATGCCAGTGATATCAAAGTCCTTGCAACAATTTTCAAGTCTTCATTCAATTGGCAGCAACCCTGATTATGAGTAAATGCCACAGCCCCGTTCAAACTGTTAGCTATCCTCACAGCAAGCTCATTGGCACATACTGAACAAGAGATAATTCCTAAATAATTTCTTATACCTACAGAATTATCCGGCCGTTTAAATCCATAAAAACTCATAATCGCTACCTCCGTTTGTGCAAATCCCTTAAATTAAAAACCAATCCTATATTTTATTAAATTAGAATATAGAGATCCACTTTGATAACAATAGGGCAAGCGCAATATTGTAACATACCTAACCATCTCACTGCTTCTATCCCTGCAGATTCTATTAAGTCCCGTGATGTTTCTAATGTATAGTAACCATTAGTAGTGTATCACTTCGTATGAATATTTTAAATAGGTATTTGACTGGTCAATTTAGAATCACGACCGGTGCGCAGTGGCTATCTAATCTTCATCACATACTTGAGGCAGCAAATTTAGCTACAGCCGATTTGAGGTTATAAGTTTATTAACCAGGACGCAACCTTAAATAATTTATCAAAAAAACGCCATCATTAAATATTAACTGTGTTAGCTAATATTCAATGATGGTATAAGAAAGCAGGGGGAGAATATGGGTATGCCCCGCGTAATAACCTCCGCGCCCATCATATGTATGGCTGACGATTCAAATCATCACCGGGCTCCGGGACAAAGATATGCCGTCTACCAATCTTCAACAGTTCAGCAATATCCTCCAACCGGATTACATGGCTTCTTTAAGCAGTTTTCTCACCGGCGGCGGCATCAATTTTGCATTTATTCTGCTGCGAATAGCATATAAAACTGTATATGACAGTCAGGGCCAGTATACCGGCAGCAATATATTCAGCTTCGTAAACGCCTTTTGGAATAATTGTCATCAGCACAAACGAAACAACTGCAATAGCGGTTGCCGGAGGGTCAACGTGAGTGTCGCCGTAACAATAAAATGTTCTTGCAAAAAAATCACCTGCAAAAGCAGCCACAACCGCCGCCGCAAATCCCCACCAGATACTCCCGCCACTGGCGACTACCGCATATGAAGCACATATGGTTATGTGATGGGTTACAGGTATCTCTGCTCCGAAGAACATCATAATCAGTGATACCGCGGATATACAAAATCCCACAAACGCAGCGACCGGAGCAGTTTCAGGATTTTGCAGCATCAAATACGTTAGGTAAACTGAAACACCACCGGCAGTGATTCCAATTATAGTTTTTTCACATGTAGCAGACATATACGGCAGCCATAGGTTTTGGCACCGCATACAATACCGTCCACCGATTTTCTTAATATCTTCCGACTCCCTACCGAATATCTCTCCGAATCCCGAGGTTCCGAACGCAACTTTTGCTACAATTGCCAGGATAAATACAGTTAATGCCACTGTATCTAGTTTAATCGGCAATAAAGCAATACCTGTATTTAACCCATAGCCCATCATGCCGAAAATGCCGCCTATAACCAACACGCTTGGCTTTTTTAACCCCGATAATGATTTCAAGATGTCTTTTCCCGATTCAATATATCCCATTTTTCTCGCGAAAGCTGCAGCTGCTACACCGCCTGCGAAGGATATATGCGGGCCGAAATAGGTGCCGAAAGCAACATTCCCCAGAAAATTAAAACTCGCGCCTGAAACAGCCATCGTTATACCTATCAATCCCGCAATGCCAGTGAAGACGAAGGCCCCAAGAGCTCCCAAAGTCGCGCCAAAAGCGCCACCACAAAAAGCAATTATTAAAGTTAAAAAATCCATTATATTTCCTCCTCGTGGAAAATTAACTTAGCCAAAATTTGAGAATCCCAAACCTCATAATACAGAGGGTTGGGAGCTTCTCAAAAAAGTGTATGGTAGACTTTGCCTAGTTTTACTGTCAGGTCGTAAAGGAGTGGTGTTTTTTCATTAATTACCTTTACCGCAGTCTTTCAAACAACTATTCATATGTGGTTTTTGCCTTAATAAACAATGCCATTGCTAAGCTATTTTCTAAATCGTACTGATAATAGACCCCAGTTTTGCCCCTTCGAAACCAACCTCTATCTGATTAATTTCATCCTCAAGTTCATCATGCACGTATGAGGGCATATTTTTCCTTGATACTACAAAGCCGCCAACTACCGGTTTTAAAATTGCATAGCACGAATTAATGTTTTCCAGTCTTTCCCTCATTAGGTTTTTAGAATCATCCATTTCATTTACACATTCGACAACTATATCCGGCCTGCAAATTCTTTCCGCGTCCGCCACCATGGAGACAGCCTCAACATTATCATCAATATATACTAATAGATCCGGCCTTAAAATGATAAAACCGTATTCTTCAACAAGTGACTCAATTGAATACCATTCTCTTTGATCACTATAACTATTGGCACTCCACAAGGCGCTGCAAAAAGCCGTTCTAAAAGCGACATACTTATCCAGCCTAGCGGAATGAATTATGGCGTCCGGAGCTAACAGCGCTTGTCTGCGCCCAACCTCAAAAGCAAATTGTTTTGATTCAACAGGCAATGGAAGTGATTCTTTAGCAGTAACCGAATGCTTTATCACCTGCTTTGATTCCGGATTCTTAAGAGGCACATAATAAATTTTATCCGGTTCAAATAGTCTCAATAAAGAAAGAACTGTCCATTTTTCATAACCTTCTTGATACAGCCGCTTAAAAGACGCGTTTATATTAACTGTTGTATCTAAAATAAATCTTTGCATTTCTATTTTGCCGCTGAGCAAATCAAACAACGGGTCGAATATTTCCCGTCTCATTTGGTCCAATGGCTTATGAAGAAATCTTTTAATATCATTCGGCATGAGAATATCATCTAAATCAAGAAGTTTTATCAATTCCCGTTCAATATTCAGGTAAGCCGCGCTCAAGAGGCCGGCATCATTAAGTAATGCAGGGAATTCTTCAGCGATATAGGTATCTCTAAGCTTATCGAACATAGAATAAAATGTTGGCTGTTTTGATTTGGGTATGTTTATAAGGTTATCTTGAATATCGACGTCCGGATGTTCCTCAACATACATTTTCAGTTCTCCGTATATGTCCTTCCACTTTTGCATGTTTCACAGCACCTCGTAAAATCTATATTAGAACCACGAATAAGCCTGAAATGCTATATAATGCGTAGTCAGGAAACGGTTATCAGGCAACTGGTGCCTAATGCAAGTTTACTGCACATAGAACAGTGATTTAAGCCATGCGAATTCTCTGACAATCAAGGAACGCCTGCGACTAATCTTATCTTGTCTTTACAATCCAACCTTGTTACAATATACTCGTGAATTTTTTTAAAGTAGGGTACTGGTGCCAGTATTGCTTTTACAGGAGAAATACTGCAACCCGTACTCTTTCTTGCCTCCCCCAAACCGGACATCTGCGTTAACGCTTTTTCCCAATTCCGAGAGGCGCTTATTTCATAACTATTTTGTGTGCTATAACATCTTTAATTCTTCTATCAAATAAGGAACAATTTCATTTAAGTCAGCCTGGATACCTAGATCGCACACATCAAATATTGGAGCTTGGGGGTCTTTATTAATGGCTATAATGTACTTTGATTTAAGAAAGCCGCAGGTGTAATGAGCGGCTCCACTGGCGCCGATACTTATAAACAGCTTGGGGCTTATAGTTTTGCCGCTGGAACCTATCAAATTGTCTTCCGCTATCCACTGAGCATCAAGAGCGGGCCTTGTTCCCCCTACGGCAGCGTTTAGAATTTCCGCCAATTCTTTCACAAGTTTAATATCTTCGGCTGACTTTATTCCTTTTCCGCCGGATACCACGACTGCGGCGCCTTCTACCGGCATAGCGGAAGATTGTTTCTCCACCATTTCTATAGTTTGTATTTTAAGATCTTCATCTGCCGCTTTATAGTCCACTTCTACTATTACTCCCTGCCTGGATTCATCTTTTTCCGGTTTTTCCGCGGTCCCGGAACTTAAAGTAGCCATGCAGGGTCTCTTTGCATCCCAGGAGATCTTGACTATCATACCGCCGCTAAAACCGGGAATACTCGCCACTAGCTGAGGTTTATCGCCAATCATATCCATACTCAAGTCAGTGCAATGGGCCGTCAAACCTGTTCTTACCCTGGCGGCCGCGGCGGGAGCCAGGTCCATACCTATGCTGTTGGCGCCAAATAACATAATTTCCGGTTTATATTGGTTAATGAGTTCGCTTATTATTCTGGTATAGGCATTGCTTTGGTAATACTTAAGCCGCGGATCCGAAACCAGATAAACCGTTTGTGCTCCGTAGCTTACCAATTCCTTAGCCAGGTCGCCGACATGATCACCAATCAATACTGCTGACAGCTTTCCACTTATATTTTGAGATAATTCCAGGCCCTTTCCTAATGTTTGGAGGGAAACATCCATTAATTTCCCATTTCTTTGTTCGACCCATACCCAAATTTCGTTATTTGTACTCACTGTGCTCTCCTTTTTACAGAATATTTGCCCGGTTTAATTTCTCTACCACTTTTTTGGCCACCTCTTGCGGCGAACCGCTCAATATTTCTTTTTGCCTGTCTATCACCTGCTTAGAAGTGCCGACTACTTTTGTAGGTGAACCATTATTACCGATGTAATCAAGGTTAATCTCCATATCAGCCGCGCTTAAAGTTGTGAAATCTTTATCGCCCGCGTCCATTATTCCCTCGGCAGTAATATCCCGTACTTCATTAATTTCCTTAACTACCGCAATTAAAGCGGGAAGTTTGACTTTTACTTTTAAATAACCGCCATATTCAATGTTCTGCTTAACGACTATGGTTGTTTCATCAATAAATCCAGCTTCACTGACACAGGTTACATGGGGAATATTTAATATTTCGGCAAGTTGCGGCGCCACTTGTCCGGTTGCCCCATCCTCGGTCTGGTTTCCGCAGATAATAATATCGGGATTCCCTATTTTGCGCATATATTCCGCCAGTGTATACGCGGTTGCCAGAGTGTCGGCTCCCGCAAAGGCCCTGTCGGATAAAAAAACAGCTTCATCCGCCCCTAAAGCCAGGGCCCAATCCAAAACTTCCCTTGCCTGGGGAGGTCCCATAGTTACAACAGTTAATTTACCTGAGTACTTATCTTTAATCCTCAACCCTTCTTCCAGTGCGTTTTCATCCAGAGGGTTTAATATGGCCGGGATTTTGTCTCTTTGGATACTGCCCGTTACAGGATCCAAGGTGATCTGAGAAAAGTATTCAGGATCACTTATTTGTTTTATACAAACAGCTATTTTTAAAGCCATAATTACATCCTTTCCAGCATATTTTTATATCTCTCTTTAAGCGTTGACCCGCATCATCGCAGATATACCGTAGAGCTTGGCAAGCTTTTGCTGCCCAAGCTCTACATCTAAAAAATACTATTTACAGGCTAACAACGTCTTTTTGATCAATGACTTGGAAATTTCAATCTTATATTCGTTCCTTGAGAGAGCCTTGGCATCCTGTAAAGCCAAGTTAACCGCAGTGTCAACTGTTGCTTCATCCAGGGACTTGCCCTCAACATATTCCTCGGCTTTTTTTGCTGCGTAAGGATTGGCAAATACAGCGTTTAGACATACTTTGGCTTTCTTGACCGTATTTCCCTCGCATTCAACCAGCGACGCGCAGTTTACAATTGGAAAATCTATGGATTTCCTAATCGCAAATTTCTCGAATTTACTCTTTGCCTTTTCTGAAGGCCCGGGGATTTGTATTTCGACCACTATCTCGTCAGCATCCAATACTGAAAACTTCATCGGGTCTTCGGTCTGGTAAAAGTCCGCCATTTCAATGACTCTTTTTGAAGTTTTCACTTTGGCTTCCAATACTATCAGAGCCGGAGCAGTGTCGCTCGGATTGACCGCCAGGCAATCCTTGACATTCCCGAATATGGAATGGTATCTGTTTTCTCCTTCTTCAGCATAACAATCTTTTCCGCCTTTTCTGATGCAATTGAACCTGTTGTTTGGCGAGCGATAATACCAGCAACGGCAGTGTTGGCATATATTCCCGCCGATAGTGCCCATTTCTCTGATATGCGGAGAAGCCGTATACCGGGCTGCTTCAGCAAGCGCGGTATACTTATCGGTAATCAATGTATTGTGGGCAATATCCTCAAGCAAAGCCAGTGGGCCGATCTTCAACATGTTGTCTTCTTCCCTTATATAATCCATATCAGGTATTGTTTTAATGTTAATGAGCGCCTCCGGTCTTTCGGCGAAGACCTCGTCCTTAAACATGC